>CALULT010000003.1 GCA_944321565.1 uncultured Paraprevotella sp. | reverse complement strand
GTCTTGGAATTACTTGGCATTTGCAGTCTTGTTACTGAAGAAAATTTCACGAAAACAAAAAGTTTAAATCACTTCAAATATCTTGCCTTAACGGACAGAAACTGAAAGCAAAATTTTTCGCTGGCAAAACGCTTGGAAATGTTCTACGAAATTTGATGTTTTATATTATGAAGCGTCGAATTTTCTGCAAATGTAATAAAAAAGATTTATTACAGTGATGTTTATGACCTAAATTTTTTCATAGTTCGCGATTATTTTTTCCCATGAACAGCATTTGTTCGACCAATTTTGAAAAACGCAGAATGTTCCACGTTGATTACTAGTAAGTTGTAATGTTTTGACGCTTCATAATATAAAACAGTGAAGCTGGAATGATTTAATTGATAGAATATCAAAAACTTGTGATATGGAAGTATCTAAATTAAAGCGTAGTGCGCTTTGCGCTTCTTGTCACATAACAACGGCAGGCCATTGTTGCTGAGTTTCTATTCCGGAATGCTGTCGTTAAACCTAAAGAATGTTGTAAACAACGCCCGAAGACTTAATGGATAAGTTTCAATGCGTGATGATTCAAGTTCGGAGAGGTAATAATTAGCCGTCATGCGACTGTCATGAGGGTAACATAAGGAACACTTTTTAAGGAAACCAGACATGCCCGACAAACTCAACCACATAGACTACCATTGGTTTCTTGTACGCACACAGCCTGGACATGAACGCGAATTGAGCGACCTCATCGAACAGAAGAAGGGGGAGGTCAGGAATGTGCTTGAAGCCTATTGCCCCACCCGTACCACTGTCAACGTGCGTCTAGGTTCCAATGAGCGCAAAGCGACGCTTTTCGACGGTTATGTGTTCGTGCTGGCCACACAGGGGGCATTGGTTGAGTTCCTGCGAGATAACTGCCCCAATGCTTTCTTGCGTTACAACCGCAAGCGGACACCCGATGAAAAAGCCACGCCTTGCATCATTCCCGAAGACCAGATGAGGGCGTTCAAGGACTTCAACGAAAACTATGCCGAAATGGTTGTCGTTTTGGAACGGCCATATACAGACTATGCTTTCAATCCTCGCGAGGGCAACCAAGCCAACGAGATTGTACGTGTGCTCGACGGCCCCTTGGCAGGATGCGAAGGCTATGTTTGCCGCCTGAACCGCAAAAAAGGGCTGGTGTTCCAAGTGCAAGGCATGATGCCGGGCAGCCACCTGACCGTTTCCTACCCAAACATCTACGACCTGCATGTTGTCCGCCTGCACAACGTCGAGGCCGACCGCCTCTCCATCGGCACGGAAAAAGCCCGTGCCGCAGACTGCCTCATCGGTTTGCTGCAAGCATGCGGTTATGGTGGACGCATGCTTCCCATGCTCTACGGCATCATGGAATACTTGTCCGTCAAACCCTCGCTAGTGTCCCTCTGCAAAGACCTCCATAAACGAGGCGAGTCCGCATTGGGAATGCGCTTGGAGCAAATTGGTGGCAAGGAAGCCGAACTCGTCATCAATCTCGCACGATATGAGCACGACAATCCGGGATACGTGAAACAGCATTGGAACAAGGCCACACTGCGCCCTTTCCTCACGCCGACTTCGGGCATGGAAATGATAAAAGACCAAAAGGAGGCCACGATCCGCCACAAGGATTTCACCGAATTCATCCGTAAGGCGGACATCACGGAAGAAGTGTATTACCCCACAAAGGGGAAGGGTGGAACCGCCACCACCACCTATTTCGCCCATGTCGGCATCATGAAGAATCCCACGGAAACAGACGGATACATCCTCTTCGCCAACTGGAATGATTTTCTCGGAGAGTATTTTCTGACTGATGGGAAAGCCAACGAGAAGCTGGTGGATGGAACCCTTCATGCCGCCCGTAACGGAACGGCAGATGCGGAGAAAGAAAAACTCATTGAGTCTTTCCGCAGCTTTGCCCCCACCTTATATAAGGTATTGACCGACCCAGGGGCTGCGGTAAAAGCAATTCAAAACTTCGGGATAGGAAGTGAGACGCTGAATGTATTTGCTGTCACCACGACGGAAGACGGAGTGGACCAAGCCAAAAACGAGTTGGCAAACACGTGCATCCGCATCTGCAAGGAAATCAACGCCACCACCCACCTCGCTATCTGGCGCAGATACTTGCGCACTGTGTGGCTGCATGCATAGCTGTAATCCATTTGAGGTCGTCATGCCACAGGAACATGTAGAACAAATCTTTTTCCGCTTGTTGCGGATGGCATTGGGCAAAGAGGAATGGGACAGTTCCCTTTGTCTCGCCGCCGAAGATTGGAGCCGGATATGGAGCATGGCAGTCCGCCAGGCCATGTTGGGAGTCGTGTTCGATGGGGTGTGCCGCTTGCCCGAAGGATGCAGGCCGCCGAAAGAGGTGGTGCTAAGATGGTTTGGCGCGGTGCAAGAATTGGAACAGGCGAACCGCAAGCTGAACCAATGCGCCGTGGCTGTTTCGCGTAAGTTCAGGCAGGAAGGTTTCAGGCCGGTAGTGCTGAAGGGAGCAGGGAATGCCTTGTGGTATCCCCAACCGTTGCATCGCATGCCCGGCGACATAGACATTTGGTTGGATGGAGGGCGGGAACGAATCATGGCATACGTGCGGCGACATGTCCCGAAAGCCAAGGCGCGCTACCATCATGTGGATTTCCCCGTGGTCAAGGGAGTCGAGATAGAATTACATTTCACGCCGTCATGGCTATGCGCATGGCCGGATAACCGGAAACTGCAACGATGGTTCACCCGGCAGGCGGACGAACAGTTTGCCCATGAAGTGGAACTTCCGGAAGGAGCGGGCAGCATTGCCGTTCCCACGGCGGAGATGAACCGCATCTTCTTGCTGCTCCACATTTATCAACATTTCTTCGACGAAGGCATCGGATTGAGGCAACTGATGGACTATGCCCTGTTGTTGGAAAAAGGTTGCACGGCAGAGGAACGCCAAACGGCAGCAGGCATGCTGGATGAACTCCATTTGCGGCGTTTTGCATCCGGCATCATGTATATCTTGCAGAAAACCTTCGGGCTGGATGATGCCCGCCTTTTGGTTCCTCCTTCGGAAAAAGAAGGGAAGTTCATCCTGCAGGAAATCATGCAGACCGGGAATTTCGGGCAATACAACACCGGTATCCGCCATGCTGAAGGCAAGACAGCCTCATATTTTTTGAGCAAATTCACCTATCGTCTCCGTTTTCTCGCAGCCTATCCCCGGGAAACCCTGTGGGGTTATGCTTTTTGGGTCTATCAAAGGGTTTACAGGATATGCAAAGGCTATGTTTAGTGGCATTGACGGCACAGGCGAAATAAAGGAAAAGAAACATGGACAACAAACAAGAGAAAATGCAGACAGTTGCCTTGGGATTGACTGCAAAAAAAGAGATCGGCTTCATCGCCTACACGCGTTCCTGCATCGGGAGCATGCAGGACGAAGGCCGGTACGATGCAGCCAACAAGCTGAACATGTATCTCCGGAAATTCATTGCTTTTTTAGGCAAAAATGAAATACCCTTCAAAGATTTCGACTCCCTATTGGTACGGAACTACCACACTTGGCTGAAGAACCAGGAATTAGGGAGAAATTCCGTCGCACTTTATATCCGCAACTTGAAAAGGGTGTACCAATTGGCCGTAGCCGATGGCATGGCTCGTGAGTGCCATCCGTTCCAAGGCGTGGACGTAAGCTACCATGCAAAGAAAGACCAGAACAGGCTGACGCCCAAAGAGGTGATACGGTTGCGCTATTTGGACCTGAGCGGACTTCATCCCTCCGTCATCTTTGCCCGCGACCTCTTCCTTTTCGCCATATTCACCAAAGGCATGACCTGCCGCGACTTGTTCTATCTGACGAAAGACAACATCAAGGACGGCCGCCTGACCTACATGTCGAAAGTCACCGACAGGGAGGAAAACATTCGCTGGAACGCCTACTTGCAGGACATCGTGGACAAACACGCCCGCCCCGGCACTCCTTTCCTTTTTCCTGTTATCACGGTGAAAGACCCGAAGGAACAATGGCGGCAGCATGACGCGGCCATCCACACCGTCAACCGCAACCTGAAGAAGGTGGGAAAGATGTTGGGCCTTTCCTTTCCCTTGACCATGACTGCCGCAAGGCATTCTTGGATGAGCCTGACGGAAGGGGTGAAGATAAGCGATTTGATTTGAAGGCCAAGCAGATGGAATACGGCTCTCTTCAAAATTCCACGAAACAAAAACTGACGTATTGCGAAGATACTTACTTGCCCAAGTCCGTATATCTTCTTTCTAGGCGGCAAGTATCTTTTGGTCACCGGGAGGTGTTTTCTGCCTTTGAAAGACTATAAAGAAAGGGAGCGGTCTGAAAGTGGGGTTGCATCGATATGTCTTATAATTGGGAAAAGCAAACCATATAGCCTACCAAGTTGTACGATTAGTAATCGTAACGCCGCACGATTAGTAATCGTACAAAGAAGTCAGTTATATGCATCGGAGGCATAAGCCTATTGTATCGTTTCCCGCAACCGGCTTTTCGGACTGACTCAAAGACATTCTTTTTATATGTTATATGTTTGACTTCAAATGTAACTTTGACTGGCAAGACTGTGCTTGCCACTGGCTTTGCCGGTTTATCGGTTCAATCTCGCCCGATGGCTTCTTCAAGAAATCAGTGATATTTCCCACGAATGCAGTTCAAAAGTTCGGAAAAAATCCTATCTTTGCTTTTGGAATAAAAGGAAAAGACAATGGAGCAGCCCGTATTGAATTTCTATCCCATAGGCATACAGACCTTCTCCGATTTGAGGGAAGAAAACTACTTGTACATCGACAAGACGGAGCATGTCTATCGCATGACGCATTCCGCAGGCAAGTATATGTTCCTCAGCCGTCCCCGACGTTTCGGCAAGTCCCTGTTGGTGAGCACGCTTCATGCCTATTTCGAAGGACGGAAAGATTTGTTCCAAGGATTGGCGATAGAAGGGTTGGAAAAGGAATGGACGCGTTATCCGGTGCTGCACTTCGACATGAGCACGGCCAAAAACATGAACCGTGAACAGTTGGAGAGCGAACTCAATGTGAAATTGTATAAGTACGAACAAGTATATGGGAAAGTAGCGGAAGAGAAAGAATCCAACCAGCGCCTGCAAGGCTTGATAGAGCGTGCTTATCAGAAGACCGGGCAAAAAGTCGTGGTTTTGATAGACGAATACGACGCTCCGTTGCTCGACGTCATGCACGAGGACGAGAATCTGCCCGTGCTTCGCAATGTCATGCGCAACTTCTACAGCCCTTTGAAGGCGTGCGGCCCTTACCTGCGCTACGTGTTCCTGACCGGCATTACCAAGTTCTCCCAACTGAGCATCTTCAGCGAGCTGAATAACATACAGAACATCAGCATGCTCACGGAGTATGCCGCCATCTGTGGGATTACCGAAGAGGAAATGCGTACGCAGATGGATGCTGACTTGGAAGCGTTTGCCGCCAAACTGCACACGGACAAGGAAGGGCTTCTGTTCCAGCTGAAAGCCAACTACGACGGTTATCACTTCACGTGGCCTTCGCCTGACATCTACAATCCCTACAGCCTGTTCAACGCCTTCAATGATGGTAAGATGGATTTCTATTGGTTCGGCAGCGGCACTCCGACTTACCTGATAGAGATGTTGCGTAAATATGATGTCATTCCGCAAGAGATAGGAAATCGTCGGTGTATGGCGTCCGACTTTGACGCGCCAACGGAGCATATGACCAGTATCACTCCCTTGCTCTATCAAAGCGGTTACCTGACCATCAAAGGTTATTCTCCATTTTCGGAACTTTACTTGTTGGACCTTCCCAATCGGGAGGTACACATCGGGCTGATGCGGAGCTTGTTGCCCAACTATGTGCGGCAGCCCGCACAAATCAATACCTTGGTAGGCGAAATGGCCGAGCGTCTCTATTACGATGACATGTCTGGCGCTTTGGCTCTGATGCAGCAGGTGCTCTCCACCATGCCTTATTGTGAGAATACGCACTATGAAGGCCATTACCAACAAATGCTGTATCTGGTGTTCACGCTGTTGGATTACTATACAGACGTAGAAGTTCGTACCCCGCGTGGACGGGTGGACGTGGTGATGCGCACCGCCCATACTTTATATATTATAGAGTTGAAGTTGGACAAGGATGCCGACACCGCCCTTGGGCAGATAGACCTGAAGCAGTACCCCGAACGCTTTGCCCTCTGCGGTCTGCCGATGGTGAAAGTCGGCATCAGCTTCGACAAGGAAAAGAAGACCATCGGAGAGTGGAAGATTGAGAAAGTAAGTACTCAATAGTGTTCCTATTGTTTTTATATTTTACATTTTGCCATGAGAATTGTTTTTTTGGATATAGACGGTGTACTTCAACCAACCTGAAGCCAAAACCGCTTTAAACATATTAATGAGATAGGAGATGTAGCTCGGCAGCTTGAAGCTCAAAATCCCGATTATGAGTACTATGCGTATGTCACAGCCGGGCAAGGTCCTCACGGAGCACCATATTCTGAGGATATTCGCAAGTTTAACTTAGCAGCCGTTTACTTCGATTGGTCAAAGTCGGCTGTGGCCTACCTTACAGAAATTCTGAAGGAGAGCGATGCCAAGATTGTGATTTCTTCCGATTGGCGCGATGAAGGAGAATATGCCATAAGGTTGTTCTTGGCTGTGTATGGCCTTGATAAGTACTATTACGGTTTGGTAGATGGCAGTTTCACCCAACCTTCTCTACCTCGGCAAGAACAAGTACAAAAGTATTTCAACTCCATTCATCCCGAAGGCAAGTATGTTGATTCTCGTGCTTCCGAGATACGTGACTATCTTGACCAACATCTTGAGGTCACCTCATATGTGGCCATAGACGACCGCTGCTTAGGTTTTCCTGTAGATGGTCACTTTGTGCATGTGTGTCGCGGAGAGTTGAAAGCAGAAGATTGCGAGCTTGCCAAAAAACTACTTCAGCAAGAAGATGGACCATATCCGCTACCCCAAGAAATCTTTAAGATACCGGAAAATTTCTGAGAAAAAGGATGTTGAATATCTGCAAAGCTCCTATTCAGCTACGAGTGACAAGTAAAGTTGCTTATAAGGCTCAGAGCGTAGCTAACTTGTAGCTTTGTAGCTCGTAACTTGTTGCTGAATGGCCGATTGTGGACATTCATTAACTTAATCAGTGATATTTGCTACGAACACAGCCCGGAAGTCCGGGAAAATCCCTTATCTGCGCTATGTGTTCCTGACCAAGGATAAATCGTCAAGTATCCTTGAATACTTGGATAAGCATCCTTGCTTAGTTAGAAGTTAACCGTTTTTCAACGAAGGTATCTTCATGTGCCATCGAAAGTGCCTTCATCGCTTAACGAAGACGCCTTCATCGCCTAACGAAGGTATCTTCATAAAAACAAGGGTTCAGGCGGCTGGCTTCAGTCAACTCATAAACTTGTTTAGCAACTCACCATTATGGCATCCGGACGAATGAGATACATCCGTCAGCGCATGACGGACAGCTCACGTACCGGCATCGAACTGACTTCACTAAAGGTGGAAATCGAAGCCGTGTTCAACAAACGCAACCTTGATGAAGATTGCGACACCATTGCGAGTTTGCTTGAACCCTATCGTAAAACAATTCGCGAATCGCTCAGCCAAGGCAACTATGCCGATGCTGTTACCTTTCTGCTCGAAGTCCTCGAAAGCCTTACGTATCATTTTGTGGAAGATGAACACTACGATTGTTTCGATGATATGTATTCACCCGATTATGTTTGCCAAGACATGATGAAGGCAATCATTGATGCTATCAAGAACGGAAAATTTCCCGATGCAGAATTGCTGCGGTTGAAAGAAGGACTGGAAAAACTAAAGCATACCGAGGCATACGAAGGTTACGGTACTCCGTTTGCGCTGGGTGTGTGGGAGAAGTTTAGTTATTAATCAACAATATTACTTTTAGTAAGATGGAAATTAGCTTAGATGAGCAAAGGGGATGTTATTATCCCATTTTCTTGGAATTATATATAAATACGGACAAAGAGTTAGATTTTGGCAAATTTTCAAAGGACGAAAAGGGTACATTCTGCCACGAGTGGATTCATTTCCTCCAAGACGTAACGACAGGGGCAGGGTGTAACAATTCGTATGTATTCTTTGAACATTTCTTGGCCTGTGCAAAGAAAATAAAAGATGACGGGGTTGAATTTTTGCCTCCGGTTAATGTCGGGAATGATTTTAACGTGGAAACAAACCAAGAACTCAACCGTTTGGCATGGGGAAGCAATCCTTCTTGCAGGTCTTCTAAGATAAATAAACTTGATGTTGTGTGCGCAAAGGACGTTCATGGTCTTACTATACACCATAAAGAGGCGGAAAACATGCCTATAGCAGTTGCTACGGCAGATACCGGAGAATCTTTCCTAATCGGAATGGAAGCTTTGATGGAAAGTATGGCGCATTTATGTCAGAATATATTATGTCCCAGTACGGCTTCTTGTCATCCCATATATCCTTATCATGTTGCTGAATTGATAGGTGAAACATTATACCCGGCATTCCTTGACAATCCGTTAAATTTAATCGCATTGTGTGATGTTTCTTTGATGAGTTCATCTCCCGGTGCCTATTTTGTTTCTTATTTGAAAGGAATTTCACAGAATCAAATCCCGATGCCGGCCTGTCCGGAGGAAATTTATGACCGAGCATATTCCAGCTCTGGTTTCCTACCGAAGTTTTATGAGATAGTTCATCATGCTTGCCATCATTTTTGCGGAATACTGATAGATCCACAAGTTTTCAAATCCTATAGATATTGGATTAAACATACATACCTGAACGCTGTACGTTTGAGAAGTAAGAATCGCTATTTTTTACTGGAGTTGCTTCGAGATGGAGATATTAGCCATAATTCTAAATTTATGGAATTACTCCATTTGTTTGGCACTCCTTTAATGCATAATAACAATGGTTGGTTCGGTAAGATTCCTTTGAAAAATGAAACAGAGTGGGATGTAGAGTTCTTGCAAATTATTAAACAGATAAATGCAATTTGGCATAACAAGCAAAGAGGATGTGCTCTTATAAAGTGGTGTAGAAGCTCAGCCTCCCATTTATCGAATATGGGAGTCCCGGACTGTCAGTTATGTATTCCGGACAATTCTTGTGTTTATAATCCTACTTTGCGTTCGCTCAAACAACCGACTTGTCCTTTTGGGTTAGTTTGGTATGCGATGGGACTTCCTCTGATGAAAGAGGTTATAAATTGTATTTAACTTGATAGTAGCTGTTATTCAATTTTCATAATTAACTATTTGCTTTCTTCGTAGCAACCACGACTACGGCAAACTTATGCCCTCGACCATCGGCATAAGTGCAAACAAGCTATAAAAGTCAACCGAATTTTAATCTAATTTTAGACGTTTCGCCTGTAAAACAGGGGGACGTCAGTTTTGGACGCTTACCAGCCGACTGGATGATAACTTCTGGATTTAGAATAATCAATAAATTGCAAATACCGATAAATGAATGATGAATGACCTGACAATTTTTACACTCAAGTCAATAAGGAAACTCTACCGCTATTATAACAATGGTCGCAAGTCGAGTTATACCACAAAATACTGCGACCTAATAGGCCAAGAAGCCAATGACTATATCAATGAAATCTTAACGGATGATTTGTTGACAGGACTGATGGTTAGCAAGTTTGGCACAGTGGAATTAGGCAGCATGGTTTCTTCCTATTTTGCCGAACATCCATTAACGATGGAATATCTCATGGATGTAATGACGGACAAAGCCACCATGGAGCCAAAGCGGTCGCTGCGAGCTTTATGCCATAACGCCGGTTTCTTTCCCTATAACATGGAACTTGGTCATAAGTTTTATGAACGTATGCTCAGTGATGTACAAGAGATTGACATTCTTGGCAGTTATATCTTTCAGGAGAAATATATGGCAAAATATCTTACAGGTGTGAAAAAACGTGTGAGCATAGAAGGGTATTATGCTCCTTGGCTGTGGGAAAAGCCTTGGACAAGAAACTTGCGGGGCAAGCGAGTGCTCGTGGTGCATCCTTTCGTGGAGAGCATACGTTATCAATATGAGCACAATCGAACTAAAATATGGCAAAATCCGGACGTACTGCCTGAGTTTTCCGAACTGCTGACCGTAAAAGCCGTGCAAAGTATTGCCAATGCGACAGACCTGCCCTACAAAGATTGGTTTGAAGCATTGAAATACATGGAAAATGAAATAACCAAACTTGACTTCGATGTGGCCATAATCGGTTGTGGTGCTTACGGTATGTGTTTGGCGGCTCATGTCAAACGCATGGGCAGGGTGGCTATCCACATGGCAGGGTGGACTCAAATGCTTTTCGGCGTATATGGTAACAGGTGGCTTTATGACCAGCCTGAATATGCAAACGTAATTAACCAACATTGGATTCGCCCCAATAAAACAGAAAGGCCTAAAGGGGCGGAGAAAGTGGAGAATGGATGTTATTGGTAATGTACAATAAAACGAGTACGAATGAAAATCATGAACATAATATTATGCAACTGCGGAATTAATAGCGGCAACAAGGGAGTAGCCGCTTTGGCAGTCTCTGTTATGAGTATCATAAACAATATGCTGGCAGAACGTGGTGTCAAGTGTACATTTTACTTGCCGCAAGGCGGATATAAGAAGTATGGAGAACATACAGAGAAGATGGGAGCATTAGAAATCAAATATTATTCTTTTCGTGATATTGCTTCACGTTCGATGAAAAAACGTCTTGTCAATTTTGCCCTATACAAGGAATACGTCAAGGCTAAAGACATTTACAAAAAGGCGGACTGCATCTTTGACATTGCAGGTGGTGATAGTTTTGCCGACATATATGGCATAAAACGATTCAACCATTTGATGGACATCATCCGGCTTGGGCTGAAATACAAGAAGCCATATTGCTTGTTACCTCAAACGATTGGTCCATTCAATCTGCCCAATTCTCCTAAAAGAGCTAAAAAGGCTATTAACCTTGCCCAATGCGTAATGACACGGGATAAACAAAGCTGTGATTATGTGAAAAAGTTGCTGCCCGATAAACCCGTGACTGAAATCATTGACGTTGCATTTTTTATGCCTTTCAAACGTAAGGAGTTCAATAAGGATTTTGTTCATGTTGGGCTTAACATATCCGCCTTGTTGTGGCATGGGGGATACACTGGCCATAATCAGTTTGGACTGAAGTGCGACTACCATCAGACCGTAAGAAGGATTATTGATTATTTTCTCGCCCAAGACAGAGTGGTGCTCCACCTTGTCCCCCATGTAGTAGAGGCAGATCGTGGTGTGGAAAATGATTATGCAGTGTCTTATGACCTCTGTGAGGAGTACGGCAATCCTCGGCTTGTCCTCTCTCCGTTCTTCCTAGACCCCATAGCCGCTAAGGGTTACATTGCCGGCATGGACTTTTTCATGGGAGCACGTATGCACTCCACCATTGCTGCTTTCTCGTCGGGAGTTCCAGTGGTGCCGATGGCATACAGTAGGAAGTTCAACGGGCTGTTCGTTGATACGCTGCAATATCCGAATGTGGTGGACATGAAAGAGCAATTGGACGAAAGCATCCTCTCTGCCATCCAGTCAGCCTATGGCCAGCGCACAGTCCTAAAGAGCATAATAGCCCAGCGAATGAGCACGACAGTAGCCGAGCGCGGACGGTTGTTGGAAGAGAAATTGAAAGAATTCATGGGATTAAAATGAGACACAATGCGGAAAGCTGAAGACATAGTGGAAAACGGCTTGTGCTTAGGTTGTGGCTTATGTGAGGCTGTGAGTAAGGGAAAAATTAGGATGACCCTTGCTAGGAATGGTTTCTATAAGCCTAGCGGTATTGAGACAGGCCAATGGGATGATGTTATCAATAAGGTCTGCCCCGGTATTAACGTGCTGAATAAAAATCAGGCAAAGCATTTGTCTATTTGGGGAAACGTATTGCAGGTAAGCAATGCTTGGGCTGTAGATGCAGGATTAAGGCGTGGGGCTTCATCGGGAGGTGTCACCTCTTCGCTTGCCATTTATCTTTTGGAAACACATCAAGTAGATGGAATCCTCCATGTGGGGGTGCAAGAAGGTTCGCACTTGTATAACAAGCTTTATGTGAGCAGAAGCCGTGAAGACATCATGCGCTTGTGCGGTTCGCGTTATGCGCCTGCCAATGTGTTTGGCAACATCATGCATGTGCTTGATACGTTCAGTAGTGAGACGTTCGCTTTCATAGGCAAGCCGTGCGATATTGCCGCATTGAAGAACTTCATCGCAGTTTATCCTCAATACGAGGGCAGGATAAAATTCTTCCTTGCCATATTTTGTGCGGGAATGCCCAGCTATAACGCTACGGAGAAAGCCATAGGGACATTTGAAAAGGATGTCCCCCCCCTCGCGCTCCGCTATAGAGGCGATGGCTGGCCGGGATATTTCACTGTTACTTATTCCGATGGTTCGTCTTGCCGCATGACATACAATGAGAGTTGGGGCAAGATATTAGGCCATGAGGTGGGTTTCAGATGCAAAATATGCGCCGATGGCATAGGCCTGTTGGCTGACATAGCCTCTGGAGACGCCTGGAATACAAAAGATGGTTATCCTGATTTCACAGAGACAGACGGAAAGAATTTTTGTTTCATAAGGACAACAAACGGGCTCCGGCTGTTCGAAAAGGCTGAAAAAGCAGGTTACATAGCGACGGAAAAGTTGAATATTGCCGAAGTGAAGGATATGCAACGCCCACAATATATCCGTCGGCAAATTGTGGGCTGGCGAATAGCCGCAGTGCAAATACTTACCCATGGAATGCTCAACTTCCAAGGAATAGGTTTCTATCGCTTGGCGTTGAAAGCGAATTGGTGGCATGGATTCAAAAATGCCTGTGGGACGGCTAAACGATTATTTCGTCTAAAGTAAAAAGATGGGAAGCACTAAAAAGATAGCCAAAGGAGTCTTTTGGACAACTTTGCTCAACATAGTAAACGGGATATATGGCTTTATCTCCGTTCCTATCCTGATAGCCTATTTCGGGAAATCGGACTATGGGCTGATAGGGTTGGCCATGTCCGTAAATGTGTATTTGCGTTTGATGGATTTAGGCTTCAATTCCACCAATGTGCGTTTTTTTTCGAATTGGTTGGCAAAGAAAGAATGGGAGAAAGTAAGGAAACTGTTCCAAACGAGCCTCGCCTTTTACGGTGGCATCGGTTTGCTAAACGCGCTTATCTTGATTGGCATATCCCGTTTTTCAAGCCAACTGTTCCATTTGCAGAGAGAACAAGACCTTATCCTCAAGCATTTATTCTACATATTGGCAATCAGTGCGTTTATCAGTTGGCTGACTTCTTGTTTTGACCAGTTGATTAAAGCGCATGAATATGTAGGTTGGACGCAAAAGATAACCTTGTTGCCTAAGTTTTTTCAATTAGCTATTTTAGGAATAACCGTTTGGTGTCATCTGACAATAGAGTGGTATTATGCCCTGACGGCATTCTCCATGTTTCTTGTCATACCGTTTGCCATACATAAAATTAGAGGAATCGCGCCCTACGTTTCATTCACTCCCTTTTTAGACAAACCCATATTTAGGGCAATACTTCCTTATAGCTTGAATATTTTTTCGTTCGGGCTGTTTCAGTTTTCCATCAATTACCTGCGTCCTGTGTTCTTAGGTATGCAAGGAGACATAGAAAGTGTGGCTGATTACCGCATATTGAATGGGGTCATAACCGTTGTACTGCTGTTAGGCGGGGCATTTATGGGCGTTATCCTCCCTTCCGCTTCCAAAGTTGTGGCATTAGGAGACAAGGAAGCCCAAGACCGGATAGCATACAACGGGACTAAGTACATCACGATAGCACTGTGCTTCTGTTGTTTCGGAATGATGAGCGTCAACAAGGAAATGCTATTGCTGTATGTAGGAAGCGATTATTTGTACTTGAGTGTTTGGCTGGATTTGTGGTTGCTTACCACATTGGCGGCTCATAATCAAGCCATATCATGCCTGATATTATCAGGAAGCGATATCCGCGCAATCACCTGTTGTACGATTGTTTCTTCGCTAATAGGTTTATTGGTTTGCTGGTTTTTGATTCCTGTCTTTGAAGTGGGCGGAACCGTAATTGCCTATGGCATATACGGGCTGATTCAAATATTGTTCTATTATCTGTATTACTGGCCGAAGAAGATGTGTATCAACTCCGTGAAAGTGTTCAGGTCATCTTTCTTCCCCAGCGTTTTTATGGGGGGCGTTGCCATGTTGTCAGTACGTTTGGGGTTGGAACATATAATTTGTCTTGATAATGAGTGGTGGAATTTCTTGATAAAGGGTTTTTCCTTCACCTTGTTATATGTATTATTGGTTTATGTATGCGTTTTGAACACAGACGATAAGAATTTCTTTTTTAATTTGGTGAAGAAACATGCATGATGATAAAGTGACAATAGCCAAGGCTATAGGCATATTGTTGATGGTGGCAGCCCATGGCGGTACACCTGATGGGGCATCGAACTTCATTGCGATGTTCCACATGCCGCTGTTCTTCTTTTTGAGTGGCTATTGCTTCAAAGAAAAGTATTTGTCACCCCCCCAATAACATTTATTAACAGGCGGATAAAGGGATTGTATGTACCATTCGTGAAATGGCAGTTGCTGTTTTTGTTGTTGCACAATGTGTTTTTCTACCTGAACATTTACAATGACGAATATGGGTTCCACGGGGCAGTGTCACACCTTTATACATTACGGGATTATGCCATTAAGTGTGTAAGGATTGTCATAGGTCTCCATGGTGGCGAACAGCTGCTTGGCGGATATTGGTTTCTACCCCAATTGCTCTATGCTTCAGTGATAGGCTTTTTTGCCATCAAGTATATCAAGAACGTTTATGTGGGTGTGACCATGGCATTCTTGGGCTCCATCGTGACATCTTATTCGGGCCTGCGCATACCTTTTTGGCATATTGGCAGTTTGGCATTGCTCGCCACGACTTTTTTCCTCATGGGATATATGTATAAGAAGATAGGCAATTGGTGCCGATGGCATTGGGCCTTGCTGTTTGCCGCAGTGGTGGCAATAGGGTCTGTTTACTGGCCTACCACAATGCTGAGCTATGAAGCTCAGGAGATACCATTATATGTTGTCACGGCCTTTTGTGGCACACTGATGACTTTAACTCTCAGCCAGTGGTTTGCCCAACGGGAAAACAGGCTGAAGCGTTTACTCATTTATATAGGCGACAACACTATTACCATCCTGACAGGGCATTTCCTATGCTTCAAGCTCGTGTCGTTGGCCATCATCGGCATATATGGTTTGCCCATAGAGCAATTGGCATGCTTTCCCGTGATACCTGAACACAAAGACTGGTGGCCTGTTTATTTGTTTGTGGGTGCCGGTATACCTTTAGTCATGCTACGTTTGTCTCAAATGTTATTCAATAGGAATATCAAACTTACACAATGAGTTACGTCATCATCATAGCTGCGTTATTGTGCGGTTATAAAATCTATAAAAGCCGGGGACAGCAACGGCTTAACTGGTTTATCTGTTGTTTGTTGCTATTCTCTTCAGCCATTGTACTGATACCTAAGCCGCAGTTGCCGTGCCATAGGTTTTTTATGTTATGCTATGGCCTGTCCATATGGGTCAACCGCGAATATGAGCATCGCAAATTCCCTCTTGCTATGGCATTGGCAGCATATGCGGCAGGTATTCTTTGGGTGGGTTTACAGTCGGAGTTCCTTACCCCTTTTTATAAGGTATATAAGCCCTTCACCCTTTTGTTGGATTCTTATTTTGTTTTGCTCGTGGGCTATTATGGCTGCAGGAATGAAAGCCTACTTTCCAAACCTATTGTCAGTACGCTTATGTTCGCTACATTATATGGAGTTGTTACTTTTGCCATGATGGGCAATCCTCTGACGGAACTTGTGCATGAGGCTTTCAATATACATGTTCGCGATGATTACTTTTTTGGAAGCCGTGTCCGCATCAACTCCACATGGAGCCATTCCATATCTTGGGGATTCATTTGCAGTGCGTTCTTTTACGCCTTCTTGCAATATGCCTCGCGATTCAAAATAAAAGTATTACTTTTTTTCTTAGCTCTCAACATTTTCCTCTGTGATAGCCGCACGGCGTTGGCATCCTTTGTGTTGATGGGGATTGCCATCATTACGATGCGTTACAAGCTGAAACGTAGTGTGCAAGTGGCTTTTTCCACTTTGTTCGTAGTAGTTATGGCTTACCTGTTTGTACCCATTGTGCAGGAAAAAATAGATTCGGTGGTGATGACCGCTTTGGGACAAGATACAGTGGAAGGAAGTTCGCTGGAGATGCGCGAAGGACAGACTGAAGCTACCATGGCAATAACAGCTGAGAAACCGTTGATGGGGCATGGCATTGACTACATCGGGGAGCAGATGGGATATGGTACAGACCATTTCACCGGAGACACAAGTTTATATGGCTTTGAGAGCTATGCTTATATCATCCTGATTGAAAGAGGCTTCTTTGGCTTAGGATTGGAAATATTCATTGTAGCGGCATTGCTGGTGTTTGCCCTAAAGCATCGCCGACTTCACAAAACAGATAGTTCTTACGTGCTCTCCCTGTTGCTGGGATTCGTGTTTTTCTCCTTATCGACAGGTACTTTGGATACGCTCATACCGACAATGTTCTTAATAGGTCTTAATATGTCAAGAATTACCCCCCCCGGTTGGTTAATTAGGGTTAAAAACAGTCTCTGCACCATGCTGTCGCACAGAGCATTTAAACTTTGTGCGATATGAAGAAAGAGCATGTCTTGATACTTGTTTTGCTGTTGTGTACCAATCTGTTAAATCTGAACGGGTTTGGCGGAATGACACAAAAGCTGGTTTATTACCCTTTCTTGGGTTACATGGTGTTTTATATCGCTCAACACCGCAGTGTGGCTTGCAAGGGAAACTTCGGTTGGATGCTGGGGGTGATGATTGTGTTTTCTTTGTGTTCTTCCATCCCTTGTTACTTGCAGCACGGACAGCCCATCCTGCAATCCGTCAAGGCCATGATTCCTTTTTCGCTGGCTTGGGCGTGTTATTGGTTTATGTTGCGCTATAAGCCCACTGAGCGGCAGGTGCTGAAGGCATTCACGTTTATTGCCCTTGCTATCGGTATCCTGTTGGTTGTGCAACAATTGTTTCCCAATCATGCCATGTTTGGAGTTAACGACTCGGAGTATGCGAACACAGAAATAGAGCAGCGCAATGGCTTATACAGGTTTCGCATAAGTTTCAATGCCTTGTTCACTTTCCCTGTCTTGTTTCTTGCGTGGGTGAGATATTTGCGACAGAAGAGCCGTGGCTCGTTATATATGCTCCTTTTCATGCTGATGTCCCTTTATTTGATGCTCACTCGGCAGATTATGGCCACCACGCTGCTTACGCTCTTCTCCAGCGTGTTCCTCTTCAAACTCAGGCCCGACAAGAGGGTGATGTTCACCATGTATGTGGGCATGATAGTCATACTCACCATCAATTTTGATGCCATATTTGGCAGTTTGGTAGAGCAAAGTGCCGAGGAACTAGACGATGAGAACTACATCCGTTTCCTTTCGGGAGAGTATTTCTTAAATGAGTCGCTGAAGTCACCCATGGTGTTCTTTTTGGGTCATGGCATGCCTAGTGGAGGAAGTGCTTACGACAGGTTCCTGACCGATTTGGGCGATTACTACGGATTCTTTTCTTCGGATGTAGGTGCCATCGGTGCCGCATATGTGTTTGGCTATGTTTATACGGCCATGTTCTATGTGATTGTATTCTATGTGCTGGTGCGCCATCGCAAGTCCATTCCTGCCTACCTCCAAATGGCAGTGTTGGCCATGACCATTTATAGCATCATGATTTTCAACATCCGCACGGCTTTCGGAGTGGTTGGATGGTCCATGTTGCTCTACCTGTGCGATCTCCATATTAGTCAATCTCCTTTGCGCATGACAGAGACCCGTGTGATCCGATAAGACAGAAAAACATACTATATAGAACAGAAAAACCGGCAAATTACAGAAGGCAGCATGAATAAGAAGAAATCACTAGCCATCGTAATCCCCGCCTACAAATTGACTTTCCTGCCTGTCGCATTGGATTCTTTAAGCAACGTATTTTTACTACTGTTGACTCATTTGTCGATGTGTTTAAGCTCTGTCTGAATTTTCTTGCCGTAAGCCTCGCCGCGTGGAACGAGGTATTGGAAGAACACAACGTCATCGATTATTTCGATGTGGTAAATGAAGAATGCCCGATGGTCGCCTATGCGTATGCGGTAAACATTCTTGTAGCCGATAAGTTTCTTGCAATCGGTGATTTCAGATAGTTGTCGAGCCTCCTTCACTTCGATGATGGTGCTGCGGACGGACTTGAGCATTTTGCCTGAGAGTTTCCTGACAGACTTTTCAAATCTTTTAGAATAGCTTACTTTCATACTCCGAGCCAGTCTTCAAATTGTTTCTTCTCCGTGTCGCTTAAGGGTTGTTTACCGTCAGGGTAATTCTTTTCCATGTACGCATAGAGGTTTTTATCGGCATAGTTTTCGGCAATGCGGTCGAGCATGGTTTCGATGTAGTGCTTAAGATTTGTACCGTTTTGTACGGCCAACATTGATAACGCCTTGAAAGTTTCGTCCTTAAGGTCGATTATCTTTTTTCGTGAGTTGATAGTTGTTGCTCCCATATTGAATATTACATTGTTTATTACGTAGCAAAGATACTGAATATATCTGATATATATTATATATATCAGCATAAGGTGGATTAAATTAACTATTATTCCAAATATTACAGGACTATAACTAATTATGAAAAATAAATTGGCAATAGTAATCCCTGCATATAAATCGACGTTCCTGTCGGCCGCGCTTGACTCGATAGCATCGCAGACCTGCAAGGACTTCACGCTTTACATAGGCGATGATTGCAGCCCGAACAACATAGGCGAGATAGTTGACAGATATAGGGATAAGATAAACTTGGTTTATAAACGTTTCGACTCCAATCTTGGAGGGCGCGACCTCGTGGCACAATGGGAGCGTTGCATTGACATGACACAAGATGAGCCGTGGCTTTGGCTGTTCTCCGATGATGACGTGATGGAACGGAACTGCGTGGAGGAGTTTTATAAAGAGGTGAATGAAAAGTCTATGTATTATCATTTTGATGTCAGGAAAATAGATACAGCTGGTAAAGTCATTCGGGAATTGCCTAAATATCCCAAAAGGATATCGGCAAAAGAGTTCTTGGATATGAAAACGGATGGAAGGTTGAGTAGCTTTGTGGTAGAATTTATCTTTAATAAAGATTTCTTCTTATCCGCAGGAAGATTCGTCAATTTCGACTTGGCATGGGGTAGCGATTACATTACCATCTTAAAATTGGCGGGAAAAAATGATGGTATAGTAACGATACCAAAAGCAAAGGTGAATTGGCGGGCTAGCGATGAAAATATTTCCCCTAACAAATCCCCTGAAATATTAAAGCGCAAGATGATGTCCGTCGTGGACAACCTTAAGTGGATTAAGATGTTTGTTACTGAGCAATTGGATATGAGCTATTCACGCAGATATTACAAATACTTTTTTGGTGAGATGTTAAGGCAAAAGCAATTCATTTCAGAAAAGGACGGCATAGAAATAATAAATTATTTTGGCAGGACGATGAATTTAAGCTTCTATGCAAGCTTATTTAAGATTTATTGGAAACTGATATAATCAAAAATCGAATCAGTAATGAAACACGCTTTTATCATTCAAGTGCATGCGTATCCTGAACAGTTGAAGGAGATTGTGTCTTTGTTAGCTTCGCAGAACCATTATTTCATTATCAATATAGACAAAAAAGTGCCGGATGTGAAATTCAAAGAGGCATTGAACGGGTTTGGCAATGTGATTTTTACGGAAGGGCGAAGGCGTATTTCCGTGAATCATGCGGGATTTTCGCAGATAGAATGCACGATAAACCTGCTGCGGATGGCTCAAGAATTAAATGTCGATTATGTACATTCCTTAAGCGGACAGGATTTTCCTTGCGTTGATAATGACACGTTTGACGCATTCTTTGAAAAATGCGGAAACAAAAGTTATATGCATTATGACAGTCCGGAAAAGGCAAGATTATGGTCGAAGAATAAATATCCGGATAGATATATGCGCTACTATGCTTACGACATGCCAGGGCGAAACCACTTGCTAATAAAAGCATTGGCGGTGGTGGTTAATGACTTGTTGAAATATACTTCCGCATTCTTACACCGGAACCCCATCAGCAATGTGGCAGCCGGATGGAGCTGGTTCACGTGGCATAAAAACGTAGTAAATTACGTCCTTACATATATTGACAATAATCCGTTGTTCCTTAAGCGGTTTAAATATACCGCCTGTTGTGATGAGGTGATTTTCCATACCTTGCTCAATGGCAAGGATGCGGAACTGAATATTGAGAAATATAATAGCCTTCGCTTTGTAGAATGGCATCCTAAGCGGCCAAGCAAATCGCTTCCGTTGGTGCTTAACGAGCAGGAATATGATGACATTGTTCAGAGTGGTGCTTTCTTTTGCAGAAAGATACATCCGGAAGTATCAGCAAAGCTCAAAGAGATGCTTAAGCGGAACATCTGTTTATAATAATTAAAAAGGTATTGGGATGTAAATATTACGCTCCGCAAAATATTAAATACAGTTCTGGGAATATCATGAAAATGGCAGATATTAGGAATCAGATAGATTCATGCGTTGGCAAGACTCCCGATCAAATAGAAGTGATTCTGAATGGAATTATAGACGAGATGTCGTCTTATGTGTTACAAAGTTATGAGCATAGTCGGGAAATTTTGCAATTTGCAATAGGTCAGTTTGAGAGAATACATGACAGTGCCGTTTACACACTGATGTCAAGGGTTCTAAGTTATGTAGAAAAGTTGGCAGGGCATTTTGAGAAAGCAAGTAATGTGCATGATGCTTTCATCCAATCAGAATGGAACGAAATGGACTTTAAAGCCATCTCAAATAAGTTGGCTCCTTATTTGTCCGGTGACTGGAATTTGCCTATTCCAAATGTCGCAATGATAGAAAGTTTGACGAAGGATGAACGAAGAAAAATGGTTTGTTGCATCATTGAATCCATTCAATATCATGGAGCATCAACCCAATGGAATAAGGATATTATAGAGAATCACCAGTTACATTTTTTTATTTTGTATTCTATATGCAAAGTTGAATACAGATTGCCGTTATTATTCTATTTTGCAAGTAATTTCATTGAACGGCTTGCTACGACCCAGTTGGCGCAAGATGCAAGAGATTTGGCCGAAAACATGTTGGTAATAGGACATCAAGAGGGGATGGAAGCGGAAGCGTATTTTTGCGCCTCACGTGCTTACACCATCCTTCATCAGCCTTTGGCGGGTTTACTTTATATGAAAATTGCATTAAGGAAATGGGTAGAGCAAAATGAACCTATTCATTATAAGCTATCGTTTGAGATTTTGTGGCAAGTATTAAAACTTTTTCGTGAAATAAGATTTTGTTCAGAAAAAAATTTGGAACCCATAGTGTGGGCGTTTGAAACATTGTCACCATTGCCATACGATATCCTTTCGTTCTACCACACATATTATTCCTTAACGTTTTCTACTAGAAGAGAGAAAATCTTAAATGATATAGCTGATTTTTTGGATGCACATAGAGAAATATTTTTTGAGAATCTCGAACATAGTGCCATGCCCTGGATTACCCTCATTGCTTCAGTGAAGATGAACATACCTGATGCTGATTTTTCCAGTCTGTTACCATATATACATGCCGCACGTGGCGGTGTGGATTATGAGAAGAATGCCCTTTATTTGGATTTGTTCGAACACAAAAACGAAGACAAACATCTAAAAGAGCTGTTAGTAAGGCTGGACGCAACACGTAATGTGGGTGATTATTCGCATGATAATCATCTTGCTTTATTATATGCTAAGATGTTGTTGGACAAGGCTGTGAATGAGAAAAATCCAGGTAAATATATATTGGCTATACTTGTTAAGGCCGATTTCTCTTTTGTAAAGCAGGATATCAGACAAGACGAGATGTATGCAAAATCTAGATTTTTCGATGTTGATGGTGATGATTATCAATTTTTGTTGGAAAATCCCATTACTCTCGAATCTTTCATGCAGCAAGGAAAAGAAGACGAAGTGCTATGGCTGGGTAAAGGGGAAAAGCTCCTAAGCTATATGGCATTGCTAAAAAGCAATTTTTCCTTTGGACACCTTGAGTCACTCGGAGGTCAAAATATAAAGGAGATACAAGACTCAGTTATACAGAAACTGAAATATGAAAAAGATGTCAAGAAACCAGGACAACCTATCTACTCTAAAGATGGAACAGAATTGGAGCAAGAAGCCAACGGGCTGAGAGATAAGTTGAGGGCTTTTAATATTACCCTTGCTAAGGAAGCAAAGCGTTTGTTAATAGTCAAGGACATGGACATAGCAGCTTATCCTCACCAATTATTCGTAGATGCGGACAAAAATGAATTCGTAGGTCAACTCATTCCCTCTTGCAACATTATCTCTACGGAGGTATTAATAAAGACAAATTTTGAGCAGCCCTTAACACACGATTTATCGTGTGCTTTTTGGATGCCATTAGATAGCGAAGATTTTACGTTTGCTATGATTAAAAGCAAATTGGATAATGTGCTGACAAAGTATAATTTTGCTTGTAATGACCAAACAAATCCCTTACAACCGATTAATTCTGAAATCAATATAGCTTGTGCTCATGGAGGTGTGGATATTAGCAATACTTCATGGTTTTATGCTGATGATAAGGCCATTGTTGAAACCGATAAAATTATAGGAAAAGGGAAGTTGCTAATTCTGTTTATCTGTTATTCAGGGACTATCACTCGTCCCGATTACGACAATGCGATGCATACGCTTATCAAACGGTATATCCGCAATGGATACAGCTCAGTTATCGCACCTATGTGGTCCTTAAATACGGAGATACTTCATACTTGGCTTAGTGTTTTTATGAGCAGGATAGAGAAAGGGGATTTTGTCATAGATGCCTTATTCAAGGCAAATATGGCAGTGAAAAAAGAATTTATATCACCAGCTGTATATGCCTGTTTGCATCTGTTTGGAAATCCTTTCTTACAAATAAGAGACGAACCTATTCTTAAGATTGGAAAAGAAGGATAAAAAGTCCACACCTTCTAACTGCCTTGAGTTTGACCGCATATCGGACGATTATTCCAAAGGTATGCTTGACGAGGTGTCTCGAACGAACAATTTAATGAGTCTATATGGTGAGCTTCCAGAAGAAGATTGGTATATAGCCATTTCTAGTCAAACATAAAAAAACAGATTATTAATTATGAAGAATATATTGATTGTCGCCACCACGTCATATGCAGGAATGGGGCCATATGTCGCAGAAATAGTAAACAGTTTTAATGCACAAGATAATGTCTTTTTTTTCTTTTGTGATTATGAAGATGATTATTTTAAGAAAAATGTAAATACTGAACTTCATGACAAAAGTTTCTTCTATAAGCGTATAAACAGCAAATGGAATAAGGTTAAAGACCTATGTTCAAATAAATACGCATACCATAATGATATTATTCGCTTTTGCAGTAAATGGGATGTAGCTTTGGTACATTTCATAAACAATCCCGGATCTATAGCCTTGGTGAGAGATTTAAAAAGGCTAGGAGTGGAATGTGTGAGTACCGTGCATGACTTGCATCCGCATGAAGCCAAAAAGATGTGGTATAAGATGTTGCGATGGAGGATTATTAATAAAAGGTTACGTGAAAACTTGGAATATTGCGTGAATCTTGTGACAAACAGCAAAGAACAATACAATGAGTTGAAGTATTTGTATCCGAATAAAAGGGTATTCTTTCATTCTTTCCCCTCACTAGTTACAAAAGCAATAACTGAAGGTAAAGATATTCCAAGAGAACTTTTAAATAATGATATGCCGTATATATTATTTTTTGGACGTATTGAGGAATATAAAGGCATCAGATTATTATATGAAGCGTTTACACAAACCTCGGATTTATATGATAAATATAGTCTCGTTATAGCAGGAAAGGGTGAAATATCTTTCTTGAAATCGAATACGGATAAAAATGTCAAAATAATCAACCGCTATATAAAGGATACGGAAATCAAGTATCTATTTGAAAAAGCATGTTGCGTGGTATATCCGTATATTTCTGCAACACAGTCAGGAGTGTTAAGCTTGGCCTTCTATTTTGGAGTCCCCACGCTGACATCTGATGTACCTTTCCTTAAGAACATTATCGGTGAATTTAATGACGAACGAATGCTGTTTCAGAATGGTAATATTGCCGATATGACAGGGAAACTTATTGCCATCTTAAATAGTGACTGTACGGATATGGTAAACGAAGAAAGGGTATATTATCAAAATTATTATGACAATATGGCTATAAGAAAAGATCTGTTGTCAATATATAGTTTGTTGGAAAAGAAATAATATTAAGAAGTTTTTATGCCAAATAGAAAGACAATCATGTTTAATAAGCTCTACATGAAATCCCATTCCGGGAGTAGGCTTTGGAAGTTGCTTTATTCAATATACACTCAGTATGTGCTGGGGTGTGACATCAAATGTGACACGATAATTGGTGAAGGTTTTGAAATTTTCCATTCTGCTCATGGAAGTGTGGTAAGTCCTACTACTATTATAGGAAGAAACGTATCGTTACGTCAAAACACAACTATCGGAGCAAAAGGTTTTAATGGTGCTGAAAAATCACCAGTAATAGAAGATAACGTGACTATAGGTCCTAATGCCTGCATTATAGGCAATATAACCATAGGACATCATTCAGTTATCGGTGCAGGTGCCGTAGTCGTTAAAGATGTGCCACCATATGCTGTGGTAGCTGGTAATCCTGCTAAAGTCATTAAAATGTTAAATAATATTATAGGGGTGGGGGGGGGGAGTAAAACACTTATCTTCTCTTATAATACTGTTGCATAACAGGCTAATTAAGAGAAGATAATGAGAAACACAGCCTTATATAAATTCCTAAAATCGATTTACACATTTTTACGCAATCAGTATTATGCGTACAAACGCCGTCCTTATCTAAAGGAATTAGCAATATTGATAGATAATGATACTTCCATTATCAGTTCCAATTGTTTTGCTGGGCGAATCATGCAAGACAAAAAGATGCAATACAATACTCCTACACTTGGTTTGTATTTCATGTATCCTGATTATATAGAATTTTTGCAACATTTGGAATATTATCTGAAAGAGGCAAAAATAGAGTTTGTCGACAAGTCGAAATATCCTTTAGGCAATGAAAGACATAAGCAATGGAAACATTGGTATCCAATAGGTTTGCTTGGAGGGAAAGTTGAGATACACTTCTTGCATTACCATACAACAGAAGAAGCTGCAGAAAAATGGTATCGCAGGGCAGCACGGGTGAATATGAATAAATTATTGATAATAGGGATGGATCAGAATTTATGTACCGAAGCGCGGATATCCAAGCTTTCGACAAGCTCCCATTTAAAAGAAAAATTTTCTTTTCATCACGAGATGTAAAAGGGAAAAGCATCCTATATATGAAAGAATTTGCAGAGAATAAAGAGGTGGGAGACCCTTATAAAAAAGGAGATGTTTTTTATCGGTATTTAGTGGATTATTTGCAAAAATGTAGTTTTTGAGAATATCGAAAGTAGAACCAGTTATGAAAAAACTTTTTTCATTCAACTCCGAACTGAATAAAGTGACCGGAGTGCAAAAGGTATTGCTTGACATCCATCATGTGGTTAAGGATACGTATGATGCCAAGATTGTAGGCACTACGCCGTATGGATATGTAAATAAGAATCATGGAATAGCGGAATCGGAATACATACGTTTGAAGAATCCGTTCATGTTCTATAACTCTATCGTCATTGTGCATGAACGGAAATTCCTGCTAATGTTTTGGTTATTGAATCATCTACTGTTCCAACGAATAAAGCTGGTGTATGTGCATCATAATGTGTTCTATAGTCACAGAAGAATGTCTGTTATGCCCAAAACGGTTGTGGCTATCTCCGATGAAGGAATAGAAAATCTGAAGAGTTATTTTAAGGTTCCGAAAGAGTATATACACAAAATCTATAATTGTGTGGTTGATGTTCATCCGAAACCACGAAGTTTCGAACGAAAAGAACAGATTACCTTATTATATCCGGCACGAATTAATAAGGTGAAGAGACAAGTGGAGGTCTATCGCCATTTGAAAGATAAACTGGATAAAAGAATCCGCATCTTATTTGCGGGTGAAGGCCCCTGTTATTCAGCACTGAAAGACGCTATTGGAAATGATGAACGGTTTATATGTCTGGGATTCAGAGATGACGTGACAGAGCTATTGCAGCAATGCGATTATATGCTGTTGTTTTCATCGCAAGAAGGGCTTCCTATCACATTGATTGAGGCTGCCATGTGTGTCACTCCCATTATATGCAATAATGTGGGCGGCAATTGCGAAATAGCCCGCAACGGTCAAAACGCGTTTGTCGTCAATGAGTGGAATGAACTGGCTGAGCGGTTAAACAGCCTGTTTGATGTGGAGCCTGAAACTTATTTGCAGATGGCACATAACAGCCGCCGCATATACGAAGAGAACTTCACATTTGAAAAATTCAAGACTAATTATCTGATTCTGCTTTCAGGGTTAGCTTAAAACTATCTATATGCAACGCATTTTTCTAATATTGTTATGCCTATTATATTGCGCCATTGGCAAGGCGCAATTTAGCGACATTCCTTCTTGGTCGGAAGAATTCAATTACAAAGACTTTCCGGATTCTGCGAAATGGGTCATCACGAAAGAAAAGCAGAGTTCCCATTTGGCATATTATACCGGAAAGAATAAAGAAAATGTATATGTGAGAAAGGGAAAGCTGACATTGACCCTTCGGAAAGGAGACGGAAATGGCTATAAATATGAATCCGGTCGGATTTATACCCGTAGCCACATCAAGTTCGGCTATGGAAAACTGGAAATCCGTGCGAAATGCCCTACAACGGAAGGTGTATGGGATGTCATATGGTTGAAACCTGTAAAAGGAAAGAATGTCAATGGCGAAATAGACTTGATGGAATATATAGGTTGCTGGAAAGGACAGAAATATCAGGTGAACTTTCACTTGTGGGGCAACTTTGCCGGAAAAGCACAAAACCATATTCAAAAGCCCCGATATGCCCATATTGACATATCCCAATTTCATGTGTATACGTTAGAATGGTACAAAGAAAGAATGATTGCCAAGGTTGATGGTAATGTGGTGTATGACTTGAAAAAGGGAGATTTGGAAGAGTGGCCGTTTGACATGCCATATCAATTGATTATAGCTTTAGGATATGGCCCGAATTGGGGCGGATGCGGCCTGGATGACAATTCGTTGCCGCAAAAGCTTCAAGTGGATTGGATCAGATATTATGAATTAAAAGATTGAATATGTATACAGAACTAAAGACTTATCAGATTATCATTGCCCTATTGAAAAAATGGGGCATCCGTCATTGTGTGTTATCTGCAGGTAGCCGTAATGTACCTTTTGTACATTCTGTAGAAGAAGATCCGTTCTTTCATTGCTATTCGGTAGTGGATGAGCGGAGTGCAGGCTATTTTGCTTTGGGATTGGCACAACAAATTCAAGAACCGGTGGTTCTCTCGTGCACATCTTCTACAGCAACTTGCAACTATTGGCCGCCAGTGGCAGAAGCATATTATCAAGGTGTACCTTTGATTGTATTGACGAGCGATAGAAATCCTGCCATGTTAGGACAGTGGGAAGACCAGATGATAGATCAGGTTGGCATGTATGACAGACATGTACGCAAATCGGTTAATTTGCCGGAAGTGCATGATAAAGATGATTTTATTTATTGCCAACGGCTTGTGAATGAGGCGTTTCTCGAATTGCGCCATCATGGAAGTGGTCCTGTGCACATCAATATCCCGATGAAATCATATAACAATTCTTTCAACATTAAAGAATTGCCAGAAGTGGTAAAATTTGACCGAGTGGAAATATTGAGTCCTCAATTTCTTTGGATTGAAAAGATAGAGAAGCTTAAAAATGCTAATCGAATTATGGTGATTGGCGGACAGCAAAGTTATGTTTCTCAAGAACTAAAAACCGCATTGGCTGATTTTGTGCGTAAGTATAATGCGGTTGTCCTTGCTGAATACATGGCCAACTTAGACTTGGATGAATTTGTCAATCCTACCGTATGTATGGATACCCGGTATGTCATTCCAAGTAAATTTAAAGAATTGTTGCCAGACATCGTGATTTCTTTCGGTTATAATATGACAGCCGGTGTAAAAGAAATGTTGCGCAAATATCCCGGAGAGTTTGAACATTGGTCTATTCAAGAGGATGGAAGCGTTGTTGATATGTACCGTAGTTTGACTACGATTTTTGAGTGTGATGCTTCTTTCTTCTTTGAACGCTGTAACAAAGAATGCGATGCGGAAAACAACAGACAATATAGCCAACTGTTACAAAGTTATGAGAAACATGTGATTGTTCCGGATTTTAAGTATTGCAATATATACGCGATAAGGAAAGTCGTGGAACATATACCTTCCAAATCCATTTTGCATTTAAGCATAAATGATTCGATTCGGATAACCAATTTCTTTCAGTTACAACCGAATATAAAAGTATATGCCAATATTGGGACACACGGCATTGACGGATGTTTGTCTTCATTCTTGGGGCAGGCATATGCAACGGAAGAATTAGCTTTTCTGATAATTGGAGATTTGGCTCTGTTCTACGACATGAATGCACTGCGTATTCGGCATATTAATAATAATGTGCGCATTTTGATGATTAATAACCATGGTGGGGAAGAATTCTATTTTAACCGGATGTGGAAGAACGAAGCAAGCGATTTGCACACTACAGCCCGTCATCATACGAAAGCAGAAGGATGGGTGAAAGAAAATGGTTTCATTTATTTGAGCGCACACGATAAAGACTCGTTTGATGAAGCATATAAGACGTTTATGAAACAAGACTCGGACAAACCCATTTTCTTGGAAGTATTCACAGAAATGAGTTCAGACGCAAAAGCAATCTATGATTTTTATGACTTAAGCCGCCCGAAAGACTTGCAGTCGGAAATCATACGACAAAGCAAAGAGTTCGTCAAACGAACCATCGGTCAAGAGAAAGCACAAAGAATAGTAGATATGATTAAAGGAAAATGATATGGGATACAAAAGAGTCATACGGCGTATTGCTAAATTCATTTTAGCCTCGCAGCCCCAAAATCTGGTCAAAGTAGATGTCGCACAAATCAATTATGGTGGCATACTGAGAGGGAAAAACATCGTTATCACAGGAGGCGGACGCGGACTGGGATACTACATGGCCAAAAAATTTGTCGCAGAAGGTGCGCATGTGATTATTTCCGGAAGAAACGAAGAGACACTGAAAAAAGCTTCAAATGAATTGCAAGTGAGTTATATCCCCTATGATGTGGCGGATGTGGCAGCCTCTGCTGCTTTTCTGAATAAATGCGCCGCTCTGTTGGAAGGAAGGATAGACTGTCTGGTAAGTAACGCCGGAATCAGTCTGCATGAAAATCATTTCTCGAATGTTACTGTAGAAGGATTTGACAAGCAATTAAACACGAATCTCAGAGGAAACTACTTTTTATGTAAGGCCTTTCTTGAGATGAAAATTGCCGAGAAAGCGGACAATGCCCAGTTATTGCTGATCAGCAGTGAAACGGGAGACCAATGTTATGACATTCCATACGGAATGACAAAGGCTGCCGTAAACACCATGACCCGTGCCTTTTCCAGAAGGGTCTATCAGCAAGGAATACGTGTAAATGCCATAGCCCCTGGAGTCACGCTGAGTGACATGACGAAAGATTATGCAGAAGCCTCGGATGGAAATCTTTATAGGGATTGTGCCAGCGGAAGAATCTTTCGTCCGGAAGAAGTGGCAGAAGTCGCTTGCTTCTTATTAAGCGATGCCAGCAGATGCATTTCCGGTGAAATCCTTCACACGAACGCAGGCAATCATTTAAACCCATTTTGGAAAGAATGAGTATGAAAGTAGCCATCCTATCCATGCAAGAAGTGAAGAATTACGGCTCCTTCTTGCAAGCATTTTCATTGAAAAAGAATATTGAGTCGTTAGGACATACCTGTGATTTCATCAACATCATTCCCGGCCGCCAGCTGGCTGAGTATAAAATCAGCCGTTTCCATAAAATCAGGCTTCTGCTCCAGCGGTTATGGGGATGGGATTTCGTGAAAAGGTTCAAGGCCATTTATAAGTTTCAGACACGGTTTTCAGAAGAATTTCTTCCTTATTTGGGTGTAAAGCCTGGAGAGAACCGTGCGCATTATGATGTGGTGGTGATAGGAAGTGACGAAGTGTTTAATTGTGCCCAGCAGACGTGGTTCGGCTTTTCCCCTCAGTTGTTTGGAAAAGGACTCAACGCTGATAAAGTCATTACGTATGCGGCTTCTTTTGGTGCGACTACACTGGATAAATTGCAATTGCTTGGAATAAAAGAAGAAGTGGCAGAATTGTTGAAACAATTGGATTGCATTTCTGTACGTGACGCGAATAGTGCGGAAATCATAACGGCTTTAACCGGGAACGACCCGTTCCGTCACGTAGACCCAGTATTGATATTTGATTATACCGAGTATATGCCGTCGGAAGTAAAGAAAAAAGGATATATCATAGTCTATACTTATCCTGGTCGTATCACTGATAAAAAAGAAATAGAAGCTATTCGCCAATTCGCCCGCACCAAAAGATTGAAGTTGGTTTCTATCGGACATTATTTCCCATGGTGTGATGAAGTCGTTGTGCCGACACCGTTTGAGGTTTTAGCTTATTTCAGGAATGCTTCTTATATTGTTACGGATACATTTCATGGCAGTGTGTTTTCAATAAAGTATAATAAGCCTTTCTGTACAATAGTCAGGAATATGAACAATCAGAAGTTAAGCTATCTATTGCAACAATTTGATTTAGAGTCGAGAATTGCTAACGATGTGTCTCGATTGCCATTTATATTGGACACGCCAATAGATTATACTTCCGTAAATAAGAAAATAGAGACAGAACGTGAAAAGTCTGTGCAGTATTTGACAACCCAATTATCATAAAGGTTATGTTTTCATCTCTCGTACAAAAAATCCTTGCTGCGGAGTCTTTCTCGCTTGACGAAGTGTTTACGGAGCGGGGCAGGATTTATACGTTCCTTAACCCAGTATCATATCTTTCTGCCTTAGAACATAAGCCCTTATTTGAAGGATTTGATGGCATTTTTGCTGACGGTTCTATTTTGGTCGCAGCTATCCGTTTGATATACGGAAAGCGTGTTACAAGACGGAGTTTTGACATGACATCGCTTGCTCCAAAATTATTGTCGTATGCAGAAACGCATAACAAGTCTATTTACATTGTAGCTTCACGGCAGGAACAGGTGGAAAAGGCTGTCGGCATCTTCATGGAACGTTATCCTAAGCTAAGTGTAGTTGGTTATCGGAACGGGTATTTCGCTTCGGAAGCGGAAATGGAGAAGGAAGCGGAACGCATTGCCGCATTGAATCCGGACTTCCTGATTGTAGGGATGGGCATTGTGATGCAGGAGCGCTTCTTGCTGAAGGTGCACGAGAATGGGTACCAAGGCATCGGTTTTACCTGCGGCGGGTTTATTCATCAGACGGCAAAGGATGAGATAGACTATTATCCTGCATGGGCGGATAAGTTGAACTTGCGGTTTGTGTACAGGATGTATAAAGAGAAGCACACCCGGAAACGGTATCTGCAGGCTGCGTTCTTGTTTCCCGCACGGTTCATTTGCGAACGGCTTTTCGGATAAGCCGTCCAATCCCTCTCCCTATCCAATAAAGAAAAGATACTGGAATCAGCAGGATGAATATAAGGAGTGGGATAATCTTCCCGATGTATGCGCGCAAATCTGTTTTCATACTGCAAAGATAGCCTTAAATTTGCATTCATAAAAAATCTGCATGAATATGCCCTTTCTTATTGGTTGCTTGGAATGGAATAATTATTTTTGCAGCGTTAAAAACAAAAACGACTGGAAATGGGAAAAATATATTCTTTATTTCCTCAAGGGAAACAAGAGATGGAAGAGCTTGTTCAGACTGATGAATTGGTGAATCATATCGCAATGTTGCCATTGCGGTATAAAATAGTGCTTTTTCTAACGCTTGAACACGTCAATGTATTGATGGATAGGTTTCCTTCGTATGAAGCAGACCTTGATTACATTGACGGACTGGACCGGTTGATTGACTTGGTATGCGATAAGGCAAAAGAAGATGAATTGTCTGTGGCTGCCGATGATTTGGTGAATCGTTTCAGGAAAATGTTCTCAGGCTCTATGCGGCAGTTAGCCCATGCGATGGAAATATATAATGAAGCGGATGAAGAAACGCTGGACGATGACATACACATTTATTATTTTACCGAAATCTTATCGACTGGCTGTATGTATCACGCCATTCATCTGATTCTTTCGAGAATCGCCCCGATGCAAGAGAAGGAGATAAAAGCTATGTTGGTAGGACGTAAAATGAAAAATCATACGATGAGCTTCGCTAAAATCAAGAAGATGGCTGTTGAAATCAATAAAGAATTGGCAAGCGTTCTCAATCACACATTTGATGAATTGAAGAATGAGAACTAATCCCCTTGCTTGTCTGCATGTCGTTTCCCTTGAGTTATAGAAAAATCTATGTAAGTAATAAAATCCTTGATTATTTCGAAATAAAATCGTTTCTTTGCATAAGTGATATTATAAAAGGATGATTATGGAAGACTTATCAAACAAATATATCCGTTTTGACTGGGCCATGAAACGGTTGCTCCGTGACAAGGCTAATTTCGGTGTATTAGAAGGTTTCCTGACAACTTTGCTTAATGAAGAGATAAAAATCAACAAACTGTTGGAAAGCGAAAGCAATCAGGAGGATGAATTCGATAAGCAGAACCGTGTGGACTTATTGGCGGAAAATGACAAGGGTGAATTGTTTCTTATTGAAGTGCAAAACAATTCGGAATACGCTTATTTCCAACGTATGCTGTTCGGAACATCCAAATTGGTTACCGAATATATCAACCGGGGCAAAGGATACGGGCTTATCCGAAAGATATACAACATCAATATCGTTTATTTCAATTTAGGAAACGGTACGGACGTGGTGTATCATGGCAAGACCGAATTTCGGGGTATACATAACGGGGAATTATTAAACTTGAGTCCATTCCAGCAACAAAAGTTTAATGTAAATACGGTAAGCGAACTTTATCCGGAGTATTATATTCTGAAAGTGAATGATTTCAATAAGTGGTCGAAAGTGCCTTTGGAACAATGGATTTATTTCCATAGGTGGTTGAAAGATTTTTCAAGTCATATTGTATTACAGTCATAAAAATGGGTATTACGGAATTCTTGCCCTTAGCCTCATGTCTTCGTATGCGAGCAGGCTTAGTTTTTCATTTTGCAGCGTAGCCATGAGCTTTACCACCCAATCCTGCATTTCCATGAAGAAACTGAACTTGCCGATAGTATATCCCATTTCGTTTTCCCGTTTGTAAATCATAACGAGCATCGCGGTGATGAGGGTCATGTACAGAATGACCTTTATCCCGTTCTCGCTTGTGGAAATGAAGTGTGAGAATGACAGGTTCTGCTTCAGGAACTTGAAGAACACCTCGATGTCCCAACGTCTTTTATAAGCCTCCGCGACCTGCCTGGCTGTCAGTGTAAAATCGTTGGTTATCAGATAGACTTCGTTCTCCACTTTTCTGACTTTGCCTTTGTTGGCTGGCCGCGTGGTATCTCTCGGGACTTTAAAGCGGGCTTTTATGACGCGGTACTCCGTCTCTGAAAATCCGTTCTTTTCCTTGTCATACAAATGTACCACGATGTCGTCCAAAAGTTCCAGCTTACCCAAGTCCGTGTCAGTGGTTTAGGCCTTCAGGCTTCTTACGACTTCCATTTTACGGTTGGTCTTTATGCGCCCCACGAACTTGCCTTGCTGCTTCGTCACGTTGTCATAGTTCTCCAAGGAAGAGAACCCGCGGTCAAGCACATACAGGTTTTCATGCATGGAGTCTTTCTTGATGAGCTGTGCCAGGACTTCCGGCATGGCCATGTCCTCGCTCAAGTAAGTGGAATCACTGAAAACCTCCGTCAGCTTGGCGGCAAATCCGTCATAAGCCATCGTGTATTTTATTTGTTTGCGCGAGGTTTTGCCGCCACCGGGCTTCCTTCCCACGGTGAAGCCTTTCTTGAGCTTGTTGCATGTTTCAGCCACCATGGAACTGTCCACCCGTATCAGGTTCATGGGCAAAGCCTCCTCCATAGTGTACAACTGTGAGAAACGCTGATAGACAATCCCGTAGGCTTCCTCAAAGAAGAGCAGGCTTGTCTTTGACAAACGGGTCGAGATGGAACCGTGGGTCACTTTTGCGTCCAATGAGATGTTGAACAATGTCTTGAACATATCAGTATTAAATACGGTCTCAAGCTTGCGCTGGCTGACCTCATCCGCCGCCAAAAAGGCATATACCAACAAGTAGAACACACGTTCCCCGCTTAAAGCCTTGGCACAGTAATCGACTTTTGTCGATAAGGATAATTTTGCAAGCTCCTCACACGGTATCATACGAAGAATGTCTATTGCGCGTATTTTTTTTATCTTTCATCCCTTTGCTTTTTAGTCCTTTTCCATTCCATAAAGTTACTAAAAAGCATTGAAATACACAAGCATTTATTTGATTATTAACTATTTAAAATCTTTCAACTACCTATGATATGAATTCTTGGGAGATTTTGTTGAAATCCCAATCCAGCCCGGAGCGTTCCCATTCGCTGGCGATTTCCCTGAGCCGTTGCATTTCCCATTCCACGTTGAGTCTGGTAAGTTCCAGTTGAGTGCGGCGAGGGGAGGAGAGAGGCGGCAGGCATATTTTCCCGGTAGCCTTGTTCCATTCCTTGTTGTAGATTTTATGTGCGCATGCAATTTCGCCCACTATATGCCCGTGGCGTAACAGAAAAGTCAACGCGCCTTTTTGGTTTTGCTCGGACGACGGTTTAAACTTAAGTTTGATGGATGTCGTGTTCATGTCTTTATTGTTTTGGTATGTTTGTTTAAGATAAAATGTAGGCTTTGATTATGGCACCACATGGGGAAGTTTTTTGTCTGTGGCATATTTCGATGCGATATGGGACGAAAATCTTCGCGGAGAAATTCTGTGCCTTTAGACTGTGCTATGAGTTTTTGCTTTTTTTAAGCAAATATCGGTGCGATTCTTGCGTATTCTTTCTTCGATGTTCGTATATAGATAATAAACGAATCGAAAAGAATTATGCGCAAATTTGTTTGTTTGGGATTTTTATGGCTGTCTTTATGTGCGGCCGAAGCCAAGGTGGTAGTTTATCCACACGTGGAAGACAAGGCGATTACAGAAAGCGAACTATATGAGGTGTATGTCCGTGACCTGAAAAATGGTGGAGCCTGGCAGGCATTACAGGTCTTTTCCATGGAAGTGGATATGGACACGCGCAGCAAGGCAGCCTTTGCACAGTTCGACATGGATGCGCCAGTGGAAGTAAAGGTCGTGACAGCGAAAGGGGAGGCGGACAAGGTGAAGATACGTCCGCTTTCACGTGATATTATATATGAACGCGCGGGAGAGAACGCCATTAAGTTCCGGCTTGACACCCCTTCCAAGCTCAGTGTGGAATTCGGAGGCAACCGTTTGAACAACCTCCACCTGTTTGCCAATCCCATGGAAACGGAAACTTACGATGGGAAGGAAGGAGATGACGTGATTATTTGGGACAAAGGTTCAAAAGATATATTCCGCAAGGATTGCCGCCTGATTTATTTTGGCCCGGGAGTACATCAACCAAAGGATCTCCCAAACAACGAAATAGTTTTGCCTGGCAATTGCACGGTTTACTTGGCACCCGGAGCCGTGGTGAAGGCAAAATTGAGGGTCGAGGGTGTGGAAAACGTTCGAATCTTGGGACGCGGCATGTTGCTTCAGCCATTACGTGGAGTGGAAATCACCCGTTCACGCAATGTGTTGGTAGAAGGAATAACCGTGGTCAACCCGCAACATTACACAATCTTCGGGGGCGAGAGCGAAAGCGTGACGGTGCGCAACGTGAAAAGCTTTTCGTCCCGGGGCTGGAGCGACGGCATCGACTTGATGTGCTGTCGCGATTGGCTCATAGATGATGTATTCCTGCGCACTAGCGATGATTGCCTGGCGTTTTACAACCACCGTTGGTGGTATTGGGGAGGGTCGCATGGCCTGACAGTGCAGAACTCCATCTTGTGGGCCGATGTGGCACATGCCATCAATATAGGCGGGCATGGTGACGACCTTTCCGAAGAGGGCGAATTGATTTGCGATTTGACATTTCGCAATATAGACGTGTTGAACGTGGACGAAGATGATGACAATTACCGAGGTGTAATGTCGGTGTGTTGCGGGGATAAGAACCGAGTGCGTAATATCTTGTTTGAGGATATCCGGGTAGAAGATTGCGAAGAAGCCCGGCTGATTGACGTGCGGGTGCTTTATAATCCGAAATACAACCGTGAACCGGGCGGAACGATACGCAACATTGTCTTCCGTAACATTACCTATCAAGGTGAGGGTGGGGACATGTATCCCATGCGGATAAGGGGATACGATGATAAACAAGACATTCGCGGGATTACGCTGGAAAATGTCGTGGTGAACGGCCGGAAAATGATTGACCTCTCGGACGTGGAAACCAACGAATATGTGAAAGATGTACAGGTGAAGTAACGAATGCGGTTGCTTTTTGTAGGCTAAAGTGGATATAAAAGTGCCAAATTGTCGTGCTGGGTTTTTTTTTTATTCTTAAGTGGCAAAATAAAATTGCAGATATTCGCATTTATTCGTACCTTTGCCCCTTAATAGGATTTAAAGTAGCGTTACACAAATGGAACAGTTGAAGCACGAATGCGGGATTGCAATGATACGCTTGCTAAAGCCGCTTGAATATTACGCCGAAAAATACGGCACATGGATGTTCGGCTTGAATAAGCTTTACCTGCTGATGGAAAAACAACACAACCGTGGCCAAGAAGGCGCGGGATTGGCTTGTGTGAAGCTGGACGTTCCGGCAGGCGAGGAATACATGTTCCGCGAACGCGCATTGGGAACAGGGGCTATCACCGAAATTTTTTCCATCGTGCAACAGAAACTGAAAAACGCCGGCGGTGACAGGTTTACGGATGCGGCTTTTGCCCGTCGTGAACTTCCATTCGCCGGCGAAGTGTATATGGGGCACCTGCGTTATTCCACCACCGGCAAGAAAGGCCTTTCTTTCGTGCACCCTTTCTTGCGCCGCGATAACTGGCGGGCGACAAACCTGGCCCTTTGTGGGAACTTCAACCTGACGAACGTGGACGAGGTCTTTGCCGAAATCACGGCCAAGGGGCAGCACCCGCGCATCTACTCCGACACTTACATCATGTTGGAACAGGTGGGCCACAGACTCGACCGCGAAAGTGAACGCCTTTATGCAGAAGCCGTCGCGCGGGGACTGCAAGGTGCGGACATCACCCGCCACATAGAAGAACATATCGACGTGGACAATGTATTGCGCACGACGTCTCCCTCATGGGACGGCGGCTATGTCGTCTGCGGGCTCACGGGCAGCGGCGAGATGTTTGCCATGCGCGACCCTTGGGGCATCCGTCCCGCCTTTTGGCATGCAGATGACGAGGTGGTGGTCGTGGCTTCCGAACGTCCGGTCATACAGACGGTGTTTGCCCTCGAAGCAGAGCAAATCCATGAACTTAAGCCCGGACAAGCCATCAGTGTGAGGCGTAGCGGTGCATTGCGTTTGGAACAAATCATCGCACCGAAAAAGGAGCAGGCCTGTTCCTTCGAACGCATCTATTTCAGCCGGGGCAGCGACCGCGACATTTATCGCGAGCGCAAAGCCTTGGGACGGCAGTTGTGCAACGACATCTTGCAGGCCATTGAAGGCGACTTGTCGCACACGGTGTTTTCATTCATCCCCAACACGGCCGAGTCGGCGTTTCTCGGCATGCTGGAAGCCCTCAAGGCGCATCTGAACCAAACCAAGATTGCCCAAATCGAGGCATTGGGACACAAACCCACCCATGAGGAACTCGAAACCATTCTGAGCCAATATATACGGAGCGAGAAGGTGGCCATCAAGGACATCAAGCTCCGTACGTTCATCACCGAAGGGGCGAGTCGCAACGACTTGGCCGCGCACGTGTATGACGTGACATACGGCAGCCTGCGTCCCTATGAAGACAACCTGGTGATTATCGATGACAGCATCGTGCGCGGCACAACGCTTAAGGAAAGCATCATCCGCATCCTCGACCGCCTGCACCCGAAGAAAATCGTGCTGGTGTCTTCCTCTCCCCAGGTGCGTTATCCGGACTATTACGGCATTGACATGGCCAACATGGACGAGTTCATCGCTTTCCGTGCCGCCGTGGAACTGTTGCGCGACAGGGGGATGGAACATGTAATCGGCGAGACTTACGAACGCTGCAAGGCGCAGATGGCTTTGCCCAAGGAGCGGATGGAGAACTGCGTGAAAGCCATCTATGCGCCATTCACCGATGAAGACATCTCGTGTAAAATGGTGGAGATGCTGCGCCCCGAAGGCGTGACCACGACCATCGAAATCGTCTATCAGACGTTGGAGGGGCTTCACTGCGCCTGCCCCGAGCATCACGGCGACTGGTATTTCAGCGGCAATTACCCTACGCCGGGAGGGGTGAAATTGGTCAATCGCGCCTTTATTGATTATTATGAACATGTATTCAAGGCAAACCAATAAGACACAACAAAAAGATTGTATTTCGACAAAGGAAAAATGAGAAACGTGACACTTATCCTTGACGACGGGAGCCGCTTCCACGGCAAGTCGTTCGGTGCAGAAAGGCCTGTGGCAGGCGAAGTGGTGTTCAACACCGCCATGATGGGCTATCCGGAGAGTCTGACAGACCCGTCATACGCCGGGCAGCTGATGACGCTGACTTATCCCTTGGTTGGGAACTATGGCGTCCCGCCCTTCACCATGGAGCCTGACGGGCTGGCCACTTTCATGGAAAGCGACAAGATATATGCGTCGGCCATCATCGTGGGCGACTACAGTGAGGCATACAGCCATTGGAACGCCAGGGAGAGCCTGGCCGACTGGCTGAAGCGTGAAAACGTGCCGGGCATGACGGGCGTGGACACGCGGCAGTTGACCAAAGTGTTGCGTGAACACGGGGTGATGATGGGCAAAATCGTGTTTGACGACGAACCGGACAACCAGCCGGAAGCGCATTACGAAGGAGTGAACTTCGTGGACAAGGTGTCGTGCAAGGAAATCATCCGCTACAACGAGGGCGGCGGGCGAAAGAAAGTGGTGCTCGTGGACTGCGGCGTGAAGCACAACATCATCCGCTGCCTCGTCCGCCGCGGCGTGGAAGTCATCCGGGTGCCTTGGAATTATAATTTCAACACGCTGGAGTTCGACGGCCTTTTCCTAGCCAACGGGCCGGGCGACCCCGACACGTGCGGCGAGGCCGTGGAGAATATCCGCCGTTTCTTGGCCGGGGATGAAGTGCGCCCCTGTATGGGTATCTGCATGGGCAACCAATTGTTGGCCAAGGCAGCCGGCGCACGGATTTACAAGTTGAAATACGGGCACCGCAGCCATAACCAGCCGGTGCGCCGCGTGGGCACCACACAGTGTTTCATCACCAGCCAGAATCATGGGTACGCCGTGGATGCCGAGACACTTGGCGAGGGGTGGGAGCCATTGTATGTGAACATGAACGACGGGTCGAACGAGGGCATACGCCACAAGGAACGCCCTTGGTTCAGCGCACAGTTCCATCCGGAAGCCTGCAGCGGCCCGGTTGATACGGAGTTCATGTTTGATGATTTTGTAAATTTGCTCAAATAAGAAAAGACGGTTTCATGGAAGATAAAAGCATAAAGAAAGTATTGTTGCTGGGTTCCGGCGCGTTGAAAATTGGCGAGGCTGGGGAGTTTGACTATTCCGGCTCCCAGGCATTGAAGGCCTTGAAGGAAGAGGGGATAGAGACCGTGTTGATTAACCCGAACATTGCCACCGTGCAGACGAGCGAGGGCGTGGCCGACCAGATTTATTTCCTGCCGGTGACTCCGTTCTTCGTGGAAAAGGTCATCGCCAAGGAACGTCCGCAAGGTATCTTGTTGGCCTTTGGTGGACAGACGGCTCTGAATTGTGGCGTTTCCTTATATAAAGAAGGAGTATTGGAGAAGTACGGCGTACAGGTGCTGGGAACGCCCGTGCAGGCCATTATTGACACGGAAGACCGCGAGTTGTTCGTGAGGAAACTTGATGAAATCGGCGTGAAGACCATCAAGAGCCATGCTTGCGAAAACATCAAAGAGGCGCGGCAGGCCGCATTGGATTTGGGTTATCCCGTAATCATCCGCGCGGCATACGCGCTGGGCGGGCTGGGCTCCGGATTTTGCGACAATGAGGAGGAGTTGGACAAATTGGCCGAGAAGGCATTCTCTTTCTCCCCGCAGGTACTGGTGGAAAAGAGCCTGAAGGGCTGGAAAGAAATAGAATACGAGGTGGTGCGCGACCGTTACGACAACTGCATCACGGTGTGCAACATGGAGAATTTCGATCCGCTGGGCATCCACACGGGCGAGAGCATCGTCATCGCCCCGTCGCAGACGCTGACCAACGCGGAGTACCACAAGCTCCGCGCGCTGAGCATCCGCATCGTGCGCCATGTAGGCATCGTGGGCGAATGCAACGTGCAGTATGCCTTCGACCCCTGTTCGGAAGATTATCGTGTCATCGAGGTGAATGCCCGTCTGAGCCGTTCATCGGCTTTGGCTTCCAAAGCCACGGGCTATCCGCTGGCTTTCGTGGCCGCCAAGCTGGGCCTGGGCTACGGGCTGTTTGAGCTGAAAAACTCCGTGACCAAGACCACATCGGCCTTTTTCGAGCCCGCGCTCGACTACGTGGTGTGCAAGATTCCGCGTTGGGACTTGGGCAAGTTCCGCGGCGTGGATCGCGAGCTGGGCTCGTCCATGAAGTCCGTGGGCGAGGTGATGGCCATCGGGCGCACCTTCGAGGAAGCTATTCAGAAGGGGCTTCGCATGATTGGCCAGGGCATGCACGGTTTTGTGGAGAACAAGGAACTGCAAATCGCCGACATCGACACGGCCCTGCGCGAACCGACGGACAAGCGCATCTTTATCATCTCCAAGGCCATGTCGCAGGGTTACACGATAGACCAAATCCATGAGCTGACAAAGATTGACAAATGGTTCTTGCGGAAGCTGCAGAACATCAAGGACACGTCCAATGCCTTGCATGCCTGTAAGAGCATCAACGTGTTGGACAATGAATTGCTCCGCCGCGCCAAGGTGCAGGGCTTCACGGATTTCCAAATCGCCCGGGCCGTCGGCATGGAAGAAGAGATGGATATCGAGGAGGCCGCGCTCATTGTCCGCGCCCGCCGCAAGGCTGCCGGCATCGTGCCGGTAGTGAAGCAAATTGACACGTTGGCGGCCGAATACCCGGCGCAGACCAATTATCTGTATATGACATACAGCGGCGTGGCGAACGACATCAACTATGAACACGACAAGCGCAGCATCGTGGTGCTTGGGTCTGGCGCGTACCGCATCGGGTCTTCCGTGGAGTTCGACTGGTGCGGGGTGCAGGCGTTGCACACCATCCGCAAGGAAGGCTACCGCTCGGTGATGATCAACTACAATCCCGAGACAGTCTCGACCGACTACGACATGTGCGACCGCCTGTATTTCGACGAACTGACCTTTGAACGCGTTTTGGACATTCTGGATTTGGAATGCCCGAAGGGCGTGATTGTGTCCACCGGCGGGCAGATTCCCAACAACTTGGCCATCCGGCTCGACCAACAGCGAGTGCCCATCCTCGGCACGACGGCCAAAAGCATTGACAACGCGGAAGACCGCGAAAAGTTTTCGGCCATGCTGGGACGCATCGGGGTGGACCAGCCCGAATGGAGCGCGCTGACGAGCATGGAAGACGTGGACGCCTTCATCGCCAAGGTGGGATTCCCCGTGCTGGTGCGCCCGTCCTACGTGCTTTCCGGCGCGGCCATGAATGTCTGTTCCAACCAGGAAGAGTTGGAGCGTTTCTTGAAGTTGGCGGCGAATGTGTCTCATAAACATCCTGTTGTCATCAGCAAGTTCCTCCAGCATGCCAAGGAAGTGGAGATGGATGCCGTGGCGCGCGACGGTGAAATCATCGCCTACGCCATCAGCGAGCATATCGAGTTCGCCGGAGTGCATTCGGGCGACGCGACCATACAGTTCCCGGCACAGAAACTCTATGTGGAGACGGTGCGCCGCATCAAGAAGATTTCAGGGCAGATTGCCCGCGAGCTGAAAATCAGCGGGCCGTTCAACATCCAGTTCCTGGCCAAGGACAACGACATCAAGGTCATCGAGTGCAACCTCCGCGCTTCGCGCAGCTTCCCCTTCGTGAGCAAGGTGCTCAAGATTAACCTCATCGAGCTGGCCACGAAAGTCATGCTCGGCGTACCCGTGGAGAAGCCCCACAAGAACCTGTTCGACTTCGACTATGTGGGCATCAAGGCCAGCCAGTTCTCCTTCAACCGCTTGCAGAAGGCCGATCCCGTGTTGGGTGTCGATATGGCTTCCACAGGTGAGGTGGGTTGTTTGGGCGATGACACGGGCAGTGCGTTGCTTGCCGCCATGCTCTCCGTGGGGCAGCGCATCCCGGAAAAGAACATCCTCCTCTCCACCGGCGGGGCGAAGCAGAAGGCCGAGATGCTGGACGCTGCCCGCACACTGAAGGAGCATGGTTACACGCTCTATGCCACCGGTGGGACGAGCCGTTACCTGACGGAGAACGGCATCGAAAACAACCTCGTTTACTGGCCGAGCGAACAACGCGAGCCGCAGGCGCTCACCATGTTGCACGAAAAGAAAATCGACATGGTGGTGAACATTCCCAAGGACTTGACGGCAGGCGAGCTGAGCAACGGGTATAAAATCCGCCGTGCGGCCATAGACCTGAATATTCCCTTGATTACCAACTCCCGGTTGGCCAGTGCCTTCATCCGCGCGTTCTGCAGCATGGACATTGATGATTTGCCGGTCAAGAGCTGGTCGGAATACAAGTAAATGCAGTAAGACAAACCTTTAAGAGATACCATTATGACGTTTGAGAGCCTTATCGTGCTTTTGGCACTGATTGCCATGTTGGCGGCCTTGGTAAAAGAGGCCATGCGTCCGGGCATGATTCTTTTCACGGTGACCGTGGTGTTCCTCTGTTTCGGCATCATCACGCCGAAGGAGATGCTGGAAGGATTCAGCAACAAGGGGATGATTACGGTGGCTTTGCTTTTCCTCGTGAGCGAGGGGGTGAGGCAGTCCGGTGCCTTGTCACAGGTGATTAAAAGAATCCTCCCGCAGGGGAAGACCACGGTGTTCAAGGCGCAGCTTCGCATGTTGCCGTCGATTGCCTTCATTTCGGCCTTCCTGAACAACACGCCGGTGGTGGTCATTTTCGCTCCCATTATCAAGCGATGGGCCAAGTTGGTGAAGCTCCCGGCCACGAAGTTCCTCATCCCGCTATCCTACATGACAATTTTGGGCGGGTTGTGCACACTCATCGGCACATCCACCAACTTGGTGGTGCACGGCATGATGATTGAGGCCGGTTTCGACGGGTTGGGCATGTTTGACCTGGCATGGATCGGCATTCCCATCACGCTCATCGGCGCGCTTTATATTTTCCTGACTTCGAAGAAAATGCTTCCGGAAGAACGGGAAGAGCCTGAAGTGGTGGAAGAAGATGATTCGGATCCCGAAGAACCAGTGCATCAGGTGGAAGTGGTAATCGGGGCACGGTTTCCAGGTATCAATAAAACGTTGAAGGAATTCAACTTCCGTCGCCATTATGGAGCGGAAGTGAAAGAAATCAAACGTGGCGGGAAAGTGATTGCCAACGGGGTAGGGCACGAGCCGATGTACGAAGGCGACACGCTGGTGCTTTTGGCCGACGATTCGTTCGTGAAAACGTGGGGCGACTCTTCCGTCTTCCTGATGATTGCCAATGGGCACGACAATGAGCCGCACGTGAGTTGCCGCAAGCGCACGTTCGCCCTGTTTTTGCTGGTGCTGATGATTGTGGGAGCCACGGTGGGTGAGCTGCCTTGGTTCCAAGAAACTTTTCCGGAATTGAAGCTTGACATGTTCTTCTTCGCGGCCGTGACGGCGGTCATCATGGCGTGGGCTAATATCTTCCCCGCACGGAAATACACGAAGTACATCTCGTGGGACATCTTGATTACCATCGCCTGTGCCTTTGCCATCAGCAAGGCCATGACGAATTCCGGCATGGCGGACATGATTGCGAAGGCTATCATTGACCTGAGCTATAGTTTTGGCCCGAAGAGTACGGTAGGGCCTTATATCCTGCTGGGTGCGTTGTATCTGATTTCCAATGTGATTACCGCCTTGATTACCAATAATGCGGCGGCGGCCTTGGGTTTCCCGCTGGCATTGTCCATCGCGTCGCAGCTGGGGGTGAACCCCATGCCGTTCTTCATTGCGATTTGCATCTCGGCATCGGCGGACTTCTCCACACCCATCGGTTATCAGACGAACCTTATCGTGCAGGGTATCGGTAACTACAAGTTTATGGACTTCGTGCGTGTGGGCTTGCCGTTGAACCTGTTGTGTATGGTGGTGTCGGTATTGCTGATACCGCAGTTTTGGCCGTTTGACTTATAAATAAGACATTCATGGAAGAGACAAAACACATTTATCCGATATTCGACCGCATGCTGACGCGCCGGGACAAGGAGACGTTGCTGGGGCAGCGTGGCGTGATGGTGTGGTTCACGGGACTGAGCGGTTCGGGCAAAAGCACGGTGGCCATTGCCGTGGAGCGCGAACTGCACCGGCGCGGGTTGTTATGCCGCATTTTGGACGGCGACAACATCCGCACCGGCATCAATAACAACTTGGGCTTCTCTGAGGCAGACCGGGTGGAGAACATCCGGCGTATCGCCGAGGTGGGAAAGTTATTCGTGGACACGGGCATTATTACGCTGGCGGCTTTCATCAGCCCGACAAACAGTCTGCGTGAAATGGCGGAACGCATCATCGGGGAGGCAGACTTCAAGGAGGTGTATGTATCTACCCCGCTGGCGGTGTGCGAGCAACGCGACGTGAAGGGGCTGTATGCCAAAGCGCGCCGGGGCGAAATCAAGGACTTCACGGGCGTGAGCGCGCCGTTCGAGGTTCCGGTTCGCCCGGCCTTGGCGATAGACACGTCGGTGTTGTCGCTGGAAGAGTCCGTGGAGAAAGTGTTGGAACTTATATTGAACCATAAATAAAATAAGGAGTAAGCTTATGTCTGAATATAAATTGAGCCATTTGCAGGAACTCGAGGCCGAGTCCATCCACATCATCCGCGAGGTGGCGGCTGAGTTCGAGAATCCTGTGATGCTTTATTCCATCGGGAAGGATTCTTCCGTGATGGTGCGCCTGGCCGAGAAGGCTTTCTATCCCGGCAAGGTGCCTTTCCCTTTGATGCACATCGATTCGAAGTGGAAGTTCAAGGAGATGATTCAGTTCCGCGACGAATACGCCAAGAAATATGGCTGGAACCTGATTGTGGAATCCAACATGGAGGCGTTCCGCGCCGGCGTGGGGCCGTTCACGCACGGCAGCAAGGTGCACACCGACTTGATGAAGACCAAGGCCCTGCTCGACGGGCTGGCCAAGTACAAGTTCGACGCGGCTTTCGGCGGGGCGCGGCGCGACGAGGAGAAGAGCCGTGCCAAGGAGCGCATCTTCTCTTTCCGCGACCAGTTCCAGCAATGGGATCCGAAGAACCAGCGGCCGGAATTGTGGGACATCTACAATGCCCGCATCCACAAGGGAGAGAGCATCCGCGTGTTCCCGCTGAGCAACTGGACGGAGCTGGACATTTGGCAATATATCCGGCTGGAGAACATTCCCATCGTGCCCCTCTATTTCGCCAAGGAGCGTCCGGTGGTGAACATTGACGGGCAGCTCATCATGCCCGACGACGACCGTCTGCCGGAGAAGTACCGCGACAAGATAGAGATGAAGAAGATACGCTTCCGCACGTTGGGCTGCTGGCCATTGACCGGTGCCATCGAGAGCGAGGCCGACACGATAGAGAAAATCGTGGAAGAAATGATGACCACGACCAAGAGCGAACGCACCACGCGCGTGATTGACTTTGACCAGGACGCGTCGATGGAGCAAAAGAAACGCGAAGGATATTTTTAAACACACACGAGGAGGAAGCAACATGGCAATATCAAACATAAAGGAGTTCTTGGACCAAGACGAGAAGAAAGACCAGCTCAGGCTGCTGACGGCCGGTTCGGTGGACGACGGGAAATCGACGCTAATCGGACGTTTGCTGTTCGACAGCAAGAAGTTGTATGAAGACCAGCTCCAAGCTTTAGAGCGCGACAGCAAGCGTGTGGGCAATGCGGGCGACCACATCGACTACGCGCTCCTGCTCGACGGGTTGAAGGCCGAGCGCGAAGAGGGCATCACCATCGACGTGGCCTACCGCTATTTCTCCACCAACCAGCGCAAGTTCATCATCGCCGACACGCCGGGACACGAACAATACACCCGCAACATGATTACGGGCGGCTCCACGGCCAACCTGGCCATCATCTTGGTGGATGCCCGCACGGGGGTTATCACGCAGACCCGCCGCCACACGTTCTTGGTGTCCTTGTTGGGCATCAAGCATGTCGTGTTGGCCGTGAACAAGATGGATCTTGTGGATTTCGACCGGCAGGTGTTCGATGCCATCGTGGCGGACTACAAGGCTTTGACGGACAAGGTGGGCATTGAGGATGTGACTTGTATCCCGCTTTCGGCTTTGGATGGCGACAACGTGGTGGAGAAATCCGACCGGACTCCGTGGTATGACGGGCCTTGCCTGTTGGACTTTCTGGAAACCGTGCCCATCCACACCGACCGCAACATGACGGATTTTCGTTACCCCGTGCAGTACGTGTTGCGTCCCAACTTGGATTTCCGCGGCTTCAGCGGAAAAATTGCTTCCGGTGTGGTTCGCGTGGGCGACGAGGTCATGGCCTTGCCTTCGCGCAAGACATCGCGGGTGAAGCGCATCGTGACTTACGACGGCGACCTGCAGGAGGCTTTCTGTCCGCAGTGTGTGACGCTGACCTTGGAGGACGAGATAGACATCTCGCGCGGCGAGATGCTGGTGCATCCGGCGAACCAACCTTGCGTAGGCCGGCATTTCGAGGCCATGTTCGTGTGGATGGACGAGGAACCGATGGACAGCGGCAAACACTTCTACCTGAAGCAAACGACCAACACCACCCGCGCCACGGTGGACGGCATCTGCTACCAAGTGGATGTGAACACGATGGAACGTCGCGAGGCCGATGGGTTCAAGTTGAACGAAATCGGGAGGGTGCGCATCACCACGGCCAAGCCGTTGTTCTTTGACGCTTATGCCGAGAACAAAGCCACGGGCGCGTTCATCCTGATTGACCCGGTAACGAACAACACCAGCGCGGTGGGCATGATCATCGCCCCTGTGGACGAGAAGGACATTGAGACGGAACGCCTCCCGGAACTGAACCTTCCGAAGCTGGGCATCGGGCCGGAACACTACGAAGCCATCGACCGTGCCGTGAAGGACTTGGAGCGGCAAGGGCTGGCTGTCAGCGTCATCAAAGCAAAACCTTAACTTAGCAAAATATCATGGGATTATTGGAATTCAGCAAACTTCCGGTCAACACGCTCGTGGGGGCCGATTGGAAAACGTTCAAGGAAATGACACGCGGGCAGGAGATTGCTTCGGACAAGCGCACGAAGTATCTGCTGACGAAGGCCGTGTGCCGCCTGTTGAGCCTGTTGGCTCCCGTGCAAGACCATCGTTACGCGAAATGTCTGGCCGACACGCAGCTTGACCGCGATCCGGTGTTCATCCTTGGCCATTGGCGCAGCGGCACGACATTCGTGCACAACATTTTCGCCCAAGACCCGTCTTTCGGTTATACTACGACCTACCAGACCGTGTTCCCCCACCTGATGCTCTTCGGGCAGCCTTTCTTCAAGAAAACGATGGGGTGGCTCATGCCCGACAAACGTCCGACGGACAACATGGAGCTGGCTCCCGACCTGCCGCAGGAGGAGGAGTTCGCCCTCTCGAACATGATGCCGTATTCTTTCTACGACTTTTGGTTTTTCCCCGAAAGATGGCAGGAATATGCCGATCGCTACCTGACGTTCGAGAAAATCACTCCGGAAGAGTTGCGTGCGTTCAAGGACACTTTTGCCAAGCTCGTCAAGATTTCGTGCGCCAACACCGGCGGACGGGCCTACCTGTCCAAGAACCCTCCCCACACTGGACGGGTGCGCACTCTCGTGGAGATGTTTCCCAACGCCAAGTTCATCTATCTCATGCGCAATCCCTACACTGTATTCGAGAGTACCCGCAGTTTCTTCACCAACACCATCAAGCCGTTGGAACTGCAGCACATCAGTGACGAAGAAATGGAACGCAACGTGCTGCTTACTTATACGAAGCTTTATCGCGCCTACGAGGCGCAGAAGGGCTGTATCCCGGCGGGCAACCTCTTCGAAGTGAAATTCGAGGAGTTCGAAGCCGACGCTTTCGGCACTACACGCCAGGCATACGAGCAATTGGGCATTCCCGGCTTCGCAGAAGCCGAGGCGGCCATCCGTGCTTATACCGACCGCAAGAAGGGCTACAAGAAAAACCGTTACGAATACAAGCCGCGCACCGTCCAGCTAGTGAACGACAACTGGGGCTACGCGCTCAAAGATTGGGATTACGAGATAAGATAAGATTTTGTTTTTCGTGTTTCAAAAAAGCCGCTGGCATTTTTTTTCTTGCAGAGAAGAAATGCCAGCGGCTTTCTTAATTTTGTTTCATGGGATAAACAAAAACAAATTATGACCTATTTTTGGTAACCATACGCTGTGGCGCGTGCGATGGAGTCCGTCACACTTGCCGCCAATGGCTGCATGGTAGTAGTGAAGGCGGTCGTAAGCGAATCGTATGGGATGGTACAGGTTGGACTTCCGGCTGCGTATGGCGCAATTTCATATTGCTGATAGATGAATTGCACTCCTTGTGGCCTGCATATCGGCGGGGTGACAGGCAACGGGAATTGAATGTCCGCATTATCTATGAGCAACATGTCATAGAATTCTTTTTCATTATCTGTCCTGAAGTACTTTTTTTGCAAAGCCTGTTTAATCATGCCGCGCAACTTTTCTTTCCCATTCTCTGTGAACATATCCCAGCCGAATTTTCGCCCATCCGCCTTACGGAAAACAGCGCCTCCCAAAAATTCGCTGCCATGTGCACCACCTGCATATTCATACACTTCGTTAGTGTAAGTAACAAAGAGGGTAGTTTCGAATAGTTTTTTGAGTTGCACGTAGTAGCAAGATTGCCCCATTGCCGTGTTCTCCCCGAATTCTGCAATGTCTTGCCTGATTTGTTCGGCGCGGGCCTGTCCATAGCTCTCTATCAGTTTCTTCCCATCGCCAAGGTCGCCATTGTATGTGCCTCCCAATTGTTCATTAATCCATTCGCGTACATTTTGACTAAGGGCGTTATCGTTCTCGGCAGGATAATCAGCCGAGAGTTTGCAGCCTTCCGCACTTTGTTTTTCTTCCCATGCGATGCTTTCCGTTTTAAACAATCCGCTATCGTCTGCTTTGCCTTCCTGTTTTTCGGGTTGGCATGCCATCAGGCCGCATGCCAACAGGCATGCGGCTAATGCAAAGTAACTGGATGTGTGTCGTTGAATCTTTTGTCTCGTCATTTTCTTTGGTTTTAGTTGTTGGCTTAAAGATACATCATTCCTACGTTTTTGGAATATTCCGATACGAAAAAACTGTTAATCGAATGTGATTTGTTTCCGCGCGCCATCAGCAAGCAGGATATCCACCGTCTTTTGGTCGTCTGAAATCTTAATGTCTTTCACTGGGCGGAGCTCTTTTTTCGTGAATTTCCTATCTCCTTTCTTCCAAAGCATGAGGGTGATGAAAATCTTTTCTTTTTCCACTTGGCTTTCCGTCATAATGAGACCACATTTCCGGCTTACCGGATGAAGGCCTTCGGGATATTCCACGTTGGTTTTCTCCCAACCTTGCAGGGGTATCATTGCCAAGCGATATTGTCCATTGCACAAGATGGCTGTTCCTTCCATCTTAGTCTGTTCTTCTTCCAATACTTTTCCCTGGATTTCCGGAAGAGTGTAGTGCCCCAATCTCACCGTAGTGGCAACAGGAGCATATATCTTATCTACTCTTAATACACCATTAGGAAGGGGAATATCCGCCAACTGGTAACGGATGTTCCCGTTAGTTTCCAACACGGCATCACGACGATAAATCCCGTTTTCAAAACTTTTAAAATCATAGAGCCGCAACACTTCCCATTGCCCTTTCCCGTTCAGCGTGGCATAGTTCATGGAAACTTCACCATTCGGGCCATCGGCCATCCATGGGAACTCCGTATGGTAGGCCAGCTTATTGTAGTTTTCCGAACTGCGGAATTTTTGCCAATCCGCCGCCACGGTCTCATGACACCACGAACGCATCTCCGCGCCGCCACAATCGGGATAATCCGTAATCAGCAAGCTAGTAGCCGGTTGGAACTTATGATAGACATTGCCTTTCTTGAATTCCTTTTCCCACGGGCCATTGTTTTCCGTGGCAGTCCAAAATGGATTGTCAGGCGGCAATAGAAGGCTTAGGAAAGCCTTCCCGCACCAATACACGCTGCCCCGGCAACTGTAAATCTGCACAGCTGGGGCAAATGGGCCATAGAATCCCATTGTGGGTACGTTATCCTCCAAAAAATCGGGATTCTGCAGGAATTGCAGCAGGGTAGAGGAGGCAATGCGTCGCATCCAGCCATAATTGACTTCCGGATAGTTCTCATAACCCAACAAAGCAAGCGGAACGACGGCAGCAAAACGGTAGGGAATACTCCGGCCCCACATGTTCATCCGGCCGTCCGCACTGAACATATAAGGATAGTTTGCTATCATGTCCCGTTGGTTTTTCATAAATTGTGCGGCATATTCAGGATAAAAATGGCCATACATTTCCGCCCATATCGGCCCGTACATTTGGAATGCCCACATGCTATAGTAATCATAAGCCGGCGCATCATTGTACCACCCTTCGCCCCGATAAAGTTTGAGGCAGTTTTCCAGATTCTCCTTCATCCGTTGGTCGTTGACCGCATAACCTTGTTCTTTGAAAAAACTGATGACGAAGATGTTGAAGAACATCCAATTCGATCCGATTGTCGGCCCGTTGCCATAACTGAGCATCGTGGCGGCCAATTGGTCCTTTTTTGCCTGTGGCAAAGGTTCCCAAAGAATATCTTTGGCCACAGAGAGTGAAATCGCCAATGCACCGAATTCCACTAAGATTTGGCTGGGACCTCCGGTGCGGAGAGGTATGTAACTCGGGCTATCCGGATTGATAAGGTTTAGCAATTGGTGACGGTAATAGTCTGCCACGCATATCCCGTTTAATGTAAGTTCAGGATCTTCGCGCAACAATGGTGCCGCAAGAAATAATGTGCGGCACAATCCTTCCAGTTTGGCCGTAGGCACTTCTCCTTCATTGCGCGGATATGTTTTTTCGAGTTGCTTGGGGAAATACATCGGGTCATCAATGGTGCGGATATAAGTAAAAGCACCATCAAGCAAGTATTTGGCTGCAGCAATCCACCCGTCGCGTGTCATGCCAGTATAGGGGCTGAGTTTGTAGTCCGGTTGAGGCACGGTAAAAGTCTGTTCGATGGCACGGGTCGGAGTGGGAACCTGGGCTTGCATGACAGAAGCACAACTTAAAGTAGCGGCCAGAAAGACGGTTTTCAGATATTGTATTTTCATTTGGAGAATAAATGTTCAAAAAAGGTACTGGAGAATACAAATTGCCGGTTTACAATAATAGGCGGTAAAGTGATTATAATAGTCACTTTCCGCCTATCATTATAAATTCAATTGTTTACTGAGCGTCCTCTACCGCTGCCTGCGCCGCAGCAAGACGGGCAATGGGCACACGGAACGGGGAGCATGATGCATAATTCATACCGATTCTAGCACAGAACTTGACGGATGAAGGCTCGCCACCGTGCTCGCCACAAATGCCTGTACGCAAATTCGGACGTACGCTGCGGCCTTTTTCAACAGCCATCTTGATGAGCTGTCCCACACCGTTCTGATCCAAAACCTGGAACGGGTCAACCTTCAGGATTTTCTTTTCAAGATATGCCGGCAAGAAGCTGGCAATGTCATCGCGGGAATAACCGAAAGTCATTTGTGTCAAGTCGTTTGTACCGAATGAGAAGTATTCAGCTTCCGACGCGATGCGGTCTGCGGTCAGCGCGGCACGCGGCGTCTCAATCATCGTACCGATTTCAAAAGGAACTTCGATGCCTTCTTCTGCAAACACTTCCTTGGCGGTAGCCAAAATCACTTCTTTTTGTTGCTTGAGCTCATACAAGATGCCAACAAGGGGAACCATGATTTCCGGCATTGGGTTCTTGCCCTCCTTCTTCAACTCACATGCCGCACTCAGGATGGCACGGGTCTGCATGGCTGTGATTTCGGGGAATGTGATACCCAGACGGCAACCACGATGACCCAACATCGGATTGTTTTCCGCTAGGCTTTCCACACGCTTCTGGATTTCTTCCACGCTGACTCCCATCTCATTAGCCATCTTTTGCTGCCCTTGCAAATCATGTGGTACAAATTCGTGGAGAGGAGGATCAAGCAAACGGATGTTCACCGGACAACCATCCATGGCAGAAAGAATGCCTTTGAAATCGCTCTTCTGATAGGGAAGCAATTTCTCTAACGCTTTCTTTCGGCCTTCCACGCTGTTTGCCAAAATCATTTCGCGCATGGCCACAATCTTTTGGTCTTCGAAGAACATGTGTTCCGTACGGGTCAAACCGATACCTTTCGCTCCGAACGCACGGGCTATCTCTGCGTCATGCGGGGTGTCGGCGTTGGTGCGCACCTGGAGTTGCGTGTATTTGTCGCACAAATCCATCAAAGCCTTGAAGTCGCCCGACAATTCAGCGGCTTTAGTCGGAATCTCTCCGGCATAAACCTGGCCGGTGGAACCATTCAGGGAAATGAAGTCGCCTTCCTTATATACCACGCCTTCGATTTCTACCGTCTTGTTCTTATAGTTCACGTTGATGGCACCTGCACCCGACACGCAACACTTACCCATACCACGGGCCACAACGGCAGCATGCGAAGTCATACCGCCACGCGCCGTCAAGATGCCTTCGGCAGCCGACATGCCGGCAAGGTCTTCGGGAGATGTCTCGATACGTACCATGACTACCCGGTGGCCGTCTTCACGCCATTTTTGTGCATCATCGGCATGGAACACGATTTGTCCGCAAGCCGCACCCGGAGATGCAGGCAATCCATGAGTGATTACTTTTGCTCTTTTCAGGGCGTCTTTGTCAAATACAGGGTGAAGCAATTCGTCCAGCTTTTGGGGCTCGCAACGCAATAGTGCTGTCTTTTCATCAATCAAACCTTCGCGCACCAAGTCCATGGCAATTTTCACCATCGCCGTACCGGTGCGTTTGCCATTACGGGTTTGCAGGAACCACAATTTGCCTTCCTGCACGGTGAATTCCATGTCCTGCATGTCGTGGTAATGGTTTTCCAGCTTGGTTTGGATAGCATCCAATTCCTTATAGATTTCCGGCATGGCTTCTTCCATTGAAGGATACTTGCTGGCGCGTTCTTCTTCCGAAATGCCTTGCAAAGCAGCCCAACGGCGCGAGCCTTCAAGCGTAATCTGTTGCGGTGTGCGGATACCGGCCACCACGTCTTCACCTTGTGCGTTGACCAAATATTCTCCGTTGAACAGATTTTCGCCCGTTGCGGCATCGCGGCTGAAGCAAACGCCCGTAGCAGAAGTCTCGCCCATATTACCGAATACCATGGCCATGACGGACACGGCTGTTCCCCATTCGTCGGGTATGCCTTCCATTTTGCGGTAGAGGATGGCGCGTTCGTTCATCCAGCTACGGAACACGGCGCAAATGGCTCCCCAAAGCTGTTCCATCGGGTCGGTCGGGAAGTCGTTGCCGGTTTGTGCCTTGATGGCTTTCTTGAAACGTTCCACCAACTCTTTCAGTTCCTCCACGGACAAATCCTTGTCCAATTTGACGCCGCGGATGGCTTTTACTTCCTCGATGATGGCTTCAAACGGGTCGATATCTTCCTTGTTCACCGGCTTCATCCCCAATACGACATCACCATACATCTGCACGAAACGGCGATAGGAGTCATATACGAAATGCGGGTTGCCGGTTTTCTTGACCATGCCTTCTGCAACTTCGTCGTTCAGGCCAAGGTTCAGGATGGTATCCATCATGCCCGGCATGGATGCGCGCGCACCGGAACGCACAGAAACCAACAACGGGTTTTCCGTGCTTCCGAACTGGCTGTTCATCAACTTTTCTATGTGTGCTACGGCCTCTTTTACTTCTGTTTGAAGAAGTTCCACGATTTTTTCCTGGCCTACTTCATAATATTCGTTGCATACGTCTGTGGTAATCGTGAATCCGGGAGGCACAGGCACCCCTATCAGATTCATTTCGGCCAAATTAGCCCCTTTTCCACCTAAGGTTTCTCTCATTTGCGCATTACCTTCGGCTTGTCCGTTACCAAAGGTATAAACTCTTTTTTCACTCATTCTGCAAAGATTGTTTTATTAAGTTAACAAATTTGATTGTTGCAAACTTACTCAAAAAAAACTTGATTGCAAAAAGAAATCAGAGAAAAATCTAAAAAAAATGCTACTTTTGCATTTACAAATATCAAAGGCAATAGAAAAGAAACATCAGATTATGGGTAGAAAGAAAAAAGAACTTCCTATTATAGAGAATATTACGATTACAGATGTGGCTGCAGAGGGCAAAGCTTTGGCCAAAGTGGACGACATGGTGGTTTTTGTTCCGTTTGTAGTTCCGGGTGATGTCGTAGATCTCCAGATTAAAAAGAAAAAGCACCATTATTGCGAGGCCGTTGCGGTTAATATCCGCCAATATTCGCCCGACAGGTGCGAACCTTTTTGCCCTCATTTTGGCGTTTGCGGAGGATGCAAATGGCAAATCCTGCCTTATTCGGAGCAACTCAAATACAAGCAAAAGCAAGTTTTGGACAACCTGACCCGTATCGGCAAGGTGGAACTGGACAATGTAATGCCCATATTGGGTTCGCACAAAACGACAGAATACCGGAATAAGCTGGAATTCGGATTTTCCAATAAACGCTGGTTGACGCAGGAAGAAATCGAAAAGGGGGAGGTGTATGCCCAAACCAACGCCGTAGGGTTCCATGTATCCGGTTCGTTTGATAAAATTCTTCCGATTACGCAATGCCGCTTGATGGACGACATCAACAACCGCCTCCGCAATGCCATTCGCGATTACGGTTATTCGCACGGACTTACATTTTATGACCTCTACCAGCATTCCGGGCTTTTGCGCAACATGATGGTCCGAAACTCCAATACGGGGGAATTGATGTTGCTCATGCAATTCTGCATCACCACCGAGGAGGAGCAACGGCAAGCCATGGACTTGATGGAGTATTTGGGAAATGCCTTCCCTGAAATCACGTCTTTGCTGTATGTCAACAACCAAAAATGCAATGACACATTCGGCGACTTGGAAGTGGTTACTTATAAAGGAAACGATCACATCTTCCTCCAGATGGAAAACCTGAGGTTCAAAGTCGGGCCGAAAAGTTTCTATCAGACAAACACGGAACAGGCATACGAGTTATACAAGGTGGCCCGTGGATTTGCCGGCCTGACAGGACAAGAACTGGTTTATGATTTATATACCGGCACGGGCACCATCGCCAACTTTGTGGCCGCCCATGCCCGCAAGGTCATTGGCATTGAATATGTCCCGGAAGCCATCGAAGATGCTAAAATCAACTCCCAGCTTAACGGCATCGGCAACACACTGTTTTTTGCCGGCGACATGAAGGATATTCTCAACAAGGATTTCATTGAAACCCACGGACGGCCGGATGTGATTATCACAGACCCCCCACGCGCAGGGATGCACAAAGATGTGATTGACACCATCCTGTTCGCAGCTCCCCGGCGGATTGTATATGTAAGCTGCAACCCTGCGACCCAGGCTAGGGATTTGGCGTTGATGGACGGGGCATATAAGGTGGCTGGGGTGCGTCCGGTGGACATGTTTCCCCATACCCAGCATGTAGAGAACGTAGTGCTGTTGGAAAAAAGGCACTAAAAGGCGCAAAAAGATACTAGCTTTCCAAAAAGGAGATATACTTACTTGGCCATAGAAGATATCTTATTTGGCCAAGTAAGATATCTTCTATGGGCATTTCAGTTATCTTACTTGGCCGGGCCTGGTTGCAAGTCTCATTCTCTTTCGTTCTCTTTCCTCCTCACATAAAGCTGGTAGGAATTATAGATGTTGTGCCAAATGCTGTAGAAGCCTCCCGCAACGGAAGTGACGGGAGTCAGAAACGTGTATCCCATCCAAATTGCGAACACCGTGTTTTTTTGCCCCAAAGCTTGCCCTGCACTGATAGGGTCGTGATAGTGCTTTCCTATGCGTTTCCCAGCCCAGAATTGCAACGCGCAACAAGCGAGCGACACGGCAGCAATACCTATCTGATAAGATATGGCAACCGTGCTGTGCACAATGCTTTTAACCGTCACACCGATGGCAAGGGCCAACGCGACGGCCCACAAATAGAACGCAAGGTCTTTGCAGCTCGTGACCACACGGTGGAAGCGCGGAAAACAATAGCGCACGAGCATTGCCAAAAGAAACGGGCAGAAGAGCAGGGGGAAAACATTGCCCAGGATGAGCGCGAAGTAGGTTCCGAAAGCGAAATTGTCATGCGGGTGAATGAGCGGCACGAATACAGGGACGACCAGGGCGACCACGAGGTTGACAAGGATGGTGTATGTCGTCAGGCTTGCCGCGCTCCCTCCCAATTTTCCGGTGACTACGGCCGCAGCCGTGGCCGTAGGGCATATCATGCATAACATGGCCCCTTCCACCAACACTTGACCCGGAAGGTGCGGGAAGAAGACGAGCAGCAAGGAGAGAAGGGCAAAACTGCCGGCTTGCAACAACAGCAACCATCCATGCCAACGGGTGGGGCGCAAGTCTTTTGGGTTTACTTTGCAAAAAGTGATGAACAACATGGTGAAAATCAGTGCCGGCTGCAGGAATGCAACCAATTTTGCCACATAAGGTTTGGTAGGTGCGAGGGCTGGGATTCCGGTATAGATGAAATAAGCTGCCGCTCCGGCACACATGGCAATGGGCAGCGTCCAGTCTTTGATAAATCTGATAATAGACATCCTATTTGTCGAAAAAGTTCCTGCAAAGTTATGTATTAATTCATTTACATGGCGATTCGGCAAGGAAAAATTTGCCGAAATGCCGGATTTTCGCTAATTTTGCAGCTGTTTTAAAGAAATTATGTGCGCATAATTGCAGCTGTTTTTAGTAGTTTTATTTATATTTTGAATTGATGAATTTATATATTCGCTATTTTGACGAAGAATGCGTGGTAACATCGCCTGAAGAGGCATTTGATTTTTTGTCTTCTTTGCCGGGAATAACGGTGGACGAAGCGTTGAAGAAAGACTTGTGCCAATACATGGAAAGTCCGATGCCTTATCCGAAACGCTACAAAGTGCGTCCACGCGTTTATTTTATTGCAATCAAGACGACGGCTTCCACTTTGGCCGAGTTTAAAGTGAATGGCGGAAAGACCCAGACCGTGGCGGAAAGTTCGGAAAAGCCCTCTGTGGCCGCTCCCTTTGTAAAAGACAGGGCAGGATGGTATGAAGGTGAAATCCTGTTCAAGAGAGTCGTGCCCATACCGGGAACAGGAAAATTTCAATATAAAGACACCCGGTTCAAGGCAAGGTGCAAGGCGCGTAATGTGCAGGAATGTTACAACCGGATTGTGGACCATTTGCGTTCGCGCCAGGATGTGGACCCGCGAAGCCAATTCCCGTCCATCAAAGGAAAGAATTTCACGTGTTCCTATTTGGGAATGAACCCTGACGAAGAATAAGAATAAAGAAAATAAGGAGTGGATAAATAAAGGAAAAATGCGGAAAAGGGTGCGCTTTCGGGTGCATCCTTTATTTTTTCCGGCCAAATGTTTTTCAGGAAAAGTCCGATTGTGCAATTTGGTTGTGGATGTTTTTGCTTAATTTTGCATCGAAAAGGAGGAACAGTGGGATATATGAGATTGTCTGAATTGAAAACCGGGGAATATGGCATCGTGGTGAAAGTGCACGGGCGGGGAAGTTTCCAGCGGCGCATCATCGAGATGGGATTTGTCTTTGGAAACAAAGTGAGGGTCGTGTTGAACGCGCCTTTGCAGGACCCTATCGAATATGAAATCATCGGTTATAAGATTTCGCTAAGGCGCGAGGAGGCGGACCGCATCGAAGTCGTGGGCGAGGAAGAAGCCAAACGGATGAGGGCCGAACGAAAGACGGAATTGTCCATTGACGTTTCGGGATGTGATGATGCCAGGTTTGTCGAGGAAGAGATGGAACGGGTGGCCGAAGAGAGGAAGCATGTCATACGCGTAGCTTTGGTCGGCAATCCGAATTGCGGGAAAACATCTTTGTTCAACGTGGCTTCCGGAGCACACGAACATGTGGGCAATTACAGCGGAGTGACGGTGGATGCCAAGGAAGGCATTTTTGAATACGGAGGCTATAAAATAGCATTGGTGGACTTGCCGGGGACTTATTCGCTTTCGGCTTATAGCCCGGAGGAGTTGTACGTCAGGAAAAGCCTGGTGGAAGACATTCCGGACGTGGTGGTCAACGTGGTGGACAGCACCAACCTTGAACGTAACCTCTATTTGACGACACAACTCATAGACATGGACTTGAGGGTGGTCATGGCGCTCAACATGCACGATGAGTTCCGCAAGCGTGGAGACAGCTTGGACTTGCAACGGCTTGGGGAACTTTTGGGCATGCCTGTGGTGCCTACCGTCAGTAGGACAGGTGAGGGCGTGAACCACTTGTTCGACACCATCATCCACGTCTATGAACGGAAAAAACCGCTGCTTTGCCGTCATCTCCATATCAATCATGGCGAGGACCTGGAGCGCAGCATCGGGCATGTCCAACGGATTATCCGCCGGAACGACGCCATAAAGCATCGGTATTCCACGCGTTTCTTGTCCATCAAGTATTTGGAACACGACAAGGACGTGGAAGGGTTGTTGGAAGGCCTTCCCTTCCGTGACGAACTGATTTCGGCCCGTTACGAGGAGGGAAAACGCATAGAAGAATTGTGGCACACTTCGCTGGAATCCGCTTTGGTCGATGCAAAATATGCTTTTGTGCAAGGCGCGTTGAAAGAGACCTATCGGCCTTCTCCGCAGGCTACGGCTTCGAAACGTACGCTGACCGACCGGATTGATGCCGTGGTGACCCATAAGTGGTTGGCCTTCCCGCTTTTCTTTTTCCTGCTCTACGCGATATTCCAAGGGACTTTCACCCTGGGGGAATATCCGATGGAGTGGATTGAATGGTTCGTGGCGAAGATTGGCGATTGGGTTGGAGTCGGCATGTCCGAAGGAATGCTGAAGGACTTGGTCGTGGACGGGATTATCGGCGGTGTGGGCAGTGTGCTGGTGTTCTTGCCCAATATCGTGATCCTCTACCTCTTCATTTCCTTGCTTGAGGATTCCGGCTACATGGCCCGTGCGGCTTTCATCATGGACAAAATCATGCACAAGATAGGCCTTCACGGGAAGTCTTTCATCCCGATGATCATGGGCTTTGGCTGCAATGTGCCGGCCGTGATGGCCACCCGCACCATCGAAAGCCGCAGGAGCCGTTTGATTACGATGCTGGTCATTCCTTTCATGTCGTGCACGGGGCGTCTTCCTTTATATATCCTTTTGGCCGGATTGTTTTTCCCGGGGTATGCCAGTGTCGTGCTGCTGGGGTTGTATGTGTTTGGCATACTCGTGGCCGTGTTGTCGGCCCACGTCATAGGGCGTTTCGTAAAAGACGAGGAGTTGCCATTCGTCATGGAACTTCCTCCCTACAGGATTCCCACGGCCAAGTCGGTGTTCCGGCATACATGGGAAAAGGGAAAGCAATATCTGCACAAGATGAGCGGGATCATTTTGGTTTGTTCCGTGTTGATTTGGTTCTTGGGCTATTTCCCGAACCACGACAACTATGCCACGGTGTCCGAGCAGCAGGAAAACTCCTACATCGGGCGCGTCGGCAAGGCTATCGAACCTGTGTTCAGCCCGTTGGGCTTCGACTGGAAAATGAGCACAGGCTTGCTTTCCGGCATCGGCGCGAAAGAATTGGTGGTCAGTACGCTGGGGGTAATGTATGCAGACGAGGAAACTGTGGACGGCGGAAATGGCGACACGCGCCTGCAACGTGCGTTGCGGCTGTCCATGTCTCCCGCTTCGGCCATGGCCTATATGGTGTTCGTGTTGCTCTACTTTCCATGTATTGCCACGTTTGTGGCCATAAAACAGGAAAGCGGCGGTTGGAAATGGGCACTTTTTTCAGCCGTTTACACGATTTGCATAGCCTGGTTGCTTTCGTTCGCGGTCTATCATTTATGCCAAATGTGGATGTAACCGGTTTCTTTCCCAAGTCCTATTGTCCGGCCGGAGTTTTTTCTTTTGGCCGGACAATTTCGTTCCACGTATTTTTTTGAGAAGATTCTTCTCCTTTTCTTAAAATCATTGTTGCGAAACGTATTTATTTTATTACTTTTGCCAAAAAAATCATTGAGGTTATATTATGCAAAAGAAGAATTACTACTTAGATTCTGTTCTTGACCTGAATTCCAGCAATGTATGGGGCGTGGACGGACAGGAACTTTTGGATTTGTGGCAGAAAGACATAAAAGACGAGGATTTTGCTTCATCGGAAGAAAAAGTGTTGAATATAATCCGTTTGGCTTTTGATGTTTATCATTTCGACCCGAAAGATGAACGCGAAGTGAAACGTTATGGCACTGGGGAATACGTCATTTTGCCTGGAGCGGGCAAATATAAGGATGCCATTGCAATCCGGAAGAAAACGATTCGCCAGATAACCGATTTGTCATACGAAAACATCAAGCACATCACGGCTGCACAGTTGCTTTCATTAATTGAAGCCAATTTCGGTGGCGGATGGGAATCCATATCATTGACCATCAGGGATATCATAGAGTCTGCGTTTGACATTAGCACGACGACCTTGCCGGCATCACGCATCCATGCTCCCGGAGGAACACTGGAACGGAAAGTGGCCGATGGGTATGAGGTTTTGGAAATAAGCAAGGGAACATGGATTGAAGCCATCTTTGCCAAGAAATGCGAACCGATGGAGAAGCTGCGCTTTATGTCCGGAGCCGGATACGACGAAAACGGCAATCGGAAAGTGAGGGACGAGGACGACGAAGAGGACGACGAAGAGGTGGAAGAAAGAGTGGATGAAGACGAGGACGTTGACGAGGATGAAACGCCCGATGAAACGTTCTACGAGAGCTATACGCCCGAGGCCGACATCAAGGACGTGGAAGACGATTTGGTAGATGAATAAGACTTTTTTTGATAATAACCAGTAATGACATTAAATAAAGAGGAAAGGAATCGTATCATACGGTTGGTCAAGCAACAGGTCGTGCCGGCCATTGGTTGCACAGAACCGATATGCGTGGCATTGTGTGCCGCACGTGCGGCAGAAGTATTGGGGGAAAGACCGGAAAAAGTCAATGTGCTCCTGAGCGCGAATATCCTGAAAAACGCCATGGGCGTAGGCATTCCCGGCACAGGAATGGTGGGCCTGCCCATTGCGGTGGCATTAGGCGTGTTGGCAGGGAAGTCGTCTTATCAGCTTGAAGTGTTGAAAGATATCACGCCGGCCGACGTGGAACGAGGCAAACAGTATATCGCGGAACGGCGTATCAAAATCGCGCTAAAAGAAGATATTACCGAAAAGCTATATGCAGAAGTGAACGTAACGGGAAAAGACGGCCATGAAGCCACGGCGATAATAGCCGGCAAGCACACACATTTCGTTTATGTGGCTTGCGACGGGAAGGTGCTGGTGGACGAACGTGTGCCGGATTCCGGCGAATCGGAGGAAGAAGAGTGCGTGCTGAATTTGCGAAAGGTCTATGACTTTGCCATGGAAACGCCGTTGGAAGAGATTGAGTTCATCCGTGAGGCGCGCACACTGAACGAAGCAGCTTCGGCACAGGCATTGAAAGGATGCTACGGGCACGAATTGGGCAAGACGCTTTCCCGCCCGTTGGGGCGTGGCATCATGGGGGACAACATATTCTCCCACATCCTTTCTGCCACATCATGTGCTTGCGATGCGCGTATGGCGGGCGCCATGATTCCGGTGATGAGCAACTCCGGGAGCGGCAACCAGGGAATATGTGCCACTATGCCGGTCGTGGTCTTTGCCGAAGAGAATCACAACACGGACGAAGAATTGACACGCGCACTCATGCTGAGCCACCTCACGGCGATATACATCAAGCAGAGCCTTGGCGTGTTGTCCGCTTTGTGCGGATGCGTGGTGGCTTCCACCGGATCCAGTTGTGGCATCACCTATCTCATGGGCGGGAATTATGAACAAGTGTCCTTTGCGGTAAAAAACATGATTGCCAACCTGACGGGAATGATATGCGACGGTGCCAAACCAAGTTGCGCCCTGAAGCTGACCAGCGGGGTCTCCACGGCAGTACTTTCGGCCATGTTGGCCATGCAGCAGAAGTGTGTGAGCAGCGTGGAAGGCATTATTGACGATGATGTGGATCAAAGCATCCATAACCTCACGAGCATAGGAGCCGAGGCAATGAACGAGACCGACCGCAAGGTGCTTGAAATCATGACGCACAAAACTTCATAAGAGGGAAACGTACCCTGAAATTCCATATCCAACGTCATCAATCATATAAGCGATGACGTTGGATTTTCTTTTTGCCGCACAACAAAAGTTTCTTATCTCCCTGTTTACATCGGATCGGACAAGATGGAAACGGGAATAGGAAGAAAACAGCATTTGTTCTCCCCCCCGCTTGATTTTCCCATCAGGCAATATGGACGATTTGTCATTCATTCCTGACAATGTGCGCATACCTTGTCCTGACAATATGTTTATTTTGCGCCTGATTTAAAAGGAGTGAATAGTATGAAGCAACAAAAAGATTTCTACGAAAAACCTAAGCTGACAGAGGTGGAGTTTGAATTCACGCACAACATTGCGGCGATAACACGTCGGCAAGCATGTATTAAGTCTGAGCGTGGGCACGTAGATATTAGGTTAAATCAGTTCGGCGGCGATTTGGATTGGAAAAGTTATGATGAAGAAGTTGCCAAGCGAGGTCGTGGTTTTTGAAAAAGGAAGAATTTATGAAAATGAAAACTAAAGCATTAATAGGTGTATTCTTGTGGTGTGGAATCATGGGTGTTTCTTGTTCCGATGATGACGAGGGCGCGGCAGGCGTGTATGTGGCACCGGGAAGCTATGAACGTGTAATAGGGTTGAATGCGATAGGGGGAGAAGGAGGTGAAGTCGCGACGCGGGCAATGGATGAGCAAGGTGCTTTTACAGATGCCTATGACGCTTCTTCTTTGTTCATCCATTCTGTGACAGATCCAAACAAATATATAGAGTTGCCTATCCTTGACAACGTGGAAGGATGTGAAAGTTGTGGCGACAAGGGGTTCAAGTTCCATGTGAACAACTACGAAGACCATTTCACTATCATCAATCCATTGAATGGTGACTCAGTGGAGTTTGAAAAGAATGAGCAAATGTATCTTTCTTCGCAAGCTTCGGAACAGTGGGAGGGACACGTTGTGGATGCTTCTCCTATTACAGGGCAAACAGTCCTGACGCGCGACAAAAATGAGGAAATATACAGAAGTGCAGGGAATTATGATTTGGCAAGTTTGTTGGAACTTAACAATACAATCCTGACGATGGAACGCAGGGTCGGTGCGTTCCGGGTGTATTTCATGTTTACTGATTTGCAGGACTATGACGTGGAATTCGATCCATATGCACCTGAAGACGAGAGGGACACGACATATACTTATGAATCCGGTGGGATTTGGAACGATGTGGTAAACTTGCCATATGATGGATGGAGCGGCAAACTTTGAAATTAATAAGAGATGCGAATCCCGGCAGGTTCTTGAGGCTTGCCGGGATTATTTGTGTTTCCGCCTTTCAGGCGGGATGGCTTTCATCCCTTGGTGCTCACAGGACAGGAACTTGCAGTTTCCCCATGAACTTTTCCTTATCCACGATAAAACGCACATGTTCGCCTTCGCCGATAAGCCCGTTCCCGTCGCTGGCGGAGACTTTAAAAGTCAGTTTGCGACGGTCTATGGCGGTGAGGACAGCTGTGGCTTGGATTGTCTGGCCTTTGGCCGTGGGTTTTAAGTGCGTGGATGAGATTTGTCCGCCCACGGTGGTGGTGCCTGACTCCAATTCGTCTTTCACTGCCATCATTGCGGCATTTTCCATCAGTGCCATCATGGCCGGCGTGGCCAGCACTTCCAGGTCTCCGCTACCGACCTGGACGGCCAAATGTTTGTCTTCTACGACAAGTGTGCTAGTGTGTGTCAGTCCTATTTCCATTTTTTGCATGATGTAAGTTTACAATATGTGGCACAAAAGTAGCAATTAATTGCCGGATTCATGGATTCAACCGTGATATAAATGCTATTTTACGGGAAACTTCGTCCAATGGCGAGATTTTAGGCCGGCCATATCATTGGGAAGTGGGGATTTTTTTCTAACTTCGGCTTCCAAACCATAAAAACAAAAATTAAGATGACACCAAAAGCAACGCGCAACGAACGACTAGCGCAACGGATGATAAAGAACTTGGAACGCCGGAACTTCAGGGCATTCTATTGCCCGACGGCTGCGGAAGCTGTGAAAATGGTTTCTTCGCTGATTCCCGACGGCAGCAGCGTGACGTGGGGCGGGTCGATGACCATACGCGAAATAGGGCTTACCGCGGCTTTGCATAAACGCAAACTGAAGGTGCTCGACCGCGACCAGGCCGCCAATAGTGATGAAGTGCAGCGCATATACCGTGAGGCGTTTTCGGCCGATTATTACCTGGCGAGCACCAATGCCATCAGCGAAGACGGTGTGTTGGTCAACATTGATGGCAACGGTAACCGCGTGGCGGCTATCACGTTCGGTCCGAAGCATGTGATTTTTGTTGTAGGTTTGAACAAGGTGACGCAAGATGTCGGGAGTGCGTTGGCACGCGCCCGTTCGACGGCAAGCCCGACAAATGCCGCCAGGTTCGACGTCAAGACGCCATGCCAGGTCGATGGTGTGTGCCACAATTGTAATTCGTCCGACTGCATCTGCAATTATATCCATTTCCTGCGCAATTCACATCCGGCGGGTCGTCATATCGTTGTGCTCGTGGGAGAAGAGTTGGGATATTGATTTTTTAGAAAAGGGATTTTTGAAGAGGGAACCCATAGGACATGACAGCCAACAGGATACTTTCTTAGAATCTAAAACAGGATGAAAAGATGGAAGTGAAAGAACAAATCGAACGACTCCGCAAGGAGTTGGACAGGCATAATTATAATTATTACGTGTTGAACGCACCGGAAATCTCAGACCAGGAATTCGACCGGATGATGCGTGAATTGCAGGACTTGGAGGCCGCCCATCCGGAATTTGACGACCCGGACTCGCCGACCAAACGAGTGGGAAGCGATTTGAACCAAGAGTTTGTGCAGGTGCCACACCGTTATCCCATGCTTTCATTGGCGAACACCTATAACAAGCAGGAAGTGGCAGATTTTTATGAACGGGTTCGGACTGGCTTGGAGGGCGAACCGTTCGAGATTTGTTGCGAAATGAAATACGACGGGCTTTCCATCTCGCTGACATACGAAAACGGCCGGTTGACACGTGCCGTGACGCGGGGAGACGGGGTGCAAGGCGATGACGTGACAGAGAACGTGAAAACCATCCGTTGCATCCCCCTCCGGTTGCAACAAGGAACAGGCTACCCGAAGGAATTCGAAATCCGCGGGGAAATCCTGATGCCATGGGCCAGCTTCGAAGCTTTGAACCGCGAGCGGGAAGAGCGTGAGGAACCGCTGTTCGCCAATCCGCGCAATGCAGCCTCGGGCACATTGAAAAGCAAAAACTCCGCCGTGGTGGCCAGCCGCAAGTTGGATGCTTACCTTTATTATTTATTAGGCGATGATATTCCGGGCGACGGGCATTATGAGAACCTGCAAAAGGCCCGCGAATGGGGATTCAAGATTTCAGAGGGCATGAAGAAAGTGTCTTCCCTCCAAGGGATTTATGATTTCATCGATTATTGGGACGTGGAACGCAAGAACCTGCCTGTGGCTACCGATGGAATCGTGCTGAAAGTAAATTCCTTGCGCCAGCAACGGGCTTTGGGCTATACGGCCAAGAGCCCGCGCTGGGCCATTGCTTACAAGTTTCAGGCGGAGCGGGCACGGACACGACTGAATGCCGTGACGTTCCAAGTGGGGCGCACGGGTGCAGTGACTCCGGTAGCCAATATGGAGCCGGTGCAACTTGCCGGCACAGTGGTGCGCCGGGCCACGTTACACAATGCCGACGTGATGGCCCAACTGGACTTGCACATCGGTGACATGGTGTATGTGGAGAAGGGGGGGGAAATCATCCCTAAAATCGTGGGAGTTGACAAGGACGTGCGCGGTCCTGCAACTGGGCCTAAGGCAGAATTTACCACACACTGTCCCGAATGCGGCACGGCATTGGTGCGCTATGAAGGCGAGGCGGCATGGTATTGCCCCAACGACACGGCCTGTCCGCCTCAAATCAAGGGGCGCATCGAGCATTTCATCAGCCGCCGGGCGATGGACATCGACAGTTTGGGGCCTGAAACGGTGGACGAATATTTCCGCCGCGGGCTGATTCACGATGTGGCCGACTTGTATGACATCCGAGTGGAGCAAATCAACGGCGAAGACGGGACACGCGAAAAGTCGGCAAAAAAAATCGTGCAGTCCATCGCGGAATCCACCAAAGTACCGTTCGAGCGCGTGGTCTTTGCCTTAGGCATACGTTTCGTAGGCGAAATCGCCGCCAAGGCTTTGGCTCGCCATTTCAAGTCTATGGACGCCCTGGCTGCGGCCACACTCGATGAATTGCTACAGATTAACGGCATCGGCATGGTCATTGCCGAAAGTGTCATCCGCTATTTCCATGACGAGTCCAATTTGCGCATCGTGGACCGTTTGCGGGCAAAAGGCGTGACAATGGCTCTCTCCGAAGAAGAACTGAATGCACATTCCGACATATTGGCCGGACAGAGCATCGTGGTGAGCGGCGTGTTTTCGCTCCATTCGCGCGATGAATACAAAACGATGATTGAGCAGAACGGCGGAAAAAATGTGGGCAGCATCTCTTCAAAGACGGCTTTCGTATTGGCAGGAGCCAATATGGGACCGGCAAAACTAGAGAAAGCCAACAAGCTGGGAATTCCCGTGATTTCGGAAGAAGAGTTCCTCAAACGCATAGAATCATAAAGAAATGTTTGTGTTTTGGGATTTAATTTGTATTTTTGTCGCGAATTTGATAGAAGTATTTAATTTATGGCACAAAATAAGTTCAAGGGATTGGGCATAGCCTTGGTTACTCCATTCAAGTCAGACGGAAGTATTGACTATGATGCGTTGACGCGCCTGGTGGAATATCAGATTTCCAATGGAGTGGATTTCCTATGCATTATGGGCACGACGGCGGAAACACCTTGTTTGTCTGCAGAAGAAAAGAAAACGTTGAAACAGCTGTTGGTGGACAGGGTGGCAGGGCGTGTCCCCTTGCTGATGGGATGTGGCGGCAACAACACGGCCGCGATAGTGTCGGAATTAAAAAGCAATGATTGGAGCGGGATAGACGGTGTCCTTTCCGTTTGCCCGTACTATAATAAACCATCGCAAGAAGGATTGTATCAGCATTTTAAGGCGATAGCGGAAGCCTCGCCCGTTCCAGTGGTGCTCTATAATGTGCCGGGGCGCACGGGAGTGAACATGAACGCGGAAACAACGCTCCGGTTGGCGCACGACTTCGACAACATCGTGGCCATCAAGGAAGCCAGCGGGAATATCACACAGATGGACGACATCATCAAAAACAAACCTGCCAACTTTGATGTGATTTCGGGCGACGATGGCATCACGTTCCCGTTGATCACGTTGGGAGCCGTGGGCGTGATTTCCGTCATAGGCAATGCCTTGCCCGCGGAGTTCAGCCGCATGGTACGCATGGCGTTGAACGGCGATTATGAACATGCACGAATCATCCACCATAAGTTTGCAGAACTGTTCAAACTATTGTTTGTCGATGGCAATCCGGCAGGCGTGAAAGCCATGTTACATGCCATGGGAATGATTGAAAACCAGTTACGTTTGCCTTTGGTGCCGACACGTCTGACCACAATGGAGAAAATCACGGCTATCCTGAAGGAATTAGATATCCGCTATTGAGATTTTTTGAAAAAAGGAATGACTAAGACGCCATCTTGGATAATCCCAGGGTGGCGTCTTTGCGTAAACAGACCAACACAACAACGGAAACATAACCTTAATCAGAAGGCATACGACATCAGACTACAACAAACTGGGTGTTCCAAGCCTTTGAAACTGGGTGTTCCAGGCCTTGAAACTGGGTGTTCCAAGCCTTTGAAACTGGGTGTTCCAGGCCTTTGAAACTGGGTGTTCCAGGCCTTGAAACTGGGTGTTCCAGGCCTTGAAACTGGGTGTTTCAGGCTTTGAAACTGAGTGTTCCAGGCTCTGAAACTTTCCGTATGCGGAAAAATGCGACTTATTGCCTACTGGGATGTGAAGCCAGCCATCCGCCACCATATTTGGAAAACCACGATTGGCGGAGATTTTGCAGTTTCCAAGCATCCATAAACGTTAAATTATGTATGCGCATTGAGGAATTTGCGCCCCCAAATCGTAGTTTTTTTCATGGAATTAACCAAAGAATAGAAGAAAAATGATGAAGAAACTTTCTTTATGGGTGGCTGCCATGTATTTCTGTGTCGGAAACGGTAACGTGTTTGGACAAGGAAATTTTGTGCATCCGGGACTGTTGCATTCTGAACAGGACATAGAAGAGATCAAGCAAAGGCTGGCAAACAATGACGCACAGACGGTGGCTGCTTTTAACGTGTTGAAGAACAGTTGGGTGGCAGCCAAACCTGAAACAGACATTTGGGGGGTGACGGAGTATATCAAGCGCGGCATTGCCGGTGACGAGAATTACATGAACGCTTACCGGAACGCGGCCAAGGCATACCAATGCGCGTTGCTGTGGAAACTCACAGACGACAGGCAGTGGGCCAACCGTGCCATTTACGTGCTGAACCAATATTCTCTGATAACCAAAGGTATCGGGGGAAACACCAACCAATCCCTAGTGCCGGGCTTCATTGGCTACCAGTTTCTGAATGCAGCCGAACTGATGCGCGACTATGACGGATGGGCAAAAGAAGATTTCGAACGCTTCAAACAATGGATGATAGACGTGTGGTTCACCACGGCACAGGATTTCCTGGAACGGCGGCACGACACCGTGACCCGAGAGGGGAACTGGTACCATTACCATAGCAACTGGGGGCTGGGCAACGCCGTGTTCTGCGTGTCGTTGGGCGTGTTTGCCGACCTGCCGGACATTTATAACTATGGCATGTGGTGGATTAAGGAAGGACCGGGCAACGAATCGCTTTATGTGGGCGACAGCCATCCTTGGAAGACCGACCAAGGCATGTGCGGATATGGCTGGGGATTGATTCCTTGGTTTCACGAGGATGAGCGAGGCCCGCTGGGGTACTTGAACCAAATGCAGGAAAGCGGACGTGACCAAGGACATGCCATGGCCGCGCTCGGATTGCTGTCATACGCCCTTCAGACGGCCTACAACCAAGGTGACAATGCGTTTTGCAACCTTTACAACCCATTGATTCCAGGCATGGCGGGCAGGACGATGGTGGCCGGAGCAGCGGAATATGTGGCCATGTACAACTGCAACCAGGTGGATCCAGAGGACATTCCTTATACCCCGAACTGGTGGATGGGGGCACTGAATGCCACGGGACGCGGACAGCACCGTCCGATATGGCAGCTGTTCGTGAACCATTTCGAAAACCGGATGGGCATCCCGATGAAATATTGCAAGCGCATGACCACCATTGTGGGTATTGAGCATGGTGGCGACAACACATACGGGGTGAACAGCGGCGGCTACGACCACACGGGATACGGGACATTGATGCACAATGACAAGCCAGTGACGGAAGAAAACAAGCCTACTATTCTCTTGCCTGAGGTGGTATGCGAGGGCGAAGTGCGTCCGTATGCTGAAATGAAGAATGTGGCCAAAGGAACCACGATGACGCTCCGCGCCGCATTGCCCGAAGGCGAAACCGACACAGGGAACTGGGAATGGGAAGACGGGGTGAAAGGCAACAGCCGCGACATCACGGCCAACACTTCAGGGTTGTACCGTCTTCATTACACGAACGCACATGGCGTGAGATGCACACAGATGTTCTGCATTTCCGTGAGCGGGGAAGGCATACGAGCTACATTGACCCCGTGGGTGGAATACGAAGGGGTGCGCATGACAAACACAACGGAATTCAGTGCCGTGGCAGGGCGGGAAGTGACGCTCGGTGCAGATTATGCCAATTGGAACTACGTGTCCAACACACGCTGGTATGACGAAGATGGAAGTTTGCTGGCAGCTGCCGGTTCCTACACGTTCACGCAGGAGGCAAAAGACCGTGTCATCCGCATGCTGTTGACTAACGAATCCGGAGTGCAAATTGAACAAGTGTTCACGATTAGGAATTCCGCAGTGATTCCCACATTGGAAGTTGACGGTGTAGCCCAAGAAGGGCTTAGCGCGATGATACCGGTGGGGAGAACCGTGACGATGATGGGGCAGACCACTTCCATCCGTTACCGCAATGGCGTCTATACTTGGAGTTCTGGCGAGCATACAAACTCTATCCATTTTGACAATTTGCAGACGTCATTGGAACGTCATTTGGATTGGGTGGATAGTTCCTCCACATCGCGGACCTACGAGGCAAGTTTTGATTTCGTGGTCAATGTTTATCAGGAAGGACAACATCTGGAGGACGGCTATTATCGGATTAAAGAGCGTGAAACGGACAAATACCTGAACAGCAACGACATGATATTCGATGCCATGGACAGCGAAACGGATTCGGCAGCCTACGTGTGGCACATCACGTGGGACGACAAGACCATGCGCTACAAAATCTATACCCATAACGATTCGGCTTATGTCAACTATACAGGAAAGCTGACAGCACGGAGTTACAACCGTGAACGCGGGAGCTTCTTCTTCTATAGAAAAGCCGGCGGAGATGAAATCGCATGCAACTTCCAAATTTCGGAAGACTACGGGCACACCTTTTGGGGAATTGATGAAGGAACGTTGACTTGTGACCAAATCACAGAAATGCCTTCCGACTTCACCTTCGTACTGGAACCTGTGCAGAGTGGGGAAGAAGGGGGCGAAACAGCCATTGCCGAAGTGGAAGAAGAGGGGGCGACCCTATCCGTGAAAGCCTGTGGCACAGCCATTTTGGTGCATTCCTCACGCGAGGTGCAAATCATGGTCTATTCACTTTCCGGACTTCCCGTGGAGCAATGCCGTTTGGGCAGAGGCTCGCACGTAGTGGACGTATCTTCTTTGCCAGTTGGAGTGTATATGGTTTATGCCACGGATGGCACATCTCGCAAGACTGTAAAATTCATCAAGAAAAGAGCCTGAGGCATCAAGATGACAAGCAAATGGCGGTGTTGAGTTCAACACCGCCATTTGCTTGTCTGTGCAAGTACCGTAAACGGTTTACGTCCTGTTTCGGCTTTGTATTATCCTGACATCATTATTTTTCACTCATTTCCCCTTCAGGAAACAACCGGAGAAAAGAGGAGGGGATAGGAGTGGAAAACTCCATAAGTTCGCCTGTGACAGGATGGTAGAAATTCAGTCGATAGGCATGGAGCCCGAGACGTTTTATCGGATTGCTGCCATTGCCATATTTAGGGTCGCCCACAATGGGATGTCCGATGTCCTGCATGTGGACACGGATTTGGTTCTTTCTTCCGGTTTCCAGTTTCAGTTCCACTAACGAGTAGCGGTCGCGCACATCCAACGTATGGTAGTGCGTGACTGCAAACTTGCCGCCATTATCCGTCGGACTGGAATAGGTGACATAGGCTTTGTTGTCTTTCAGCCACGAAGAAATGGTGCCACCGTCCTGTTCCATCTTCCCGCAGACAACGGCCACATACCTTCTATCCGTCACGATTTCTTGCCAATGCTCTTCCAAAATCATTTGGATATCAATGTTTTTTGCATACATCATCAATCCGGACGTCTCACGATCCAATCTATGTACGGCATGAGCGGTGCACTTAAAATGGCGCTTGGCGAAATATTCATTCAATATATCTTTGACAGAATATTGCTTTGCCGTAGCCGGCACGGAAAGGATTCCGACATTTTTTTCCACCACGATGATAGAAGGGTCTTCATAGACGATGCTGACGAACTTACTTCTCAGTTCATTTTTTCGTTTGTGTCGGCTCACGAACACAGACATACCGGGTTGCACCTCAAAATCATACTGCGAAATGATTTGCTTGTTCACCGTCACGCCATGGCCTGCCAAGATGTCCTTGGCTTTGTTGCGGCTAATGCTCATAGACTCCATCAAGAAATCCATCAGGCCCATGGAGCGTTTTACACGAAGTTCAATGTATTTAGATGCTGCGTATATTTTTCCCGAATGATTCTCCATACTTTCCATTTTTATGCAAAGTTAGGGAAAAATCCCGTGTCGCGGGCTCAATCACACGAAGAAATATTAGAAACAGCGAATGGAAAGAATAGCTTCATGCATACAGGAAGTACAGACAAAGGGACATAAAATGTCCTTCCCGCAAAAAACATTCTAACCCGTATTATGTTTAATTGCAAAAATAGAAGAATAAAGGGGGCAACTGCGCTGCTGCTCCCCTCTGTCTTTCCTCTAAGAAAAAGGTATTTCCTTATCTCACTGGTATAAAAATCGCGATTTTCATCTAATTTGCCCGTATTTGGCTTTTACAAGATTCCCAATTGCTTGAATACTTTGGTCAATTTTTCAATCGCTTCGTCAACTTGGGCATGCGTGTGGTTGGCCATCAATGCGAAACGCACTAATGTGTCTTGCGGTGCGCAAGCCGGTGGTATGACAGGATTGATAAATACACCCTCGTCAAAAGCCATTTTCGTGACTTCGAACGTTTTCTCCGTATCGCGCACATATAACGGAATGATGGGCGACTCGGTGGCACCGATTTCGAAGCCAGCTTCCCGGAAGCGTTTCAAAGCATAATTGGTCACATCCCACAAAGCTTCCAAACGTTCCGGCTCATTTTGAATGATATGCAAAGCTTCCAAAGCACAAGCTGTGGCTGCAGGCGTGGAGGAAGCACTGAAAATATAGGTACGTGCGTTATGTTTCAACCAATTGATGATGCATTGGTCCGAAGCAATGAAACCACCGATGGAAGCGAGAGACTTGCTAAATGTGCCCATAATCAGGTCGATTTCGTCTGTGAGCCCGAAATGGTCGCACACTCCCCTCCCTTGCCTGCCAAACACGCCTAGCCCGTGGGCTTCGTCCACCATGATGGTCGCGTTATATTTGTGCTTAAGCCTTACGATTTCCGGCAGATTGGCCAAGTCGCCTTCCATTGAAAACACGCCATCGACAACAATCAATTTTATGGCCTCTGGCTGGCATTTTTGCAATTGCTTTTCCAAATCAGCCATGTCGTTATGCTTGTACTTCAGATTTTGCGCGAAGGACAATCTTTTGCCATCCACAATAGATGCATGGTCGCGGTCATCGCAGATGATATAGTCCCCCCGCCCGACAAGGCAAGGTATGACACCTGAATTTACTGTAAATCCGGTGGCAAAACACAGTGCTTGGTCTTTCCCGACAAAATCGGCCAATTCTTTTTCGAGTTGTACGTGCAAGTCCAACGTGCCATTCAGGAAACGCGACCCGGCGCATCCAGAACCGTATTTACGCATGGCGGCCACACCAGCCTCGATTATTCGGTCGTCACCAGTGAGTCCGGTATAGGCATTGGAACCGAACATCAGCACACGATGTCCTCCCATAAGGACTTCCGTGCCCTGTTTTCCTTCTATTTCCCTAAAATAAGGATATATGCCTTTGGCCATAAACTTCTGTGGCTCGTCATATTTCGCCAATTTGTCTTGTAATAAACCCATCTGAATTGAAACATATTTGAAAAACAGTGCAAAGGTAATAAAAACATCTTTTCCTACGGTCTTTATCCTAAAAAAACTTTCTAAAGTGTTTCCGGCTTCAGGTTTCCGTTGTCCTGTTTCAGTTTTTATCTTATCTTTGTGTGCAATTTCTGGTGTTATGGCAAAAAAAAATGTCGCTTTTATTGTTAATCCGATTTCCGGGACGCAGGACAAGGAAGATATTGTCCGGCTGATTCCTAGATTTCTAGACAAAGACAAGTTTGATTATCAAATAGCCCGGACGGATTATTCCGGACATGCAACAACATTGACTAAAGAATGGGTGGACAATGGGCTTGATGCGGTCATTGCCATTGGCGGTGACGGGACAGTCAACGAAATCGCCCGTGCGCTTGTGCATACCTCCACGGCATTGGGAATCATACCCTGTGGGTCTGGCAACGGGCTTGCGCGGCATCTGCATATCCCGATGGAGCCTGTAGGCGCGATAAAGGTGGTCAACCGTTTTGAGATAGAGCGTTTGGATTATGGGAAAATTAATGAAACACCGTTCTTCTGCACTTGCGGCATGGGGTTTGACGCTTTTGTGAGCGCTAAATTCGCACATTCCGAAAAAAGAGGCATGCTCACGTATTTGGAAAACACGTTACGTGAAGGATTGAAATATCGCCCGGACACATACGAAATTGAGATTGAAGGCGAAACCGCGAAATACAAAGCGTTCCTAATAGCTTGCGCCAATGCCTCGCAATATGGCAACAATGCCTATATCGCTCCTCATGCTTCCATGTCGGACGGTCTGTTGGACGTAACCATCATGGAGCCCTTCACCGTGTTGGAAGCCCCGCAAATAGCTTTTCAGCTTTTCAACAGGACATTATTACAAAACAGCCGCATCAAGACTTTCCGAGGGAAACACATACACATCCACCGCAAACATCCCGGTGTGGTGCATTTCGACGGCGACCCTATGGATGCAGGAACGGAAATCGACGTGCAGGTTATTCACAAAGGCCTGAACATGATTATCAACACGCAACATGAACAACCTATCGGGAAAGTGTTCTTTGAACTATACGACGAACTGGTCAGCCTGAGTGTCACTTTGCGTAACCGCAATCTCCGTAGGATTGAACAATTCAACAAGGAAATGATGAAACGCCTGAAGCTATAAAAAGGAAAATCCACAAATCAGAAATTTAGATAATAGTCTTTTGTGAGTGCCTTATATTCGTCCGTGTAACATCCATCTTCTTTACGAATGGCCAGCCATTTGGAGGATGGATACTCGGCATGTCCTTTCCGGAAGCTCAATAAAACCCGTTTGGGGGGCGTATCAGGCTTGGTGCGCACCCAACACCTGTCGGACAACTGGAGGCCATGTTCCCATGCTTTTTGGACAAAGCCGTCGGCTTGCCCCGCAGGTAAGACCACATTAAGCAATCCATCGGCCTCCAGCCAGTTTGCAGCACGAGAAACAAGCACATCGAAAGGTAGCGCGGCAGAGTGACGCGCATCATTTCGCCGGGAATCGGGACACTGCAGGGATTCCGTAAAAAAAGGAGGATTGCATACAATCAACTGGAAGGTGGATTGTGGATCAAATGCGGATGCATCCGCTTGAATAAAATGCAACCGATGTGCCCACGGTGTATTCCGGCCATTTCCTTCAGCTTGTGAAATGGCCGGATCGTCCAAATCAATGCCAATGATTTCCGCATCGCTTTTCTGGGCCAGCATAATAGCAATCAATCCGGAACCCGTCCCGATATCCAAAATACGGCTCGTGCCAGGAAGCGGTTCCGTCCATGCGCCAAGCAAGACACCGTCCGTTCCCACCTTCATGGCACATTTGTCATGATATATCGTAAATTTTTTGAAGTCGAAATGCGTTTTTCCCATGCCGTCTTTTCCCTTCTCTTCCCCTGTCTTATGAATATGCTTGCAAAAGTAGCAAATATTTGTTATTTCCGGTGGTTATTCTACAGGATGTACCCCATTTTTTTGTATCTTTGCCACGTTTTGTGAAAAAAATCTGTTCAGCACAATCATTTTAAGGCTTTTAATATGCAAATTGACGATAATCAGAATCCATTTTCATTGGTTGCAGACTTCGAAGGAGATGAGTCCAGCGTGTTTGACGTGGAAATGGAGGATACATTGCCAATCCTTCCGTTGCGCAACATGGTGCTTTTCCCTGGAGTGGTGTTGCCTGTGGCTGTTGGCCGGAAGTCTTCTCTCCGCCTGGCGAAGACCGCATCTAAGAACAAACTCAATATCGGTGTAGCATGCCAGTTGAACCCGGAGACGGAGAATCCCGGTTTTGATGACTTATACCACATTGGGACGATGGCTAAAATCATCCGCATCTTGGAACTTCCGGATCATTCCACCACCGTGATACTTCAAGGCATGAGCCGTTTCAGCCTGAACAGTATCGTGTCGGAAAAGCCTTATCTGACTGGCGCCGTGGAAAAATTGGACGACAAGCTTCCTTCCAAAAGCAACAAGGAGTTCGAAATGTTGGTGGAAGCCTGCCGTGACCGTACAATACACTATATACAAGTGAGCGACCAAATTCCCAAGGAGTCCATGTTTGCTGTCAAAAACATCAAAAACAACATGTTCTTGGTGAATTTCATCTGCGCGAATTTCCCCTTCCCGATAGCCAACAAAATGAATTTGCTGGAAGAAGGGGCGTTGGACTTGCGCACGGTGCAGCTTCTCAAGATATTGAACCGCGAAATCCAATATTCTGAACTACGGGCCGAAATCCAACGCAAGACCCGTGAAGACCTGGATACCCAACAACGGGAATATTTCTTGCAGCAACAAATCAAGAACATACAGGACGAGTTGGGCGGAACACCGCAAGACCATGACTTGCATGACCTGCGTGCGGAAGCGGTCAAAAAGAATTGGCCGGAAGAAGTCGCCCAAATATTCGACCGTGAAGTGGATAAGCTGGAACGCCTGAATCCGCAAAGCCCGGATTACAACGTGCAGCTCAACTACTTGCAAACGATGTTGAGCTTGCCTTGGAACACTTATACGGAAGACAACCTCAACCTGAAAAATGCCGAAAAGGTATTAAACAAGGACCACTATGGACTGGAAAAGGTGAAGGAACGCATCCTGGAACACCTTGCCGTGCTCCAATTGCGCGGGGACCTGAAATCACCTATCATTTGCCTTTATGGCCCTCCGGGCGTGGGAAAGACTTCGCTAGGCAAAAGCATCGCATCGGCCTTGAAACGGAAATACATCCGAATGTCGCTTGGAGGACTACACGACGAAGCTGAAATCCGCGGTCATCGCCGTACTTATATCGGAGCCATGCCGGGACGCATCATCAAAAATATGATTAAGGCAGGTTCGTCCAATCCCGTATTCATTTTGGATGAAATCGACAAGGTGACCCAGGCCACCGTGAACGGCGACCCCTCGTCCGCCTTGCTGGAAGTGCTCGACCCGGAACAGAACAACGCTTTCCACGACAATTTCCTGGATGTGGACTACGACTTGTCCAAAGTGATGTTCATTGCAACGGCCAACAACATAGGCACTATTCCCCACCCGCTCCTCGACCGCATGGAGCTGATAGAAGTCAGCGGATATATCACAGAAGAAAAAATCGAGATTGCCAAGCGGCATTTGGTTCCAAAAGAAAAAGAAAACAACGGTTTGGCCAATCATCCGGAAATCAAAATCAGCCGCCCGGCATTAGAATATATCATTGAGAACTACACTCGTGAGTCGGGCGTGCGCGGATTGGAGAAACAAATCAATAAGGTGTTCCGCAAAATGGCCCTGGAGTACGCCCGGAACAGCATTTTCTCCTGCACGGATGTGAAAGTGGCCGATGTGGAACGCTTGTTGGGCAAGCCTATTTTCACGCGCGACAAATATCAAGGCAACGGATATGCCGGCGTAGTAACGGGACTGGCATGGACTTCGGTCGGAGGCGAAATCCTGTTTATTGAAACAAGCGTAAGCCGCGGCAAAGGCAGCAAACTGACATTGACAGGAAATTTGGGCGACGTGATGAAAGAATCGGCCGTGCTGGCCTTGGAATACATCAAAGCACATGCCGACCACCTGCATATTGATCCGCGAATCTTCGAGCAATGGAACATCCATGTGCATGTCCCGGAAGGAGCCGTGCCCAAAGACGGGCCTTCGGCAGGCATCACCATGGCCACGTCCATTGCTTCGGCTTTGACGCAACGCAAAGTACGCCCCAACCTGGCTATGACAGGAGAAATCACATTGCGGGGAAAAGTGCTTCCCGTTGGTGGCATCAAGGAAAAAATCCTGGCTGCCAAGCGGGCGGGCATCAAAGACATTATCATGTGTGAGGAAAACCGGAAGAACATTGAAGAAATACCGGAAATGTATCTCAAAGGGCTGACTTTCCACTACGTGAGCGACGTGTCGGAAGTGCTTGACTTTGCCTTGCTCGACGAGAAAGTGAAGAATGCCATCGAATTCACTTTTGAAGAACCGCAAAAAGAAGATAAATGAAATTTGAGCTTCAACATACAGATGCACAAACCTCAGCACGTGCCGGCCTGATTACGACAGGCCATGGAACCATCGAGACTCCGGTATTCATGCCGGTGGGAACGGTTGGTTCCGTGAAAGCTGTACACCAATGGGAACTGAAGGAAGACATCAAGGCGCAGATTATCCTTGGGAATACCTACCACTTGTATCTGCGGCCGGGAATCCATATTTTGGAAAAAGCGGGAGGACTGCATAAGTTCAATGGCTTCGACCGCCCCATCCTGACTGACAGCGGCGGATTCCAAGTGTTCTCACTGACCGGCATCCGCAAGTTGAGGGAAGAAGGATGCGAGTTCCGTTCGCACATTGACGGGTCGAAACACATTTTCACTCCTGAAAAGGTGATGGACATCGAACGGGCTATCGGCGCGGACATCATGATGGCTTTCGACGAATGCCCGCCGGGCACTGCCGACTACGAATACGCCAAAAGAAGTCTTGGGCTGACTCATCGTTGGTTGGACCGTTGTATCCGCCGCTTCAACGAAACAGAACCTAAATATGGTTACCAGCAATCGCTCTTCCCCATCGTACAAGGCTGCACCTACAAAGACTTGCGCATCCAGTCGGCCGAGTTTGTCGCTTCGAAAGAAGCGGACGGGAACGCTATCGGCGGTTTGGCTGTGGGCGAACCCACGGAAGTCATGTACGAAATGATAGAAGTGGTCAACGGAATCCTGCCGAAAGACAAGCCCCGCTATCTGATGGGAGTAGGCACTCCGGCCAATATTCTTGAAGGCATAGAACGGGGCGTGGATATGTTCGACTGCGTGATGCCTACGCGCAACGGGCGCAACGGCATGTTGTTCACACAAAACGGCATCATGAACATGCGGAACAAAAAATGGGAAGACGACTTCTCTCCAATAGACCCCGAGGGGGCGTCATACGTGGACAAAGCCTATACCAAGGCTTATCTGCACCATTTGTTCAAAGCCCAGGAACTTTTGGCCCTGCAGATTGCATCTGTCCATAACCTTGCCTTCTACTTGTGGCTCACGCGCGAAGCACGTCGCCATATACTTGCGGGAGACTTCCCGTCTTGGAAAACATCCATGTTGAAACGCGTGACGGAGCGGTTGTAAACATTAAACAAAGACGCTAATGAAATGGCATAAGTCTCTCATCTCTAAGCTGGATGTATATATCATCAAGAAGTTCTTGGGCACATACTTCTTTTCCATCGCGCTGATTATCTCCATCGCGGTCGTGTTCGACTTTAATGAGAACATTGACAAGTTCACCACGAACAACGCGCCGTGGAAAGGAATCATCCTCGAATATTACGCCAACTTCGTCCCCTATTTTTCCAACCTGTTCAGCCCGCTGTTTGTCTTCATCTCCGTGATATTCTTTACGTCCAAGCTGGCCGAGAATTCCGAGATTATCGCCATGATGGCGGCGGGCATGAGTTTCAAACGGCTGATGCGCCCCTATATGATTTCGGCCGCCATTATTGCCGTGATGACCTTTTTGCTGGGTGCCTACGTGATTCCCCAGGGAAGCGTGACGCGCCTGAACTTTGAAAACGTATATAAGAAAAAGAAGAAAACAGAATTCGCCCAAAACGTGCAATTGCAGGTGGACACGGGAGTCATCGCTTTCATCGAACATTTCGACGGGCGCACCAAGACGGGCTACCATTTTTCATTGGACAAGTTCGTGAACAAGAAATTGGTGTCCCACCTCACCGCCACGTCCGTTTCGTATGACACCTTGTCCGATGAACGTTACCATTGGACCATCCGGAATTACACGTTGCGCGAACTGAAAGGCATGCGCGAATACATCAGCCACGGCTCGAAAATTGATTCCATCATTGCCATGGAACCGTCCGACTTCTTGCTGACGCGCAACCAGCAGGAGACCCTGACAAGTCCGGAACTGAAGGAATATATTGTCAAACAACGGGCCCGTGGCTCAGGAAACGTCAAGCCATTCGAAGTGGAATATCAGAAACGGTTTGCCACACCGTTTGCCTCGTTTATCCTGACCATCATCGGCCTGTCGCTTTCCGCGCGTAAACGCAAAGGCGGCATGGGATTGTATTTGGGAATCGGACTGGGGCTAAGCGCATCCTACATCCTGTTCCAGACCGTATCCTCTACATTTGCCATCAATGCCGACTGGCCTCCTGCGTTAGCCGCATGGATGCCCAATATCATATTTGCCTTCATTGCGTTCTTCCTTTACAAGAAAGCTCCGCAATAGGGAACAACAAATAATTGGTCACACATTATATATTAGTTATACAAGATAAAAAGAAAAGAAGTGGATTTTTACGATTTGGACTTAAACGACCAAGTGCTCGACGCCTTGGACGATATGAACTTTACGGAATGTACGCCAATCCAGGAACATGCCATTCCCGTAATTCTCGAAGGACGCGACCTGATTGGCGTGGCACAAACAGGAACCGGCAAAACGGCGGCTTTCCTTCTTCCTATACTGAGTAAGTTGAGCGACGGAGGATATCCGTCGGATGCCATCAATTGTGTCATCATGTCGCCAACCCGCGAACTTGCCCAACAAATAGATCAAGCCATGGAGGGCTTTTCCTATTATATGTCAGTGTCAAGCGTAGCCGTTTACGGTGGAAACGACGGCATCCGTTATGAACAGGAAAAACGGGGGCTTTCCATGGGGGCGGATGTCGTTATTGCCACGCCAGGCCGCCTGATCAGCCATTTGAGTCTTGGGAATGTGGATTTGTCGCGGGTTTCGTTTTTCGTGCTCGACGAAGCCGACCGCATGTTGGACATGGGATTCAACGATGACATCATGCAAATCGTCAAACATCTGCCCGCAGAACGCCAGACCATCATGTTTTCGGCCACAATGCCTAAAAAGATACAAGACTTGGCCCGCACTATCCTGCGCGACCCGGTGGAAGTGAAACTGGCAGTATCGCGGCCGGCCGACAAAATCGTGCAATCGGCTTATATCTGTTACGAAGCCCAAAAGGTCACCTTAATCAAAAAACTATTTGCAGCCCAACCTCCCCAAAGGGTCATCATCTTTGCTTCCTCCAAACAGAAAGTGAAAGACATGGCCATTGTCCTGAAACGGGCAGGATTCAATGTGGGTGCGATGCATTCCGACCTGGACCAGCATGAACGTGATGAAGTGATGTACCAGTTCAAGGCACAGCAAATCAACGTGCTGGTTGCAACAGACATTGTGGCGCGCGGCATAGATATTGACGACATCCAATTGGTTATCAACTTCGATGTTCCCCACGACGCGGAAGACTACGTCCATCGTATCGGCCGTACGGCCCGTGCGAACAACGATGGTGAAGCCATTACGTTCGTAAGCGAAAAAGACCGCCAAAAGTTCGCAGCCATTGAACGCTTCCTGAAAATCAACATCGAAAAACGCCCCTTGCCAGAAGGCATGGAAGCCCCGGCCGTCACTGGGAAAACGGCAGAAAAGCCACGTGACAGGAAACGGCGTGACAATCGGAAACGGTCGAACAACCGCAAACGCGGAAAAGAAAAACCACAAGAAAGGTCAAACGGCAACGCGCAAGGCGACAATCCGGACGAAAACATCGTGCAGGGAGCAGAAAATGGCAACCACCAAGCCGATGCAAAGCCGGAACAATCCACGGAAAAGAAACGGAAACGCCCGTCGCGGTGGCGGCACAACCGGAAAAAACATTCTCGTCCGGGAAGTGATGCAAACAACACGGAACAACCATCGGCTCCTATTGACAACGGAAATATGACCGGAGGAAATGAATAGCCAGGTCTCGACATGAAGGTTTGAATAACGGCCTCCGCCCTTAGGGAGCAACGCTGGCCGGTTTCCAAAAGTTACTAACCTCCCCAAAAGAAGATATACTGACTTGGCAAAGTAAGATATCTTCTTTGCCCAAGTAAGATATCTTACTTGTCCATTTAAGTACTACTTCTTTTGGAAAGCACTCTTTTTTCCTGTTTGCGAAACTGAAACCGGGATGCCTGTTTTAAAAAGCAGGCATCCCGGTTTCAAGTGGCACACACCACGGCGGCATGTGCATCACTCCTTGATGTCAACCACCAAATTCAGTTCATCCAACTGTTTCTGATCCAAAGCTGCCGGTGCATCCAACATCACGTCGCGCCCCTTGTTGTTTTTCGGGAAAGCAATGCAATCGCGGATGCTATCCAGTCCGGCAAACAAACTTACCCACCGGTCGAGCCCGTAGGCCAATCCTCCATGAGGAGGCGCACCGTATTTGAACGCATTCATCAGGAATCCGAACTGTTCCTGGGCGCGTTCTTCGGTGAAACCAAGGATTTTGAACATCTTGTCCTGCAGTTCCGGGTCATGGATACGGATGGAACCACCGCCAACTTCCACGCCATTGCAGACCATGTCGTAGGCATCGGCCCTCACGTCCTCGGGATGGGTGTCGAGCAAGGGGATGTCTTCGTCCTTGGGATGCGTGAACGGGTGGTGCATGGCCATCAGGCGGCCTTCTTCCTCGCTCCATTCAAACATGGGGAAGTCCACCACCCACAGGAGCGAAAACTTATTCTTGTCGCGCAGCCCCAACCGGTTGCCCATTTCCAAACGCAATTCACAAAGCTGTTTGCGCGTCTTCATCACATCGTCTCCGCTCATGACGAGAATAAGGTCGCCGGGATTAGCCTGCATGGCCTCTTTCAGGCGCTGCAGCACCTCCTGCGCATAGAACTTGTCCACGCTCGACTTCACGCTGCCGTCCTCCTGCACCCGTGCATAAACCAACCCCTTCGCGCCGATTTGGCTGCGTTTCACGAAATCTGTCAGTTGGTCAAGCTGTTTGCGGGTGTAAGGAGCACATCCGGGTGCACAAATGCCACCGATGTAACGGGCGTCGTTGAACACTGAAAACTCGCCCGTGCCCTTCAGCACGTCCATCAGTTCGACAAATTCCATGCCGAAACGCGTATCGGGCTTGTCGCTTCCGAAACGTCGCATGGCTTCGCTCCAAGGCATTCGCGGGAACGGTTCCGTGAGTTCCACGCCCCGGATAGTCTTGAACAAATGTTTGGCCATGCCCTCGAAAAGGTTGATTACGTCTTCTTGTTCCACGAAACTCATCTCGCAGTCGATTTGCGTGAATTCGGGTTGCCTGTCGGCTCGGAGGTCTTCGTCGCGGAAACATTTCACAATTTGGAAATAACGGTCCATGCCAGCCACCATCAGCAACTGTTTCAACGTTTGCGGACTTTGGGGCAGCGCGTAGAACTGTCCTGGATTCATGCGCGAAGGCACTACAAAATCGCGCGCCCCTTCAGGCGTAGAACCGATGAGCATCGGAGTCTCGATTTCCAAGAAGCCTTTGCTGTCCAGGTAACGGCGCACTTCCATCGTCATGCGGTGGCGCAATTCCAAGTTCTTGCGCACACAACTGCGCCGCAAATCCAAATAACGGTATTTCATGCGGAGGTCATCGCCCCCGTCCGTGTTATCTTCAATGGTGAAGGGCGGCACCTCGGAAGAGTTCAGCACGGTCAGGCCGCCCACGACAATTTCAATCTCACCCGTCGGCAGGTGCTGGTTCTTGCACTCCCGTTCATTCACTTTACCCTTGACCTGGATCACATCCTCTCGTCCAAGTTTGTTGGCCTGTTCGCAAAGCGCATGATCCACTTCTTCATTAAACACCAACTGAGTGATGCCATAGCGGTCGCGTAAGTCCACGAAAACCATTCCGCCCATCTTGCGCACCCGTTGCACCCATCCGGCCAATGTCACTTCCTTTCCGGCATCGGAAAGCCTCAATTCGCCACAAGTATTTGTCCTATACATAAATTTATCTGCTTAAAAACGAATTCAACGTACAAAGTTATCCTTTTTTTACGAACTATTCAACGCCCAAGGGAAGTTTTCGCCCTCCCTCCCATCCTTTTTGCCCAAAAACTTGTATATAAGAAATAAGTGTCGTATTTTTGGGATTGAAATCAAATATATGAGGAACTCATTTACAATTAACTTATTTTCTATGATGAACAAAAGTATCGGCAACGCACTGAAAGCCTCTTTGCTTGCAGCAGGGCTGTTCCTGTGCGCTCCTGGCAGCATCCAAGCCAAGACAGAAACCTTCGACGTCGGGAACAAAACGTTCCTGTTGAACAACAAGCCCTTTATCGTCAAAGCGGCAGAAGTGCATTATCCGCGCATCCCGCGCCCTTATTGGGAGCATCGAATCAAGATGTGCAAGGCATTGGGCATGAACACCCTCTGTCTCTATGTGTTTTGGAACATCCATGAACAGGAAGAAGGCAAATTCGACTTCACGGGCAACAATGACGTGGCCGAATTCATCCGCCTGGCGCAGAAAAACGGTTTGTATGTCATCGTGCGCCCAGGGCCATATGTATGTGCCGAATGGGAAATGGGCGGACTGCCTTGGTGGCTGTTGAAAAAGAAAGATATCCGATTGCGTGAACAAGACCCCTACTTCATGGAGCGTTACCGCATCTTCGCCAAGAAACTGGGCGAACAAATCAGTGGCCTGACCATTGACAAGGGAGGCCCCATCATCATGGTGCAGGTGGAAAACGAATATGGTTCCTACGGTGAGGACAAACCTTACGTGTCTGCCATCCGGGATATCATCCGCGAATCGGGATTCGACAATGTGACACTCTTCCAATGCGATTGGAGTTCGAATTTCACCAAGAACGGATTGGACGACTTAGTATGGACCATGAATTTCGGGACGGGAGCCAACATTGAAAACGAATTTAAGAAACTGAAAGAACTGCGGCCAGAATCACCTTTGATGTGTTCCGAGTTTTGGAGCGGATGGTTCGACAAATGGGGCGGACGTCACGAGACGCGCGGCAGCAAGGAAATGGTAGGCGGACTGAAGGAAATGCTGGACAATGGCATCTCTTTCTCCCTATATATGACCCATGGGGGAACTAGCTGGGGGCACTGGGCCGGCGCCAACAGCCCTGGATTCTCGCCCGACGTGACTTCCTACGACTACGATGCGCCCATCAACGAAGCCGGACAAACGACTCCCAAATATATGGAATTGCGCGAGATGCTGGCCGGATACAGCGACAAGAAATTGCCCTCGATTCCGAAAGCGTTTCCGGTGATTACAATTCCGGAAGTGGCCTTCACGGAAGTGGCACCTTTATTTGAAAACCTGCCGGAAGCCAAAACCACGATGGACATCCAGACAATGGAAGCTTTCAACCAAGGTTGGGGTTCTATACTCTATCGCACAAAAGCACCCGAGGTGCCGGTGCAAAGCGTCCTCACCGTCACCGACGGACACGACTACACGCAGGTGTTCATCAATGGCAAGCTGATTGGTTCGCTCGACCGCCGCAACCATGAAAAGACGATGCTGCTCCCGCCCATGAAAGACAGCGACCAGCTGGATATCTTGGTAGAAGCCATGGGACGAATCAACTTCGGGCGTGCCATCAAGGATTTCAAAGGAATCACGGAAAAGGTGGAACTGAGCTACGCCATGGAAAGCGGAAGCCAAGTAACCATCAATCTGAAAAACTGGCAGGTTTATACTCTCAGCGACAGCTATCAGGCGCAAAGGGACATGAAATACGTGCCGCTGAAAGGGCAAAAAGTTCCAGGGTGTTACCGAGCCACCTTCAACTTGAAAAAAACGGGCGACACCTTTATTAATATGGAGACTTGGGGAAAAGGACAAGTTTACGTGAACGGACATGCCATCGGCCGGTTCTGGAAAATAGGGCCGCAACAGACGCTTTACATGCCCGGATGCTGGCTGAAAAAAGGCGAAAACGAAATCATCGTGCAGGATATCGTAGGACCGCAGGAAACCGTGGTCGAAGGATTGGACAAACCCATCATCGACAAGCTGAACGTGGCAGCCCCGAACACACACCGCAAAGAAGGACAAAACCTTGACCTGACGGGTGAAACACCCTGCAAAACCGGAGAATTCGCAGCAGGAAACGGCTGGCAGGAAGTCAAGTTCGACCAACCCGTGAGCGGACGTTACGTTTGTATCGAAGCCCTCAACTCGCACAATGACCGTGAATATGCCTGCATTGCGGAATGGTACATGCTTGACGAAAAAGGACAACGCATCAGCCGCGAACCGTGGACTGTAGCATACGCCGACGATGAGGATATCACCACGGGCAACAAGACGGCCGACAAGATATTCGACCTTCAGGAATCAACTTATTGGAGCACCAACCAAAACGTGAAATTCCCACACTACATCGTGCTGGATTTAGGAGCAGTGCAGCAGCTCGGAGGCTTCCAATATCTTCCGCGCGTGGAACAAGGGGCACCGGAAAGCATCAAGTCCTATAAAATATATGTGAAGGATACCCCCTTCAAATTCTAAGGAACTGTTTTTATCGCCCAAAGCATCCATGCGATAAATTCAAAACAGTTCCTGAAATGCAGATATGCCTTTTCCCGTTTTTGAAGGAGTAAAGAAAAACAGATTGCAACACCGGCATACGCAGGTATGTGCAATCTGTTTTTTTGTCTGCGGACTTGAAGAGTGCCATAAAATAGAAGTGCAAATTCTGCACTCTCATAAATCCCGCAAAATTCTTCTTGGTATGAAGTTGGCTAAAGATTCTTCGGCCATCATCCCGTCAGGAGTGTGACATAACCGACTCCAAAGCCTGCGCCAACTGGTCGGGACACGAAGTGGGCTTCATTCCACAACGTATGCCTTTCAATCTGGCAATCACATCTGCCGCACACATCCCCGTCACCAATTTGGAAATGCCTTGCAAGTTCCCATGACACCCACCGACAAAATGAACGGATTTCACGATGCCATTTTCCACCTCCAATTCGATTTGGCGACTACAAGTCCCTGCGGTTTGATACACGAAATTCATGCAGCCTTACTCCTCTTCGGGCTTCATATTGGTGTAAACCGTCTGCACATCGTCGAACTCTTCTAGTTTTTCTACCATTTTGTTCAACGTTTCGCGCACGTCCGGAGTCACGTCCTTCAAATCGTTGGGAATATAAGTAAATTCTCCGCCGACATCCTCAAAACCACTTTCTTCCAAATGCTTTTGGATGGCACCATAGCTCTTCGGGTCGCCATAGATGGTGATGGTTCCTTCTTCGTCATCCATGTCATAATCCTCTTCCACTCCATAATCAATCAGGTCAAGAATCAATTCGTCCATGTCCACCGTAGCCGGTTTCTTGAACGTAAACACGCACTTGTGGTCGAATAGATAGGCCAACGACCCCATCGTGCCCAGTGTTCCGGAATATTTGTTGAACACGGAGCGCACATCTGCTACCGTACGTGTCGGGTTATCAGTCAGCGTATCCACAAACACCGCGATTCCATGAGGGCCGTAGCCTTCATAAGTCATGCTCTTGTATTCGCTCTGATCCTTCCCCATCGCATTCTTGATGGCTCGCTCAATATTGTCCTTCGGCATGTTCTCACGCTTACAAGTCGCAATGATTGAACGCAACGTGGGGTTGTTTTCTGGTTCAGGGCCGCCCGCCTTCACGGCAATGGCAATCTGTTTGCCCAGTTTCGTAAATGTCTTGGCCATGTGGCCCCATCTTTTCAGCTTTGCAGCCTTTCTGTATTCAAACGCTCTTCCCATTGGAATAAATAAATTTATAGGTATTTATTTTTTTATCTTCCTCATTTTATAACTCAGGCAAAGGCCATACACAATCAGTACGATTGTCGGCACAATCAACGCATCGGTGTAGCCTTGCCAAGTGATTTGGAACAACCAGCAGGCGACCAACACGTAATAGACGATTTTTGCGACAACCAACCCTTTCATCATTATCTTAATTTGGCGCCCAATTTTTCCTGCAAGTTTGCCACCAGTTTACTCATGATGCCTTCAATCTGCTTGTCGTTCAAGGTCTTTGTTTCGTCCTGAAGCACGAAGTTCACTGCGTAACTCTTCTTGCCCTCTTCCAAATTCTTGCCTTCGTACACATCGAACAGCGTGACATCCTTCAGCAATTTCTTCTCTGTTGAGTAAGCCACTTGCTCTATTTCGGCAAATTCCACCTTCTTATCCACCAAAAGTGCCAAGTCGCGCTTCACCGCAGGGAACTTGCTGATTTCCGTATAGCAAACCGCATTGTTGCGAATGGCCTTCATCAGGAGTTTCCAGTTCAAATCGGCGAAATATACCTCATTGTCCACGTCCAACAAAGTCAACAGCCTCCGGCTCACGACGCCCATAACGGCAAGCGTCTTGCCGCCCTTGTTTTGGATTTCGATACCTTTCGAGAAAATGTCGTTCCGACTTTCGGCGAACACCAACTTTCCGAAGTCCACGCCTAAACGTTTCAGGATGTTCAACAAGTATGCCTTCAATTCATAGAACGATCCATTCTCATCCGGATGTGCCCACGAACCGCTCACTCGTTTGCCGGTCACCCACAATCCCAAATGATAGTCTTCGGAATAGGCATCCAAAATATGCTTAATGACTTCCGGATCGCGGCTGCTGCTCACACCAGGAATAATGTCCGGGCACTTGTTTTCTTCATGGAAATAGTAACAGTTTCCAAACTCGAAGAAACGCAAATCAGCATTTTGGCGGTTGGCATTATGGGAAATGCTTTCCAATCCGCCAAACAGCAACGTCTGACGCAAGGCATTCAAGTCCGAACTCAACGGATTCATTAAGCGCACCAACCGTGCCGACGGATAACTTTCCAACCCGTCGTAGTAGGCCGCGCGTTGCAAGGAGTTGTTCAGGATTTCATTGAATCCGCATCCCACGAGCTGTTCGGCCACCAGGTTCTGCAACTTATGGCTCTTGTCCTCCTCGCCCTTCACGTTGAGCGTGGATTTCACAGCCGAAGGAATCTCCACGTTATTATATCCGTATATGCGCAGAATGTCCTCCACGACATCGCACGGACGTTGCACGTCCACGCGGTAGGCCGGAACCTGCAATTTCAAGCCTTCCGGCGTTTCTTCGAGAATCTTCATTTCCAATGCCGTCACGATGCGCTTCACCGTTTCTGCTCCGATTTCCTTGCCTATCAGGTCGTATGCGTAACGATAGTTCAAATCAACGATGAAATCAGGAAGCGGATTCGGATAGACATCTTTTATCTCCATCGCGATTTCACCTCCAGCTAACTCCTTGCACAAGATGGCAGCTTGCTTCAGGGCATAAATCACCCCATTCGGGTCGATACCGCGCTCAAAGCGGAAAGAAGCATCAGTACTCAAGCCATGACGGCGGGCACTCTTACGAATCCATGTAGGGTTGAAATACGCACTTTCCAAAAGCACGTCGCGCGTAGTCTCATACGTCCCGCTGCCTTTTCCGCCAAACACACCGGCAATGCACATCGGTTCCTCCACATTGCAAATGGCCAAGTCGCGCTCACTTAACTTATGTTCCACGCCGTCCAATGTCACGAACGGAGTCCCTTCAGGCATAGTCCGCACCACGACCTTGTTACCTTTAATCATGTCGGCATCGAAGCAGTGCAACGGCTGGCCGTATGCAAACATAATATAGTTGGTGATGTCCACAATATTGTTAATCGGACGCAGACCAATGATGCGCAACTTGTCCTGCAACCACTCGGGGCTTTCCTTCACCTCGCAGCCCTTAATGGTCACAGCCGCATAACGCGGACATGCTTCCGTATTCTGCACCTCAATGTCAATATCCAAATCATGATTGTCCACCTTGAATTCATCGCAAGAAGGACGATGTAAAGCGGCCTGATAACCATGTTGCACCAACCAAGCATACAAATCACGAGCTACACCATAGTGCGAACAAGCATCGGCACGGTTGGGGGTGATATCAACTTCGATAAGATAATCGCTCTTCAGGTTATAATATTCTGCAGCAGGAGTTCCCGGTACTGCCGTTTCAGGCAGTACGATAATACCGCTGTGGTCCGTTCCGATGCCAATTTCATCTTCAGCGCAAATCATGCCGTAACTCTCCACACCGCGCAATTTGGATTTTTTGATGGTGAAACATTCGTCACCGTCATAAAGCTTGCAGCCGATAGTGGCCACCACCACCTTTTGACCGGCCGCTACGTTGGCCGCGCCGCAAACAATCTGCACAGGTTCGCCTTCACCAAGGTTGACTGTGCATACATGCATGTGGTCTGAATTGGGATGGGGCACACAGGTCAGCACCTCTCCAATAACCAATCCCTGCAAACCGCCTTTTACCGACTGCACTTCTTCCACGCCGCCGACTTCAAGCCCTTCCGATGTCAAGGCATCGGCCACTTCCTGGGCTGTCAGGTCGAAATCAACGTATTCTTTCAGCCAATTATAAGAGATATTCATATTTTAATATATTTGGATTCGATTCAAAATAACGCGCAAATTTACATTTTTTCGGGCAATCCACCAAAAGCTTATGGGACAAAGCATCCACCGTATGCGGAGTTTTGTCCGAAACGGCTCATGCCTGCCCTTGTTCCATCTGTTTGCAACCTCCCTCTTCAGAAAGGAAGCGGCTCATCTGGCACAGGTGTGCCAAAAGGTGAAGACATCTCCACGGGAGGCATATCAGGAGGAGGAACCGGGACACCTTTCCCACCTGCATTTCCAAAAGCCATGGATTCTCCCGGCATTGGCACGTATGCATCTTCATCCGGATCCTGAAAACGGGCATATTCGGCACGGAACTTCAATAACACGTCGCCCACCGCACCGTTGCGGTGCTTGGCTATGATAATTTCCGCCATACCGTGCAGGTCATGCCCCTTTTCATCCTGATATATCTTATAATATTCCGGGCGGTGGATGAAACACACCATGTCGGCATCCTGCTCTATGGCACCAGATTCGCGGAGATCGCTCAACTGGGGACGTTTGCCTTCAATGCCTTCGCGGTTTTCCACTCCACGGTTCAGCTGGCTCAACGCAATGATGGGAATGTTCAGTTCCTTGGCTAACCCCTTCAGCGAACGCGAGATTGTGCTCACCTCTTCCTGGCGGCTGCCAAACGACATGCCGCTGGCGTTCATCAGCTGTAAATAGTCTATCAGGATGATTTTCACCCCGTGTTCACGCACCAGCCTCCGCGCTTTGGTACGCAGTTCGAACACGGAAAGCGACGGCGTGTCATCCACATAAAACGGTGCCCCGTAAAGGTCGCGTATTTTGCTATCCAATTGCACCCATTCGTAAGGAGCCAGCTGGCCGCTTTTGATTTTTTCACCGGGAATCTCACACACGTTGACAATCATACGGTTGACCAACTGCACGTTACTCATTTCCAAGGAGAACATCGCCACTGGGATTTTCATGTCCACAGCCATCTTCTTAGCCATGGAAAGCACAAATGCGGTCTTACCCATGGCCGGGCGAGCCGCAATGATGATGAGGTCAGAGTTCTGCCAGCCCGAAGTCATGCGATCCAACTTTTCGAACCCACTGCTCAGTCCACTCAATCCATCGCTACGAGCAGCCGCCTTTTGCAACATTTCGTAAGCATCGTGAATCACGGGGTCTATTTGCGTGTAATCTTTCTTCATGTTCTGCTGCGAGATTTCGAAGAGCTTGCCTTCGGCTTCCTGCATCAGGTCGTCCACGTCCACCGTGTTGTCGAACGCCTTAGTCTGTACCATACTGGTAAACGTTATCAGCTCGCGTGCCAAGTACTTTTGGGCTATGATTCGGGCATGATACTCAATGTGCGCAGAAGAAATAACCTTTTCGCTCAGCTGTGTGATATAAAATGGCCCTCCCACTTCCTCCAATTTGTCAGTAGAATTCAAATATTCTGTCACCGTCAGGATGTCTACCGGCTTCTGTTGGAAATTCAAAGTTCGAATGGCATCATAAATCAACTGATGCCGATGGTCATAAAAACTTTCAGGACGTAAAATCTCACTCACCTGCGAATAAGCATCCTGCTCAATCATCAAAGCACCCAGTACGGCCTCTTCGAATTCAACAGCCTGCGGCTGCATACGCCCGTAAGCATCCTCTTCCGGCACATTCACTTTAGCGCGAGCTGTGGTGCGCTTCCCTGTCTTTCTTGGTTCTGCCATAAAAATCCTGTGTATTTAACCACAAAAATACGAATAAAAACCGATAAACAGAAAAAGTAGCAAAATTATCGGAAGGTAGGTTGTTTGGAACGGCATTTGGGAACTTTGACTGTTTCATATAATTCGTGAATGCCGATTGCAGTTCTCGGACATGCCGGCAGTATCAACAAGAATGGTTGAAGAGGTAATTCTTTAAAGTAAACTATTAAAATGGAATAATTCTTCCCCTCTTCTGTTTTTGTACATTTATTGACTTTATAACGCTTTGTAGGGCATCATGGATTTTCTAATGCCATTTGTTCTGACATGCTTTCCGGCACAAACTGGTGAAGAATCCTTGGAAAGGAAAATTCGGATCAGCCAGAAAATTCAGTTGCATCGATATGTCTTATCATTAGAAAAAGCAAGCCATATACATCGGAGGCATGAGGCTATTGCATCGTTTCCCGCAACCGGCTTTTCAGACTGCCCCGAAAATTCAAAACCGCATTGTTTTGAATTTATCGTGCTATGATTTGAGATGAGTTTTCGAGCCGTTTTGTTTCTGTGATGAAGATGAAAAAGAATAGCGAGTTGTCCAACGAAGCAGAAGCGGAAAGTTTTGATTAATACAGCAAGGCCGGAAAAGGCCTTGCCGAAGAAAAACAAAATAATCTACCATTTCTTCAACAAGCAATATGAAGAAAATAGATGAGACTGTTTAGATGCGATAAAATAAAAAAACATGTAATGATTTTATCTTCTAAATCAACTAAAAACTTCAAACGTCCCATCATCAAAGAAAATTCGGATTTCTGTGATTTTACGTTGTGGCTTATCAACATATTTTATCACTTCACGAACTACAGGCACTTGCTCTTTATTTTGCTCGTTATCTCCGTTTGCAGCCGATGTGGCAGAAATCCCTGGCAAGGGAGGCACTTTTTCTTCAATTGCTGAAAACAAATCTGGCACTTCCTTTATTATTCCGAGAGAGTGTTTTTTGGATTCGTCCGATATACTTTCCACACCACCATTTGTTTCTCCTGCAACTGTTGCATACATATCCCCTTCGCCAAACATCAGCCAATTGATATTTATTTCGGGAAAACGTCGATGAATGGCACTTACATGATTATTGGTCGGATTCGTTTTTCCATTGAATATATTTGACATTGAAGCGGGTGAGACTTCTATAGCCTTGGCAAACTCTTGTTGGGTCATGTTCATTTTGCGCATGATTTGCAAAATCCTTTCTTTCATCATTCTTTCTACCTCCCATGATTTTTTAGTCAAACTTAGACTCATTTTTACGTTTACAAAGATAAAAATAAAAAATGAGTCCCCAAAGAATATAAAACAAAATTATAAATTCAACTTTATATCTGTAAAGCCGTCGAACGATTCACATTTATGAATCCTACTCCCCACAGGCTTTACATTTACTATTCTTAATAATCAAGCCCACAAATTCATGCTTTAGATAAAAACTTCTTAGTTTCTAATTAAATATATGGTTATTATATGTTTATTAATATACATATATGCCCCTTAAGCTTGAAAAGCTAACAATAATGGAATAAACGAATCAGTTTTATTTAGCAAGTATTTTATAAATGTACATATAATACAGAGAACCAACAACATGGGTATAAGAATCCTGTGATGAATATATATTGATTCACATATGTCACATCCGTGAATTTACGTTTGCTTATCCTATATTCAAATCGAAAGGGAAATTTCTGCATTCCTAAACATTCAACTGCGATTTATGTTCATTGATTCTGTTTATGAATTAATTTGTAAATTGTCGAATCGCGCAAATGCAAAAAAAACACAATGTGAAATGCAGGATTCTCTCTATTGCCACATTTTTTCACTGCGCCAAAAAAACGACCCTAGGGAAATCCTTGACCTGAATATCAAAATCTCAGCACATCAAATTCTACGTAACTGCCTATTTTCAAAAATGATATATTACTTTTTAACGATTCTAAAAATGCTCAAAATAGAATCGAAAAAAGCCGTTTCAATGCAAAATAAAGTAGGTTAACTCTTTCAAAAGCTCTCCTGGAGTAGCGATTGTGTTGCCTACTCCCTTTGATTTAGCATCCATTTCCCGTATTTTTCCAATTATCTGCATCACTTTTACGCCTGAATATTTGCGCATGGCCGGAATTACATTTCGGACTACTTGCCAACGGGGTTGCCCAATCCAATCTGCAATCCCCTCTTCCGTGCGGACGGGTGCATAATAGGCCAACATGACATTAGAAAAAAATCCGAACAGTACGGCCAGTGTCAGTTGTAGAGAGAAATTTTTAGGATTGTCGTTAAAATATTTCACGATGCGATTTACTTTGAGAATGTCTTTTTCCACTAATGCAGCGACTAATTCAAAGTTGTTAAAATCCTTGCTTATCCCAATGTGTGTTTCCACAAATGCGGCACCAATCCGGTTCGTCCCTTTTGGTAACGCCAAAATCAGTTTATCCAGTTCACCGGCCAAACGCGAAAGGTCGCTTCCCACGAACTCGCATACCATTATCACGGCTTGTGAATCCATACTCACACCTTTGCGCCGTAAGTAAGACGTGACAAAGCCCGGAAGTTGGCTATCGTATAATTTTTTGGACTCAAATAATACTCCGGTCTTTTGGATGTCGGCAGCTAATTTTTTCCGTTTATCCAAAACGCCATGCTTATGGCAAAGAATCAACACCGTTGTTGGCTGCGGATGCTCCAAATAAAACGACAGACGTTCCTTTCCCGCTAGGTTTTGTGCCTCGCGTACCCAAACGACTTGCCGTTCCGCCATCATCGGAAATCGCTTGGCTGCATTGATTACATCATCAGCTGTCACGTCCGTTCCATAACACACGGTAAGATTGAAATCCTTTTCATTTTCTTTTAAAGCGGCATCCACTATAAACTCGCTTACCTTGTCTATATAATAGGATTCCTCCCCCATCAAATAATATATCGGGGCAAACTTCCCAGCCCTCACCGCACGGACTATCTCTTCATAAGTCGTTCCGTCTTTCTTTGCAGCCATTTTTTATTTCTTTTTTAGAAACCTACCAATCAAATTTCAAATGTCTCACCGTCTGTCGCTGGCCAATAATTAATTTCAATGCTTCTATTCCGATTTTGACATGTTCCGCAGCATAATTTTGGGTCACTGTCCTATCGCTTTCAGCAGTCTTCACTCCTTCCGGAGTCATGGGATTGTCTGACACCAGCAATAAAGCTCCTGTAGGAATATGGTTGGCGAAACCGCAAGTGAATAATGTCGCAGTCTCCATGTCCACGGCCATAGCTCGTGTCTCTCTCAAATAGTCCTTGAATTTCTCGTCATGCTCCCAAATACGACGGTTAGTCGTGTAAACTGTTCCCGTCCAATAGTCTTGATGGGCATTCCGAATAGCTGTGGACACTGCACGTTGAAGCATGAAAGCAGGAAGAGCAGGCACCTCGGGCGGATAATAATCATTTGACGTTCCCTCGCCACGGATTCCGGCCAAAGGCAGTATCCAGTCCCCAAGCTTTGTTCTTGAAGAGATACCACCACATTTTCCAAGAAACAAGCAAGCTTTTGGACTGACGGCACTAAGCAAGTCCATGACAATGGCCGCATTCGGACTACCCATTCCAAAATTGATGATGGTGATATCGTCCGCAGTGGCCATTCGCATGTTAGCTACATAATTAGGCAAGGATGCTCCCGTCTGTCGACAAAAAAGATCCACATAATTATTAAAGTTTGTGAGCAAAATGCACTGCCCAAAATCCGACAAAGAATGCTGCGTGTAGCGCGGCAACCAATTTTCCACGATATCCGCTTTTGTTTTCATTGTTATTGCCTGTTTTCTGCTCTCTTTCAAAAAGCTATTTCTTGCAAAGTTATGAAATATCGCTGGAATAATCGTACAAAACCAGCAGATTAACACAATAAGAACTGATATTTAGATAGTTATATAGCCAAAGAATTGGACGGGGGGGCTGAAAAGCGTTTCAAAACAGCATTTATGGCAAAGGTTAAACTCTCTTTTGGACACCGGTAAGCTGAAAATCGAAAAGGAGGATTTGCTGTAACGCATATCCGCACTTCTGAAATCACCCCTATTACTTTATAATCCGATTTTCTTACAACAATGCAGCAACAAACATTTTATCGGGCACCGACGATATAGAATATGCTCAAATTCTACACTAAAAACAAATAAAAACATTAGAAAATAGGAAATTGTCGGAAAAATCCCCTACTTTTGTAACCGTTCATGCTCTCGCATTTTATAACCGCCTGTAAAGGGACTGGCAGGCATTGAATAGGACAGCGTATATGGAACCACAATTTTGTCAAAGTTGCGGCATGCCCCTGACTGATGAGAACAGAGGGACCAATGCCGATGGAAGCCGTAGCGAGGATTATTGCGCCTATTGCTACAAAAACGGTGAGTTCACCCAAGAGTTCACGATGAACCAGATGATTGAGTTCTGCCTGCAATTCTTAGACCAATGGAATGGGCAGACGGGGTGTAAGTTGACTCCCATACAAGCGAAAGAACAGATGCTTCAACACTTTCCGCACCTGAAACGGTGGAAAGTGAAAGATGAACGGACACTGACGGAAAAAGCAACGCATTTGCTTTCCCAATGCGAGAACGTGACCATCGCGTCCATTGATGCCAACGGTTATCCCCGTCCTGTGCAGATGTCCAAGATTGGTGCAAGGGGGTTCCATGAGGTTTGGATGGCGACAAGTGCAGATTCCGTGAAAGTGAATGATTTTAAGGCGAACAGCAAGGCAGGGCTTTGCTACGACCATTACGGGGATGGCGTTGCCCTGCGTGGTACGGTAGAGATTGTCACGGATGATGCCATCCGCAAGGATATGTGGCAGGACTGGTTCATATATCATTTCCCCGGCGGGCAGAATGACCCCAATTACGTGCTTCTGCATTTCATTGGCACGGAAGCCACCTTTTGGATAAATGGCGAATTTTCTCACTCCGACATCTGATGTTTATGAAACCATCCTTGGCGTTTCGACTTTCAAAAGCGCAGGTTATGGCAATAGCCAACAATCTCCATCACGATGAATGTGGCATTGAGGCTATGTTTACCGCTATGAAACAAGCGGACAATCCTCGTGTGGCTTATAATGCAGCGTGGGTGCTGTCCCATTTATCCAAGGTGGACAAAAGGATTTATCTCCTTCCACACTATGAGGAGTTGGTTGATGTGGCAACATCCGCAGAGCTTTGTTTTCGCCGTGGGCTGATATTGGCTATTCTCGCAGACCTTCCAACGAATGAGCCGAACGGTAAATTATTGGATTTTTGCCTCATGCATCTGACTGACCCCAAAGAAAGTGACGGCTCACGTTCTGTGATGATTAAACTCGCCGCAAGGATGTGCGAACCTTATCCTGAATTATGCAAGGAACTGGCATTGTGTTTGGATGTGATGCCGCAAGATTCATCCCCAAGCATAGCTGCAGCAAAAAGGAACGCTCTAAAATTAATTCAAGAATGAATATGGAATTATCGGATTGGTTCAAAGGGTTTGAGAAAGGCATAGCCCAATTATCACCGGAACAACGGGCTGTGTTCTTCTCTGAATGTAGCAAGAATTGTGTGAATGGCGGTACGCTTTCCATTTACAGAAAGCTCTACAAAGACGCGAATGGGGATATGGATGTTTTTTTTCAGATGGTGAATGAATTGCCCGGAGTAAAAGGCGAGATTGTAGAAAAAGGTCGTGTCTATTATCTTACTTTCTTGGAATGCACCTGTCACCTATGCAAGAAAGGTTATGTCACCACGCCTTTGCTCTGTGAATGTTCCCGTCAGAGTGTCATTTATTCCATGCAAAGCCTTTGGAGAGAACAGAAATTTGATGTCACGCTCTGCCATTCCATTTTGCAAGGTAAACAGGATTGCAAGATAAGGATAGAAGTGATACAGGCCAATCCATGCATGTGCGTTTCGAAATTTCCGATTAATCCGCCAATTTAGTCCAATTTATGAATACATTGAACCTACCACCATACCCAATAAAGACCGTTCAAAAGGGCGAAAAACAGTTTGTCTTCGATGAATTGCGCAAAAAATACGTGGCACTGACCCCCGAAGAATGGGTTCGGCAACACTTCGTACACTACCTCATCACACACAAAAAATACCCACCAGGATTGATTGCCAACGAAATGTCGCTCACTCTGAACGGCACCTCCAAAAGATGCGACACTGTCGTTTACGACAAACAAGCCCGCCCACGGGTCATTATCGAATATAAAGCCCCGCACATAGCCATCACCGAAAAGGTTTTCGCACAAATTTCACGCTATAACCTTGTACTACGAGTGGACTACCTCATTGTTTCCAATGGCATGCAGCACTATTGCTGCCGAATGGACTATGCCAATCGTTCATGCACGTTTCTTCCAAATATCCCGGATTATGATCAAATATAAATCGCAACAACTTAAAAGCGGAAGAAAAGTGACATCAATGATGCAATCTTTTTCTTCCGCTTCCTGAGCCGACACGGGGACTCGAACCCCGGACCCTTTCATTACGAATGAAATGCTCTACCAGCTGAGCCATGTCGGCTTGTGATTTCGGGTGCAAAGGTAAGACTTATTTTTTTAATTGCAAAAATAAATGCGTTTTTTTTCACCGAAAATGCAAAAAAACAGTTTTCTCGCATTTATGAAACGCTTTTTCCCCGTACTAAAGATGCAAGAATCCTTTTTTTTTGTATGTTTGCGCATAGTTTAAGTTCCGGAAACAATGAAAAAGAATTGGTGGGCACTCTTGTTTTTATCTTTGCTTTGTACGGTCGCACATAGCCAAATGCCCGAAAAAAGGTTCACGCTGGAAAAAATGACTTTGGTGAACGACCGGTTTATGGAAAAATGGCCGAATCCAGGAGATTCCATTTTTATCAAAGGAAGGCGCCCGTCCAATATTTGGACCCGTGCCGTTTATATGGAAGGGTTATTGGCTTTAAATGAGGTGGCTCCTCACCCCCGATACATAGATTATGCCATTGATTGGGCGGTAGCACACCTTTGGGGGTTCCGAGGCGGTACGCATACACGCAACGCAGATGACCAATGTTGTGCACAAATTTACATTGACCTCTACCGAATGCACAGAAATGAACAAGTCTTAGGACACACGGAACGCATGGTGAACAACATCGTGAACAGCACCCGACGCGATGATTGGACATGGGTCGATGCCCTGCACATGGCCATGCCTGTGTATGCTAAACTAGGTGTAGAAAAAAGAGACATCCGCTATTTCCGTACCATGATGGAACTTTATTGCCATACGCGCGACCAAATCGCCCACATGGGGCTGTTCAACCCCATTGACGGATTGTGGTGGCGCGATGCCGATTTCTTGCCACCCTACAAAGAACCCAATGGGAAAAACTGTTATTGGAGCCGAGGCAACGGATGGGCAATGACAGCCTTGATACGCACTCTCGAAGAATTAAACCATGCCACAGGTTCATTTCCTGAAGACGAAGCCAAAGAATTGAGTTCCTTCCGCCAACAGTTGGAACAAGACTTCATCACCATGGCCTTCGCCCTGAAAGCCTGCCAGCGGGAAGACGGTTTTTGGAATTGCAGCCTGATGGACGAACACCATTACGGAGGGAAAGAATCCACGGGAACCTCCCTTTTCGTTTACGGCATGGCTTACGGCATACGGAAGGGCCTGCTTTCCCCGAACGTATTCGGCCCGGTCGTGGAAAAAGCATGGAACGCCCTGTGCCAGGAGGCCGTGCATCCCGACGGTTTTCTCGGCTATGTGCAAGGCACAGGAAAAGAGCCTAAAGACGGACAACCCGTAACGTATGACAGCTGTCCGGATTTCGAAGACTTCGGCGTAGGCTGTTTCCTGTTGGCAGGTTCCGAAATAGTTCAATTGGCAGAACAATAAAGCATTTAAAAGTTTTCATTAACCTATAAAACTCCACCCATGAATAAAAAACTTATCTCTGTTTGTGCCGCCGCATTGGCACTTTCGCTATCCGCTAACCGCCTCCCGGCGCAAAACGACACCCTGAACCTGGCTGGAAACTGGGAATTCCAAATCGACCGCACGGGGGAAGCCACTCCCAAAGCTCAATCCGGCAAGCCGTTGTCCGACCGCATCTTGCTGCCGGGCAGCATGCCCCAGCGTCTGAAAGGCGACAATCCCACAGTAGAAACCCGCTGGACAGGTTCCATTTATGACAGCTCCTATTTCTACAACCCGCACATGGAGAAATACCGCCAGACGAACAACTTCAAACTGCCCTTTTTCCTCACCCCCGACCGCCATTACGTAGGCACGGCATGGTATCGCAAAAACATCAATATCCCGATGGAATGGGCGGGACAACGCATCACGCTCTTTCTCGAACGCCCGCACATTGAAACACAAGTATTTCTGAACGGGAAACCGGCTGGTCGTGCAAACAGCCTTTCCACCCCGCACGTTTTTGACCTGACCGGCCTGGCCCGCAGCGGCACAAACATATTGGCAATCCGGGTGGACAACCGGATTGAGAGTGTGTGCGTGGGAGCCGACTCCCACAGCGTGACCGACCAAACACAGGGGAATTGGAATGGAATCGTGGGGAACATCGAGTTGCAGTCGTCCCCCTTGCTCTATGCCGAAGACATCCAAATCTATCCGGATATCCGCCAAAAGAAAGCCATCGTGCGCCTTCGCTTGAACGGACAACGCACAAAAGGCAACCCGGAAGCCGAAATACGGCTTTCTGCCTGCAGTTTCAATTCCGAAATCCGCCACGAAGTACCGGTCGCCAGCCGGAAAATCAAGTTAAAGAACGGCATCGCCGAAGTGGAGATGACATTAGAAATGGGCGACAGCATGCAACTATGGGATGAATTTTCCCCCGCGCTCTACCGCCTCGAAACCACTGTGACCTCACGCCATGGCACCGACCGCCAGACACGGACTTTCGGCATGCGGGAGTTCCGGACGGAAGGAAAGATGTTCTACGTAAACGGCCGCGTCACGCAGCTTCGCGGCACGGTGGAAAATTGCGACTTTCCACTCACCGGCTACGCCCCCATGGACGAAGCCGCCTGGGAACGCGTGTTCCGCATCTGCCGACAGTATGGACTGAACCACATGCGTTTCCATTCCTACTGCCCGCCCGAAGCTGCCTTCGCCGCCGCCGACCGTGTAGGCTTCTATCTGCAGCCCGAAGGCCCAAGTTGGCCAAACCACGGTGTAAAGCTTGGCAACGGAATGCCCATCGACCGTTATCTAATGGAAGAAACACGCCGGATGAACCAAGCCTATGGCAACCATCCGTCCTTTTGCATGCTGGCCTGCGGCAACGAACCGGCGGGCAACTGGGTGCCTTGGGTCAGCGACTTCGTGGACTATTGGCAACGAACCGACTCTCGCCACGTCTATACCGGGGCTTCGGTAGGCGGCGGATGGGCATGGCAACCCCGCAACATGTACCACGTAAAAGCCGGAGTGCGCGGATTGGACGAATGGCGCAGACGATTGCCTGAAAGCATGTCCGATTTCCGCGCCAAGATTGACACCGTGAGCGTCCCCTTCGTTTCCCACGAAACAGGCCAGTGGTGTGTTTTCCCGAACTTCGATGAAATCGGGAAATATACCGGAGTGAATAAAGCCAAGAACTTTGAAATCTTCCGCGACATCCTGCAAGAGAATCATTTGGGCGGGATGGCACACAAATTCATGATGGCCTCCGGGAAGCTGCAAGTACTGTGCTACAAGCATGAAATCGAACGCACTCTCCGCACCCCGGAATATGCCGGCTTCCAACTGCTGGCCCTGAACGATTATTCCGGCCAAGGCAGCGCATTGGTCGGCGTAACCGACGTTTTCTTCGATGAAAAAGAATATTGCAGCCCCGATGAGTTCAGGGAATTTTGCTCGCCCACAGTGTTGCTGGCGCGCATCCCCAAATTCACTTATTGGGACGATGAAGCTTTTCGTGCCGACATAGAAATTGCCCATTTCGGAAAAGCACCCATCCGCGATGGCATCGTGACATACGCCATTCGCGATGAATACGGCAAAACATACGCTCAAGGCATCGTGGGACAGAGAGACATTGCCTTGGGTAATAACATTCGCATCGGGCAGACTCTCCCGTTCTATGGAAAAGGGTTAAAAGCACAAAAGCTCACGCTGGAAGTCTGCCTGAAAGGCCATTACGATTTGGAAGACGGAAACGAAAACGTGTACAGCAAAAACCACTGGGACTTTTGGGTCTATCCGAAAGCCACCCTGCAGGCACTCTCCGCTTCAGTTCCGGCCGATATCTATATCACCGACACAGTGGACAAGGATGCCGAAAACGTGTTGGCCGCCGGAGGCAAAGTGTTGGTGGCCGCAGCCGGGAAAATACGCTATGGGCAGGGCATCGTGCAACAGTTCCTCCCCGTGTTTTGGAACACAAGCTGGTTCAAAATGCGCCCGCCCCACACCACGGGGCTCTACATCAACCACTATCACCCGCTCTTCCGCGACTTCCCCACCGATTACCACAGCGACCTGCAATGGTGGGAACTCGTGAACCGCCAACAGGTCATGTTGTTCTCAGACTTCCCCAAGGAGTTCCAGCCTGTTGTGCAAAGCATCGACACGTGGTTCCTAGGCCGGAAAATCGGCATGCTGTTCGAGGCGAATGTGAACGGCGGCAAACTACTAATGACCACCATGCCGCTCGAAGTTGACGAATCCCATCCCGTCACGGCACAGATTCGCAAAGCCATCCTTGATTATATGTCATCCGATGATTTTCGCCCCCAATACGACATCAGTATTGAATGCGTCAAAGCCCTCTTTACCAAAGAAACACCGAAAGTGGATATGTACACCCGTGACTCTCCTGATGAGCTGAAACCCAAAATCGCCCTAAACATTGACACGGAAAAGAAATAAGTGCCAATGCAAAACCACACCAGACAGAAAAGAGACGAAAAAGCCTCCCTTGCCGAATTGGCAGCATGGGAGGCTTTTCCTTGTTTAAAGATATATACTTTTCTTATTTGTACTCTTGCCAGCTCTTGATTTGAATGTCATGCCAATCCAATTGGCAGAAAGCTTCGATGAAAGCTTTGGCTAAACGGGCGTTTGTCATGAGCGGTATATTGTGGTCGATGGCATCGCGCCGAATGCGGTAACCATTAGTCAGCTCGCGCCGGGTGTGGTCTTTGGGAATGTTCACAATCAGGTCGAACTTGTGAGCGGCTATCATCTTCAGCACATTATTCTCTGCCGAAGTATGTTCGTCAGGCCAATGCACCGCTATGGTAGGCACTCCATTCTCGTTCAGGAAACGTGCCGTGCCTTCCGTGGCATAGATGTCATAGCCCTTGGCAGCCAACATGCGGCTCGGCTCCAGCAAGTCCACTTTGGACTGCACTGGGCCGGAAGAGAACATTACTGACTTGCGAGGGATGCTGTAGCCCGTGGCAATCAGGGCATTCAGCAATGCTTCATGGAAATCATCGCCCAAACAGCCCACTTCACCGGTGGACGACATGTCCACGCCCAGCACAGGATCGGCATTCTGCAGGCGGGCGAAAGAGAACTGCGACGCCTTCACGCCGATGCGGTCTATGTCGAACACCGATTTGTCAGGACGGCTGTAGGGCGCACCAAGCATGATGCGTGTGGCCGTCTCGATGAAATTCCGCTTCAGCACCTTTGACACGAAGGGGAAACTGCGCGAAGCCCGCAGGTTACACTCGATGACCTTCACTTGGTTGCCTTTGGCCAGATATTGGATGTTGAAAGGTCCGGAAATGTTCAGTTCGGCAGCAATGCGGCTGCTAATCTTCTTGATGGCCCGCATCGTGGCAAAGTAAAGATGCTGTGCGGGGAACACCAATGTGGCATCACCGGAATGCACTCCGGCATATTCAATGTGTTCCGAAATGGCATATTCCACCACCTCGCCATTCTGTGCCACGGCATCAAACTCAATTTCTTTTGTCTCCTGCATGAATTGCGACACCACCACGGGATATTCCTTCGACACCTCACGTGCCATAGCCAAGAAGCGGGTCAGTTGTTCCTCGTTGTGGCATACATTCATGGCCGCACCCGACAACACGTATGAAGGCCGAACCAGCACAGGATAACCCACCTTGTCAATGAATGCCTTCACGTCGTCCATGTTAGTCAGCTCCTGCCAAGCGGGCTGGTCAATGCCCAACCGGTCGAGCATGGCCGAGAACTTGTTGCGGTTCTCCGCCCGGTCGATAGATACGGGCGAGGTGCCCAGCACAGGCACAGACTGGCGGTGGAGTTTCATGGCCAGGTTGTTCGGAATCTGGCCGCCGACAGAAACGATGACCCCGCCCGGCTGTTCCAAATCAATGACGTCAAGCACCCGTTCAAAAGACAGTTCGTCAAAATAGAGGCGGTCGCACATGTCGTAATCCGTGGAAACCGTTTCCGGATTATAGTTAATCATGATAGACTTGTAGCCCAGTTTGCGCGCTGTTTGTACTGCATTGACGGAACACCAGTCAAATTCCACAGAAGAGCCGATACGGTAAGCCCCTGAACCGAGGACAATGACCGATTTCTCGTGCTTGTAATAATTCACATCGTAGCCTTCCGTGCCGTAAGTCATATAAAGGTAATTTGTCAGTTCCGGATGCTCGGAAGCCACCGTGTTGATGCGTTTCACCGCCGGAAGGATACCTAACTGCTTGCGGTACTGGCGCACTTGAAGGTTTTCTTTCTCCATGTTCGACTCATTGGGCTTGATGACGAAACGGGCAATTTGGAAGTCCGAGAACCCCAACCTCTTGGCCTCGCGCAACAATTCGGGCGTGAGGCTAGCCAATGAACTGTGCCCTTCCAGCTCCTTCTTCATCTTCACGATGTTGTTCAGCCGCTCAATGAACCATGGGTCTATCTTGGTCAACTCATAAATGCGGCGAATCGAGTAGCCTTCTTCCAACGCTTGCGCGATAGCAAATATGCGGAGGTCTGTCGGGTTGGCCAATTCTTCCTCCACATTGTCGAAACGCACATGATCATTGCCCACGAAGCCGTGCATCCCCTGTCCTATCATGCGCAAACCTTTTTGAATGATTTCCTCGAACGACCGCCCAATAGACATGATTTCTCCCACCGACTTCATGCTTGAACCAATGCGGCGGGAAACGCCTTCGAATTTGGTCAAGTCCCAACGCGGAATCTTGCAAATCAGATAATCGAGCGATGGAGCGACATAAGCAGAATTGGGCGTACCCATCTCGCCAATTTGATCCAACGTGTAGCCCAAAGCTATCTTGGCTGCCACGAAAGCCAAGGGATAGCCCGTGGCTTTGGAGGCCAAAGCCGAAGAACGGCTCAGGCGGGCATTTACTTCAATGACACGGTAGTCGTTGGTCTCAGCGTTGAACGCATATTGGATATTACATTCGCCCACGATACCCAAATGGCGGATGCAAGTTTTAGAAAGTTCTTGAAGCATCGTTACCTGTTCCTCTGTGAGCGAACAGGTTGGGGCCACCACGATGGACTCGCCCGTGTGGATGCCCAACGGGTCGAAATTTTCCATGCTGGCCACCGTGAAACAATGGTCGTTTGCATCACGGATGACTTCAAACTCGATTTCCTTCCAGCCCTTTAACGACTCTTCCACCAAAATTTGAGGTGCAAAAGTAAATGCGCTTTCGGCCAATTCCACGAAATGTTCCTCGTTTGGGCAAATGCCACTTCCTTGTCCGCCAAGGGCGTAAGCCGAACGAATCATGACAGGGTAGCCAATGGCACGGGCAGCAGCCAATGCGTCTTCCATGTTTTCCACGGCACGGCTCACAGGTGTCTTCATCGGAATCTCATCGAGCTTCTTCACGAACAAGTCACGGTCTTCCGTATCCATGATGGCTTCCACCGAAGTTCCTAACACTTCCACCCCGTACTCTTTCAGGATTCCTTTACGGTACAGTTCCGTCCCGCAATTCAATGCCGTTTGTCCGCCAAAAGCCAACAAAATGCCGTCAGGACGTTCCTTCTTGATGATTTCTGCCACGAAATAGGGCGTGACAGGCAAGAAATAGACTTCGTCGGCGATGCCCTCTGAGGTTTGGATTGTCGCGATGTTCGGGTTGACCAACACCGAGCGTATGCCTTCTTCGCGCAATGCCTTCAAAGCTTGCGAACCAGAATAGTCGAACTCACCAGCCTGGCCGATTTTCAACGCGCCAGACCCCAAGACAAGAACCTTCTTCAATTGCTTTTTCATCCTCTATCAGTTTTCTATTGTTTTAATGACCCATATATTTCCGCGAGGATGAAGCCTCATCCTACGCAAATGCTAAACAAAAGTAAGGAATCTTTTTACTTTTTCCTACAAAACAGACGAAAAAATAACAGCGAAGCCGGAAATAGTTCCATCCATAGGCTCTTTCTAGCCGCCACATGTCGAACAAAACCTTAAAAGACATCGCCTCACGTCATTTTTCCACAAAGACATGACCGGATGTATGTTCCAAAATCAGGGCTGTCCGCGAAACTACCTCAAAACTGCCGCCACGCACTTCTTCCAATCCTTCTACTGCTACTTTGCCGTTGCGGCATAACACGCGGTAATCCGAAAAAGGAACGGATACATGTGCGACATGAGGCGACGCGTTGAAAAACAAATAAAGGAAACGGGCATGCCTCCCCTCTCCTTCTTCGCGTAAACGGTAAGCAATGAGCGTGTTCACGGGCGTAGGAAGGAACGTCAGACGGGTAGCGACCTCTTCTGCCGAACGCAGGCGAAATGCCGGATGGATGCGCCGTAAACGAATCAACCCGCAAACAAAATGAAACAAGTCCTCGTGACGACTCTTGTTCGACCAAGGAATGGCGTTCACGGCATCCGGACTCTTGTAGGAATTGCGCACTCCATGTTTGCTGCGGAAGATTTCATCGCCAGCAAAAAGGAAAGGGATTCCCTGGGATGTAAGCAACACGGTCAAAGCCAATTTGCACAATTTAATCCGCTCACATTCAGGTAAGTCGGGACAGACAGCCGCCAAGCGGTCGGCCAAACACCAATCGTCATGGCAACTCACGTAGTTCACCATTTGCCACGGCGCACTAGCCCATGGACGAGACGCATGATTCACCTTGCGGCAATCCACTTGGGGATGGGCAACTCCGCCCACAATGCCAAAACGAACACTGTGCACACACTTTGTGTCACCAGCCAGGAAACCACCTTCGGTGACGCTCGTCCACAGTCCTCGCAAGCCATCGCGCAATTCGTCGCCAAATGCCGCCACGCCCGGCAGCCGTGCCATGTTCTCCTTCAATGCACAATCTGCCGCCGGAATCTGCGCCGGGCGCGAAGACCATCCTTCGCCATACAGCAACACTGATGGGTCTATTCCGTACAAGGCATCGCGCACTTGGCGCATCGTCTCCAGGTCGTGCAATCCCATGACATCGAAGCGAAAGCCATCCACATGGTACTCCCGCATCCAATAGCTAAGGCTTTCCACCATATAGCGGCGCATGCCTTCACGTTCGGATGCTGTCTCGTTGCCGCACCCCGAACCATCGGCCCAGGTTCCATCCAGTTTGCGACGGAAAAAATACCCTGGCACCAAACGTTCGAAGTTGCTTCCATCTACTGTATAAACATGATTATAGACTACATCGAGCACCACGCGCAAGCCTGCCCGATGTAAAGCCATCACCATCTGCTTGAACTCAAGAATGCGGCACAAAGGGTCAAACGAATCTGTAGCATACGACCCTTCAGGCACGTTGTAGTTCAACGGGTCATAGCCCCAATTGTATTGAGGAAGGTCGGGACGGCTTTCGTCCACCGACGCGAAATCAAAAGAAGGCAGAAGATGTACGTGCGTCACGCCTAGTTCCACCAAATGCTCCAGCCCCGTGGCCATACCGCCAGGCGCATGCGTCCCGCGCTCTGTCAAGGCCAGGAATTTTCCGTGCCAAAACATCCCAGATTCGGGCGACATGGAAAAGTCCCGATGGTGCATCTCATAAATCACAGCGTCCGCCGGATGGCTGAACGGCGGGGCGGCATCTTTATCCCATCCTTTGGGATTGGTCTTGGACAAATCCGCAATGAAAGCCCGAACCCCGTTCACACCTACGGACATGGCAAACAAACCAGGGGATGGAAGGTTCCACCGTCCGTTGAAACGGGCGCGGAACTGATAGAAACATCCTACTACCTTGAGCGGCATCAATAGTTGCCAGCAACCTTCATCACTTTTTTCCATTTCCTCCACATCATATGGCACTCCGTTCATGCCTGATTTATACAGCAAAAGTTGCACCGCTTCGGCAGCCGGGCTCCAAAGTCTGAAGCATACCCCGTCTGCCGAAATTTCCATTTCCCTGTATCGCAGGTCAGTCCCGTTCACTATGCGCAATCAACAAACGTATCTTTTCGTTCAGCACGTCACATGTCATCAATTTTTCAATTGACAGGTGCATGCGATAACGCCAATAGTTTCGCGGGTTGGACGGCACGTTGATGCGCTCGGATGCCACGTCCGGACAACGCAATGTGTCATCAATAGAGAGCCAGTCCTGCCACGAAATGAGGCAAAGCATGGAGGGGGAATACAAATGGCGTGCCACGACTTCCTCGCAAAGCCAACCGGGTATGACGGCAGGTGCGTCACCGTCCTTCTGCAGAATTTCGGTGAAATACTGTTGGGTGCGCTCCTCGTTTTCTTCCCACCAGCCACGCAACGTCGGCATGTCATGTGTGAAGATGGTGGACACACTGCGATAAGGGTTCTCTTCCAAGTGCCCGAACCGCAATCCCGACTTCTTCGGCATGGTCTGGATTTCCAGTGTCAGGATGCGCAGGTTTTCCATCACCCAAGGTACGCAATCGGGCACCATGCCCAGGTCCTCGGCGCAAACCAACATACGCGTGGCCGCCACCAGTACCGGCAATTTCCGCATGGCCTGGTCATACCAAAATCCGTTGTGGCGCCGATAGAAGTAATTGTCGTAAATGGCATTGAACGCGTCTTTCTCCGCTTGCGTCAAGGTTTGGTACAGGTAATCCAATTGGGCGGAGATTCGTGGATGGTACATGTCGTCCTGCGACGGGTCTGGAACAAACAATACATTGCTGATCAAAGAATATAATCCCTCACGTAAGACTACATCTTCGTCCGAATTCCGGCCTGCGAAAGCCGTTTCCACCTTGCGCTGTGTGTCATACTCCGGCTTCATTTCATAACGCCCCTCCGCCACGGCATTCAAATAGGCATCCCTGACTTCTCCTGCATGGAAACCAAACATCTGCAGTAACAGTTTATCATCAATGAACGGGCGCGTGAAATCATCCTTTCGGAAACGCAGCCCATAGCTCTCTATCTCCTCCACGCTCATCGGCAATGCCGGGGAAAAGTGTCCCAACAATCCATGCACGGAGTTGATGGGAATCTCCCAAATCCGGAAGAATCCGAGCACATGATCTATGCGGTAAGCATCGAAATATTCCGCCATCTTGCGAAACCGCCGGATCCACCAACTGCAGCCATCCTTCAGCATCACATCCCAATTGTAGGTTGGAAAGCCCCAATTTTGTCCGTTCACAGAAAAATCGTCTGGCGGTGCACCCGCCTGGCAATCCGTGTTGAAATAATAAGGTTCCACCCAAGCTTCCACGCTGTTCCGACTGATACCAATGGGTATATCGCCTTTCAGCACGACACCTTTGGAACGGGCATAGTCGCTGGCAGCCTTCAGTTGGACGTGCAAACAATATTGCACATAATAATAATAGGAAATCTCTCCGTATGCCGGCGCGGAAGGGCGGCAAAAGGCACGGATGCTTTCGGTCCTGTATTCTGCGTATTGCGGCCATGTGCGGAAATCAGCCGTACCGTAACGGTCGCGCAACACACAGAAAGCAGCGTATGCTACCAGCCAATGTTCGTTCTGTTTGAAAAAGTCAAGGAAACCTTCGGAGGCCAGCGTCTTTTCTCCTTCTTGCCCGAAAAGGTCGTGAAGATACTCTTGCTTCAACGCGTTCACCGCCTCATAGTCCACCTGCGGCAAAACGTTCAATGCCCGGCGACGCGATTCATATTTTTCCGCAGCCTCGGCATTGGCCAATGGGGGAAGCTGGCGCAAATCCATGTACTGAGGGTGCAACGCATAAATAGATATGCTGTTGTAGGGATAAGAATCCAGCCAGGTCTTGTGTATCGTCGTGTCGTAAATAGGCAATATCTGTATGACGCGCATTGTGGTTAGCGAAGCCCAATCCGCCATGGTCTTCAAATCACCGAAGTCGCCCACTCCGCAGCTTCCTTCGCTACGCAAGGAAAAAACGGGTATCACTACCCCGGCAGCTTTCCATCGGTCCGTTGGCAAGCGCAGCGGGGTGTCCGACACTACCAGCACTTCGTCCTTACCGATTCCATCGGCAGGCACTATGCGGTTGCCTCCCCCTTCCCACGCGACAAAATCTCCGGTTGCCGCATCCACTACCACATATTTGTATTCCACAGGAAAGGTCAACCCTGTCGCGTTCAGCGTCACACTCCAGCCATACAATCCTTCTTCCTTCATCCGGAAGGCAAAGTCCGGATTCCATTCTCCCAAAGCCGGTTGGTTGCCCAGAAGCGCTAATGCCTGTCCCTTTTCCAATTGCGGTGCATCGACACGCAACATCAGCGTGGCAGCAAAATACGACAATTCCTCTGACCTCGTACGCTGCGGCTTGATGCAACGGGTAAATGCCGAAGTATAAAGATGCGAGAAGACTGGGGCATCGTGCCATGTGTCCGGGAAAACAAAAACCTTCGTCACGTCCGCCTTGAAACGGCGCGGCACCACATCCCATTCTCTCCGGACGCACACATCGCCCCTATATATACAATAGGTATAGCAAAACCATCGCATCGCCCCTTCGTTTATCGTCAGTTCCCCGGCCCAAGTCCTTCCGTCACGCGTTTCCAAGGGAAAAACCCGTGTATTACTTTTTTGTCTTTGGTCAACAAAGGCAATTTCAACTCGCACGTCCTCCCCCCAATGGGTGAAATAGTCTATAGAGAATTGCAATTTCATAATTCTTGCGTGTATCATTATCTGTGCATGTACAAAGATAATGCAAACCGAGCGCAGGACAAAACAAATTTATTTGTTTTTCATGCCGAGGTGAAGCTTCTTAAGCAGCACTTCAAAAATGCTATTGCCCTAAACGAGGAACAACGTGGCAAAAAAACGTAATACGAATAAAAAAAGGACGGTTTTATTTGCAGGTTCAAACCAAATGCCTTATCTTTGTAATACAGAAAAAATGAGCCGCATCGGTTAGATTGGGATACTCATCAAATTATTTCTGAAAACCGAGAATGCTTCGACCATCAATGGCGGGCCACGCCTTCGGGTAGCAGAGATGCCGGTGGATTACAAAGGTGGCGGGCGCTCAAATCTTATTAGCTCGGAGTTTTCATCACATCATCGGTGCGGCTTTTCTTCATAAGGGGTGCGTAAACGCACCCTTTTTCTATTTTAAAGGTTTCCATAAACTGGGCGCAGTCGAAGTGGGTCAGTCCGAAAACCCGGTTGTATTCCTTCTACCGTTTCCAATATTACGCGCACAATTTTGATAGCCTGAACAA
>CALULT010000002.1 GCA_944321565.1 uncultured Paraprevotella sp. | reverse complement strand
GTGAGCACATGGGAGAAAGAATACGGCTGCAACACGGAATTTAACGACATCGGAAAACGGTTCGCCTACGTGCTGTCCCAAGCCCGCAGACGCCACGGCCGCAGATGCGTGGTGTTGATTGACGAATACGACAAGCCCATCCTCGACGTGCTCGACACGGGACTGAAAGTGAAGGTGGGTGAACAAGACATGCTTTTGGAGGACTGGCACCGCGAAATCCTGAAAGGATTCTATTCCGTGTTCAAGGCGGCGGACGACGACCTGCAGTTCGTGCTGCTGACCGGCGTGACGAAATTCTCGCAGGTCAGCGTGTTCAGCGGGTTCAACCAGCCCAGCGACATCAGCATGGATGAAGATTATGAAACGCTGTGCGGCATCACGCAGGAGGAGCTGGAACGATATTTCCCGGAACCCATCGCCACGTTGGCCAAGAAATACCGCACCACGCCGGAAGGAATGCTGGAAATGCTGAAACGCCGCTACGATGGTTACCACTTCAGCGGCAACCTGACGGACGTGTACAATCCATTCAGCCTGCTGAACGCCTTTGCAAAAAAAGAACTGCGCGACTATTGGTTTGCCAGCGGAACACCGACCTATCTGGTACGCCTGCTGAACCACACCCACGAGGACCTGGACGAACTGACCGGGCGATATTACGAACCCCGGGAGTTCGTGGACTACAAGGCCGACGTGGAGCGTCCGTTGCCGATGATTTACCAAAGCGGGTATCTCACCATCAAGGACTACAATCTCAGAAGAGGAACATTCCTGCTGGACTTCCCGAACAACGAGGTAAAGAACGGATTCGTGTCGCTGGTCGCTTCGGATTACCTGAAACCCGCGACACATAGCGTGGACAGTTGGATACAGGACGTAGTGGACGCGCTGGAGGACGGCGAGCCAGACTGCCTGCGCGAGCTGTTCACGTCTTTCCTTTCAAGCATCCCTTACACGATGCGCCGCAAGGAGGACGAACGCGAGCGCGAACGGTATTTCCACTACACGTTCTACCTCATTTTCCGCCTCATCAGCGTCTATACCGTCTATACCGAGAAAGCGCAGAGCCAAGGCCGCGTGGACTGCATTGTGGAGACCCCGGACTACATCTACATCTTCGAGTTCAAGCTGGACGGCACTGCGGACGAGGCATTGGCGCAGATAGAGGAAAAAGGCTACGCCCGCCCCTACGATTCCGACAGCCGCCAACTATATAAAATAGGTGTAAGCTTCTCTTCCGCCACGGGCACGGTGGAGGAATGGAAAACAACGGGAGAAGAACAACGGGAAACGGGAAATTCCCGAGCCTGACTTGCCGATGTTTCACGGCTTACGTCTCACGAATAGATTCACTGTTCACTGTCCAACGCCTGCAACGGCTCGTCGGCTTCCGGGATGGCTTTCTTCGCGCTCGTTTTCGCCCCCAGCTTGATGAGCTTGCCTGCCGCGCCCACCACACTCAAGCGGCCATCCTTCAGCTTGTCCGCAGCCTTCCGGTAGGCGGCCGATGCATCGGCCAGCTTCTGCCCCACCGCCTCGAAATGGCCGATAAAGTCGGCCACGCGGTCAAGCAACATGCGGGCCGTGTCGAAGATTGCTTCCTGGTTCCGCGCCTGACGCTCCTGCGTCCAGGCTATCTGGATAATGCGAAGAGCCGCCGTAAGGTTCTGTTCTCCGGTGATGAACACCCCTTTCGCAAAGGCATCGCGCCACAAATCCGGAGCTTCAGCCAAGGCCAATTGGAGCGCACCTTCGTTGGGCACGAACATGATGACATAATTCAACGCCTGACGCGGCGGCTTGACATAGGCACTGTAATCCTTCCTGGCCAGTTCGCCCACATGGTTGCGCACACTCTTCACGTGACGCTGCAAGGCTTCGACCCGGGCTTCGTCCGTCTCCGCATTCTGATAATCCACAAATGCCGTGAGCGACACCTTGGAGTCAATGATGGCATCTTTCCCGTCGGGATAATGCAGGATGGTGTCGGGAATCATGCGTCGGCCCGTCTCCTCGTTGAGCACCGCATTCCCACGGCTGTCGCGCAACACCGCCTGTTTTTCGTAGTGGACACCTTCTTTCAATCCTTGGCTCTGCAAAAGCTCGTCCAAAATCAGCTCGCCCCAGTTGCCTTGCACCTTGTTTTCGTTACGCAAGGCGTTGGCCAGTTTGTCGGCCTCCGCTCCGATTTCGCGTGTACGCCTCATCACCTCCTCAATGGCTTTTTCCAGCGAAGCCGTGTTTTTGTTATGCGTGTCGCGGCTGTTGTCCATGGCCGTGCGCATCTCGCGCATGGTTTCTTTCAGCGGGTCGATGATCGCCGACATCTGCACCGTGTTCTGCCGCGAAAGTTCCTGTGCCCGCTGCCCCAACAGCTCGCGGGTGGCATTCTGAAGCTGTTCCTGCACGATGCGCAGCTGTTCGCGGAAATGCCGTTCGCGTTCCTCCCCCTCGTGCGCCATCTGCCCGCGCAGCAAATCCAGTTCCCGCGTCAAAGCCTGCCTGTCGGCCGCCAACTTCTTGTTTTCCTGATTCAGGTTCTCCGCCGACACACGCAAGGCATCCGTCTCTTCGCACTTGGCTTTCCACAAAGCCTGCACGGCCACCACGCGCGCCCGCAACCACAAGAAGACCGCACCCGCCCCAGCCAGCAAACCACCGGCAACACATATCCATTCCGTCATACGTTTTTTCTCCTTTTCATCAAATCTGAAACAAAGTTAGCACAAAAAAACAAAACACACATCCTCTCCTAAGGACGTGTTTCCGGCAATTTAACCGACAAAAAACTTCAAATCCGCATTTTTTTGCCTAATTTTGCAACCAAATCAAGGAGAACAACATCATGGAACAAACAAACAAGCAGAATATCCCGCAAGTATTTTTTACAGATTTCCGCTGCAAGACAGACGAAGGACCAGCAGACAAGCTGAAACGGCTCATCAAAGCCGCCGGAATGGACAAGATAGACATGAACGGCAAATTCGTGGCCATTAAAATGCACTTCGGGGAACTCGGGAACCTGAGTTTCCTGCGCCCCAACTACGCCAAAGCGGTAGCCGACTGCGTGAAGCAATGCGGCGGAAAGCCCTTCCTCACAGACTGCAACACGCTCTATCCCGGCAGCCGCAAGAATGCCATCGAGCATCTCTACTGCGCTTGGGAAAACGGCTTCACCCCCATGACCGTGGGATGCCCCGTCATCATCGGCGACGGCCTGAAAGGCACGGATGACATTGCCGTGCCCGTCGCGGGCGGCGAATACGTCAAGGAAGCCAAAATCGGACGCGCCGTCATGGACGCGGACGTCTTCATCTCGCTGACGCACTTCAAAGGACACGAAATGACAGGATTCGGCGGCACCATCAAAAACATCGGCATGGGATGCGGCTCACGCGCAGGCAAAAAAGACCAGCACTGCAACGGGAAACCGGTTATTGACCCTGACGCCTGCCGGGGATGCAAGCGGTGCATGCGCGAATGTGCCAACGACGGACTGGTGTTCGACGAGGAACACAAGAAAATGACCGTGAACCAAGACAACTGCGTAGGGTGCGGACGTTGCATCGGGGCCTGCAACTTCGATGCCATCGGCTTTGCACAAAATGCAGCCGTGAAGGAACTGAACTGCCGCATGGCCGAATACACCAAGGCCGTGGTCTATGGCCGGCCCAACTTCCACATATCCATCATCTGCGACGTGTCGCCCCTCTGCGACTGCCATGCGGGCAACGACACGCCCATCATCCCGGACGTGGGCATGTTTGCCTCCTTCGACCCCTTGGCCTTAGACCAGGCCTGCGTGGATGCCTGCCTGAAGCAGACACCGCTCCCAGGCAGCCAGCTGACGGACGAAATGGCCAAGCCTCACTTCCACGACCGCCACGATCACTTCGACAACACGAATCCCAACACCGAATACAAGACCTGCCTGGCGCACGCCGAAAAGCTAGGGTTGGGAAACAGAAAATATGAATTAATCCGCGTAAAATAAAATCTATGGAACTACTCCGCGTCAACACCACAAATCCGTACTACGCCGAGGCAGAAGACCTCATGAAGGATGCCTTCCCCCCCGAAGAACGCCGCCCACTGGCGGAACAACGCGACTATGCCGACCACAACCCGCTCTTCCGCCCGCACATGGTGCTGGACAATGGCAAATTCGCCGGATTGCTGAATTTCTGGCAACTGGACGGCTTCCTCTACGCCGAACACCTGGCCACGCTTCCCGCCCTCCGCGGCGGCGGGTTGGGAAAACGCATCATGGAGCAATTCATCCAGCTTGCCGGACAACTACCTATCGTGCTGGAAGTGGAACCTCCCACCGACGACCTGAAGCGGCGGCGCATCGGGTTTTACCAACGTTGCGGCTTTACGCTTTGGGAGCGGACTTACACCCAACCCCCTTATTCGCCCGCCCTTCCGGCTATCCCCTTACGGCTCATGGTACACGGACAGCTTGACGAAACGCGCGACTTCACACATATCTGCCACGAGATTTACCACCACGTCTATGGCTACACCCCCGCAATGGCCGGACAACTCTTAAACGACACGTCATGGAATCTCTGAGCGCACTCATCAAGTCGTGCAGCGACTTCCTTTGGGGATGGCCCATGGTCATCATCCTGCTGGGCACCCACGTGTTCATGACCATACGGTTGCGGTTCCCGCAACGCAAGCTGCTCACGGGCATCCGCCTGTCCGTCAAGTCGGACTCGTCGGCGAAAGGCGATGTGAGCCAGTTCGGCGCGTTGGCCACGGCCCTCGCCGCCACCATCGGCACGGGCAACATCATCGGCGTGGCCACAGCCATCACGCTGGGCGGCCCGGGCGCCGTGTTTTGGTGCTGGCTGACGGGCGTGTTCGGCATCGCCACGAAATACGCCGAAGGACTGCTGGCCGTGAAATACCGTGTCCGCAAGCCGACCGGCAAGATGGCGGGCGGCCCCATGTACGCCTTGGAACGTGGACTGCATGCGAAGTGGTTGGCCGTGCTCTTCTGCATATTCACGGTTTGCGCCTCATTTGGCATCGGCAACCTGGTGCAGAGCAACGCCATCTCCATGCTATGCTACGAAACCTACCAAATCCCACAGGCATTCACCGGAACGGTCATCGCCATCTGCGTGGCCTTGGTGGTCATCTTCGGCGTGAAAGGCATCGCCCGCGTGTGCACGGCCTTCGTCCCGTTCATGGCCGCTTTCTATGTTCTGGGATGCTGCTACATCCTCTTCGTGAACGGGGCATACGTGTGGGATGCCCTGAAACTCATCCTTGAGTCGGCGTTCAATCCCTCGGCTGCAGGCGGCGGTTTCGTGGGCGGTTCCATCATCATGACGGCACGCTACGGCATCGCGCGCGGTTTGTTCAGCAACGAAAGCGGCATGGGATCCGCCCCCATTGTGGCCGCTGCGGCGCAGACCCGCAATCCCGTTCGCCAAGCCTTGGTGTCGTCCACCGGCACGTTCTGGGACACGGTGGTCATCTGTGCGCTCACGGGACTGGTGCTCGTGTCGAGCATCCTGGCCTATCCCGACATCACCTATGCCGACGGGGCCGCGCTCACGAAAGTGGCTTTCGACAAAATCCCCTACGTCGGCGCGCCGTTGCTCATTTTCGGCATCGTGACGTTCGCCTTCTCCACCATCCTCGGATGGTGCTACTACGGGGAGAAAGCCATGGAATACCTTAGCGGGAAACGCCTGACTTTGGTTTACAGGGGCGTGTTCATCATTTGTGCGTTTTTCGGGGCCATCACCCAACTGGCCGTGGTGTGGAACTTCGCCGACCTGGCCAACGCCCTCATGGCACTCCCCAACATCGTCTCGCTGATTTGCCTCTCGGGGGTCATCGCGGCTGAGACAAAAAAATACTTGTGGGAAAACAGGTTGGACGACGAAGCCGACCCGGAAGACAATCCTACCTGATGAATAAACGCCATCGGGACAATTGGACGGGAAACCCAACTGTCCAATTGCCCCGATGGGATTTCATTTTTTCAGCACCTTTTTGCCATTGACAATATAAACCCCTTTCTGCAGGGAAGGCAAGCCGCCGTCCGCCCCCACCGAGCCACGGGACACCCCGCCAAGGTCATAAACTTTCCCTGCAACCGTCTCCACATCCGCCTTCACGCCGGACACCGCCGTAGCCTTGTCCAACGAATAAACCTCGAAGTTGTCGAAACAGCACCAATCGGAAGAATGCACCGTGGACACCGGACACCGCAACCCGAAAGTCAAACGGCCATCTGCCACATAAACCAGCAAATAATTAGCATAGTTTTCCCCCGACGCGGAAAAGAGCGCGCTGGCCGAGGCCATATTGTTGGCAAAGCCATGCCATGACCCGCTGCCGTCATAAGGCAGTTCATACAGAGACCGCACCGGGACGGAAACATCCCCCGCGAAAAATTCATAATTTATCTTTTCCACACCTTCCCGGCAATTCCGCCCCGTGTGGTCATTCTCGCCATTGCGTTCAAATGCCTGGCATTTTACGAGGTAATACCCCTCGGCCAATTCACGTTGCGTACGCCCAATGGAGACGGAATAATCCACTGCGCGTAAAGCAAAAAACTCCGCCACGCCGTCTCCTGTGTTGGCCGTGCCATCCAATGTCCAACCGGACGTGCCATTCGCAAAGTCGCCATTCCGGATACCCAAGGGTTCGCCGTCTGACGCCAAAGTCTCATAATAGCCCTTCAATGCCTCGTCCAACTCGCCTGCTGCAATGTTCCAAGCTTCCGCATCGGGCATCAGCCCCGCCGTTTCGGCCGAAACGATGGCTTCCGCCAACCGTCCGCCGTTATACAGCCTGTCCACCCAACCTTCGCGTCCTTCCACACCGGAAAAGTTCGCCGCACGCGCTTGCGACAAAGCCGTTTCCAACGCCATGCGGGCTTGCAACTGCACAAAGTCCTCCTGGAGCAAAGCCGCCAACGCCTCCAAATCCGTGTCCGCTCCGTTGTCCGTCGCAATGTCCGTTTTCGCCCTGTCCACCAAAGTACGCAGCATCTCGCTCTCCTGCCGCCCCAACAGTGCTTCGCCGTCGGCAATCAGAGCTTTCAAATCGCTCCATGCCTGCAACAGGCGGTATTCGGTCTCCGTGACATACACGAACGAGCCGTGTTGCGGCGACAAGTTGCCCGACATGTCCGCCGCCGATTGCAGGTTGCGCAACATGGCATCCGCCGTGTGGAAATGATACCCTACATTATTCCCATAATTGACGTTCCCCACGTTCCATACGTCATCGTTGATGCGCCGGAACACGCTGGAAGCCTCATATCCGCTGCCGTCCTGGAAAGACGAAACCGGAGTGCTCCATTGCGGACGCAGCAAATCCTCGGTCGTGATGTCCAAAATGCCGCCCGCCGCATAGTCGCGATAAGACATGTGGTAAAGCCCGTCTGTCTCCAGATAATTGATGTCGGCATCCAACACGTTGTCCTGCGTGTTGGCCCCGTAGAGCATTTGGAAAGAAGTGATGCCCGTGAAATCTTCATTGGCTTTGGAGATATAAAAGTGGTCGCAATCGCCGTTGTCCGTATTGCCCACGGCGTAATAAATATAAGGATCACCGTCGATAAAGACAATCTGAGGCGCCCAGACACGGCTCACCTTGTCGGCGGTGAGCAACTTCGTGCCGGTGTTGTCGTAAATGTCCGTCACCGGATGCTCACGCAAGTATTGTTTCATGTCGCAACGGGTGTAAGTCCAGTTGATCAGGTCATAACTGCGGAACATGCCGATGGAGTAATTCTCCAGCATGCTGGTGCCACCGTCGCGCGACCCGTAAAGGTCGGTCGTCACGATATAATAACGGCCACGCTTTTTGTCCTTGGCCATGAACGCGTCCCGACACCATGGCAAGGCGGTGCCGATGCCGTCAATGATGCTCGACCCACGATTCAGTTCATTGAACACCAGCCCCTTGTCTTCCTCCGTGCCCAAAGCATAGGTAATGACTTGGGAAACCAACGTGCCCACACCCGTTTCCGGCACGAGGTTAGGCATGTGGCAATACAAGTAGCCGTAAGCATGGTCGTCCGGGGCAATGGTCACCGGCACCGGTGTCTCATACACCGGATAAGACACCCCCTCGTAAGTAATGGTGCCTTGCAATTCACCCGCCAGCACGGGGATGTCCGCCCTGCGGACTACGGTAAACACCCCGTCTGCAAACGAGATTTCCGCGTTCCCGTCCATGGCCTCAGCGGGTGTAAACGTCCATTCCACAGTCCCATAGCTGCATTCCCCGGGCAATTCCAAACGATTGTGGATGTATTTCGCGGCCTGCCCCAAATAGAGCTCGTCGCGCACCACCTGCAACACAGTGGACACGTCCACCTTCACTTCCTTTGACACCGGGCGGGCGGCATACAACGCCTCCACCTGTGCCGCAGTGAGTGCCACGTCATAGACCTTGAAATTGTCCATCAGCGTGTTCCGCATGTAAGCATCTCCCGCGAAAGGCGAGCGGGCCAGATAGTTCCGGACAAAAGTCGCGGCAAAACCGGAAGGGTTCAACGTCAACGCGCCACTCTTCACTGCCACCCCGTCCATATAATAAGTGCATGTGCCCGATTGCTGCACGACAGTCAGGGTGTGCCACTCGTCGGTCGTGACCCCGCGCGAGGCATGTACGCTTTGCGCAGTGCCATTCTTAATCTCATAATACCAGTCACCGTTTCCTGCGGCATTGACCAAGGCCATGTAAGCCCCTGTGCCATTCGTCAAAGCCCAAGCCCAGCAATAACTGCCCAAGGCATTATCCGCCCCGACACACAAGTCAATGGACACGGAATAATCGCCGGACAAACCGGCCAACACCTCGCGGCCGAGGTCCGTCCCCAGGTCGGCATAACCGTTGCTTTCACCGGTGGAAAGCACGTGGTTACCGTCTTCCGTAGCCAACACAAAAGCGTTGTTGTACAATGCGAACGGGTATTTCCCGCTGTCATCGGCAGCTTGTTGCTGCTCGAACGAATAAGCCAACACAGGCTGCACTTCCTGTGCCTCCATGGCCATGATGCTTCCGCACGTCAAGGCGAAGAGCATCGGTTTAAGATTCAAAAGTTTCATACACATTTCATATTGAAATTAGGTTTCCATGTTTTCTATTCAAACGCGATTTCCACTGTCTGGAAGCCCAAGGCCGTGAACAGGGAGGCGAACTGGTTGCGCGCGTTTTCTTCCGCACGGCGCAGGTTGGAAGGCGTGAGGCACTGCCGCAACATCTTCCGCCGGGCTTTTTCGTAAAGGCGGGCACGCGCGGCATTCGGCCACGTCCCACGCTCGAAAAACACCCGTGTGCGGGTCTCGTCAATGAAATCCCCATCCAGCAACTTGACCACAGGCAGGCGGAGCGTCACCGTGTCGCCATGGGCATGCGCCCACCCTTCGCCAGCATCGGCCATGTCAATGCCGAGACGCGGCGTCCCCGTGTAAATCGCCACCAGGCGGTCGTCGGAAAAAATGCCCCGTCGGGACGTGTCTGCCACGACCTCGCACTGCACGGAAAGGAATTCCCATTGCCCGACACTTTCTATCCGGCGTATTTCCTGCGGAGTCAATTCTATCCGCGAATCAAATCCTGCTTCTACCGACACGCCGCCCCGCCGGTTCCACGTCACTGCCAACCAGGCCGCCATACACATGACGGCCAACACAACCAACCATTTTATCGCGTTCAACCACTTCATCGTCTTCATTCCAGCTTCCCGCCCCGGCCTTCACGCTCCAGCAAGAACGGCATGTCGGCCTCAGTGAATTTCTTGCGGAAAGAAATCACGATATCTTTCTCTTCATAGCCCAAACCGGCCAACAACGGCACCAACACATGGGCCGCATTCTCCCTGGCCACGTCCAAAATGCCCATTTCCGGCACGGTCGCCAAAATCTCCTCTTCCCCTTGACGGGCAAAATCAACCAGTTCGACCGACGTGTAATACGAGCGGGTCAACGACACGAACTGCTTCACCTCGTCGTGGTCGATGCGCGAAGCTGACACCACGACCCTCGGGTCGGGCAACACGATGGCAATCCGTTCGCCCGACCGCACCACGTTCGCCTCCCCAAAGCCGGAAAAGTCGATATAAGCCTTCAGGGTCACGTCGATAGGCACGATGGCTTTCCGTTCGCCAATGGGCACTTCCACGTCGAACGAGCGGCTGAACACATTCCCTTTCACATGCAAAGGGTCGTCCTTCAGCACCAGTTTATGGACTTCGTATTCCGCCGTATAAAGCCGTGCGCACTCCCGCACCTGCATCACGAGGGACAGCGTGTCCACGCGCGACGCGTCTTCCCTCGCCCCGCCTTCTTCGCGACAAGCACCGCAAAACAGCACACAAAATCCCACTGCCCAAACACGGATTCTTCCCATCATCATGCTTTATACTTCGTCCAAAGATACGGAATTGACCTCAAACGGGCAAACAAAAAGCATACTAAAAAACCACAAAGCGTTGCCAAGCTCAGCTTTTTTTTGTTCCTTTGTAAAAGATAAGCTTCACCCCGGCATGAAAAACAACTAATTTGTTTTATCCTGCGGACGGTTTGCATTATCTTTGGACGAAAGTTGAAACAATACACATGCAGACACACATCAAAACCATCGGGCTTGCATGCCTCCTCATATTAGGATACGGATGCCAACGAAAAGCCCAACAAACGACAAACGGCTACAGCGCGTATGAAAAACCTGACACGACGCACGGCATACAGGCCATGAAAGACTACCACTACAGCGCGGAAGTGGAAAACGGCGGCATCCGGTATGCCTACGACATCGTGCGCGAAACCAACGACACCCTCCCGCTGGTCACTGGCGACGACAACGAACAATTCGCAGATAACTACATCCGTTTACGCGTGAACCGCGGGAATCAAGAAATCTTCCATAAGGTGTTTACGAAAAACAATTTCCGCGATTACGTGGACCACAAGTTCCTCAACCGTGCGATATTGGAGGGCATGGCTTTTGACAAGTGTACACCGGAAGGCCTCCGTTTCGCCGTAAGCGTCTGCTACCCGGGGTCGGACATCTATATTCCCCTGTCGGTCACCATATCGTCCGGCGGAAGCTATACGATAGCCAAAGACGAAGTGCTGGACACCGTGACCGAAGCGGACTCCACACTGCAAGAAGAATAACAAGAAAGGAGAAAGCCGAATGAAACGCGCCATCCTTTTCATTTGCATCGCCGCCGTGGCGGGGGCGGCCTTGTCGCTCTACCTTTTCCGCGACCGGCTTTTCCCGTCGGCCGACTTTGAAATCAACGATGAATTGGGGGGCAACATCTTCCCCTCACTCATCCTCTCCGTGGCCACCACGGACACGCTCATCGTCCGTCCCTCGGACGGCAACCCGGCATTGGGAAACCCGAAATCGCACATTTATATCAGCATCGCAGCCCCGCACCCCAACGCCCGATTGCAGATAGAAGTGGCCGAAACGCCGTTCTTCAAACGCTCCGTGTCGGAATTCGTCCTGCCCGAAGAAGGGCAGACCTACACCGTCTATCCCGATATCTTGTGGAATTATGATGCCTTGCGCAACAACCTGCAGCCCGAACCGACCATCGTTTCGGTGGAAGCTCGGTTCAACGAAGCCAAGCCAGTGCGCCACGTGCGCACCTTCTCCGTGCGCAGCATCAACGAGTGCCTGATAGGCTATAACGACAAGCACAACCGTTTCCATAACACCGGCGTCCTCTTCGCCGCCTACGTGAACGAGGACAGCCCGCTGATTGACGAAATCCTGCGCGAAGCCCTGAACACGCGCATCGTCAACCGCTTCCAAGGCTACCAAAGCCGCCACAAGGATTATGTGGACAAGCAGGTCTATGCCTTGTGGAACGTGTTGCAACGCCGCAAGTTCCGCTACAGTTCCATCTCCTACAGCAGCCTGTCGAGCAACGTGGTCTATGCCCAGCGCGTCCGCACACTGGAAGACGCGCTGAAATCCTCGCAAATCAACTGCGTGGACGGCAGTGTGCTCTTCGCCTCCCTGCTGCGGGCCGTCAACATCGACCCGATCCTGGTGCGCATCCCCGGCCACATGTACGTGGGCTACTACACCGACCGTGAGCACAAGCGGGCGGAATTTCTCGAAACCACGATGATTGGCGACATCGACCTGGACGACTTCTTCCCGGAAGAGAAACTCGACTCCACCTCGGAAGGCAAGTCCCAGGAGGAAATGTCGCGCCTCACCTTCGAGAAATCCAAAGAATATGCCCAACGGAAATATTCGGCCGACAGCGCAAACATCCACAGCCAGCCCCGCCGCTACATGTTCCTGGAAATCTCCAAGGCGTTGCGGCGGAAAATCCAACCTATCGGAAAATAAAGACATTGACGCACATGAAAAGTTCCAGAATCTTCCGCATTGCCGGACTGTTCTGCCTGTTTCTCTGCAACATCCCGGGATTGCAGGCCGCAGACGACTACAAAACAAAAAAGTCTTATAAGGAATGGCCGCACGAGGCCCGTAAGTTCACAGAAGCGTTCTATCGGACCGACGAAGCCCGGCGCATCGGCGAGAACGTCCTGCTCTACCAACTGGAAAGCGGCGGATGGCCCAAGAACATCTATATCCCCGAAGAACTCACTCCGGACGAACGGAAAAAGGCTGAAACCGGCAAAGCGGACGTGCGACGGGGCACCATTGACAACCGCGCCACCACCACGGAAATCCATTACCTCGCCAAGCTCTACAACGCCACCGGGGACAGCCGCTATCGCGACGCGGCCATACATGGAATTGATTACTTGCTGGAAGCACAATACGACAACGGAGGATGGCCGCAGTTCTATCCAAAGGCCACGGGCTACCATGTGCAAATCACGTTCAACGACAACGCCATGATCAACGTGCTGCAACTGCTGCGCGACGTGGCCCGACAGAAAACTCCATACACGTTCTTGCCGGATTCGACCGCCACGGCAGCCCGCCACGCATTCCAAAAAGGCATCGGCTGCATCTTGGCCTGCCAAGTGAAACAAAATGGGCAACCCTCTGTGTGGTGCGCCCAACACGACCGCCGGACTCTGGCTCCCTGCAAGGCCCGCGCATACGAATTGCCTTCGCTCAGCGGAGCGGAATCGGTCAACATCACATTGCTGCTCATGTCGCTTCCACAGCCGGATTCAACCGTGGTGCAGGCAGTGGAAGGTGCCGTGGCCTGGTTCCGCAAAACGGCCATCACCAACCTGAAACGGGAGGATTTCACCAACGCCCAAGGAGAGAAAGACTATCGCATGGTGAAAACGGCAGATGCCCCGCGCATCTGGGCACGTTTTTATGAAGTTGAGACCAACCGTCCGTTCTTCTGCGGACGGGACGGTGTCAAGAAATACCGGGTAGAAGACATAGAATACGAACGTCGCAATGGCTACAGTTGGTACAACCACGCTCCGGAAAAGGTGCTGGAACGGTATGACCAATGGAAAGCAGAACATGCGCTATAAGAAACATCCGGGCCGGAAAACATAGATTCTGCTTTCCGGCCCGGATGTTTCTTTTCAAATGCTTGCTCAATCTTCCCGTTGCGGATAATGCAAATTGGCTTCTGTCATCCGTTCCAGCACCTCGTGAAGGTACTTGGCCGACTCCCATTTGGCCATCGGCAGGTCGTGCAACAGATAGTTGCCGCAATCCTGCGGGGCCGCCCCCGGCACTTCACCTTCAAAATCGGCCACAAAACGGAACGTTTCCTTCATCAGTTCCACAATGTCTGCCGACTGCAGGTCGCCTTTCATCAAAAGGTAATTCCCCGTGAGGCAACCCATCGGCCCCCAATACACAATCTTGTCCGCCCATACGGGATGGTTGCGCAGGAACGTGGCTGCAAGATGCTCTATCGTGTGCAACGCGCCTTGTCCCAAGGCCGGTTCGCGGTTGGGTTCCTTCATGCGGATGTCAAACGTGGTCACCACGTCGCCGCCCACCTCGTCCTTGCGGGACACATAAATGCCACGCAACAACCGTGTGTGGTCAATCGTAAAACTCGGTATCTTCTTCATTGCTATTCTTTATTTTAATGACGTGGACAACCCGTCGGTCAAACTCTCCAAAAAGGCTTTCACCACCCCGAAGGAATGGTCGGCCATGGTTTCCCAAAAATTCTCATATTGCTCCCAGTGCCCTTCCGCCCCCGGCGTGTCGCTGATGACGCGGAAACTGATGAACGGCACTTTGTAAAGGTAACAAACCTGCGCGATGGCCCCCGACTCCATGTCCACGGCCAATCCTTCGGGAAAGTCCGCCTTGATGGCTTCCAATTCCTGCAGGCTCGTCACGAACTTGTCTCCGGAGCAAATCAGACCGACATGCACCGGCACCGGCGAAACCAGCGAAGCCGCCACCTGCACCAGACGCTCGTCGCAGGCAAACTTCGGCGGCATGCCCTGCACTTGCCCATATTCGTTCCCCATGCCGCACCACACGTCATGATATACCACCTGCGAAGCAGCCACCACGTCCATGACGGCCACCTCCTTGTCGATGCCGCCGGCCACGCCTGTGCTCACCACCACGTCGGGTTGCATGCGGGTGATCAACTCGGATGCCCCCACGGCAGCATTCACCTTCCCGATGCCGCACTTCATTATATATAAAGTGTTCCCGCCAAGCTCGCCCGTCACGTAACGGAACAAGCCGTTTTGCTCCTCATGAAGCCCCGTGAGCAACCGGGATAGTTGCTCGCGTTCGTCGCTCATGGCCGCTATGATTCCTATTTTCATACGTTTTCCTTTATCCAAAATCACTGCAAAAGTACAACTTTTCCCGCATTATTTCAATGCCAAAGGCACAATCGGCTGTTCTTTCACCTCATCGACCGGTGCCGAACGGTACTTCACTTTCGAAAAATCAATCGCTTTCAGGTCAATGCTGCGTATCGCGCTGTTCCACATCGTCCGGTAGTAAAACACCAGGTTGCGGACATCCGTGGCCGAAGTCCATTGCGTGGCACTCGGAATGTCAGCCGGCACTTTCCCGTCGGGAAACTCAATGCCCACGGGTATGTCGAAGTTGTTCAGAATCTGAAAAGCCTGGAGCACAGTCTTGCGAGCCGTAGCCTGCACGGGCGAAGAAGCCTGATAGAAAGCCGCGCGGACAAAACGCGACGGCGGGGTCACGTCCCCCGGGATGCCCAGGAAGCCGCTGCCCGCGCCGAAGGCGGAAAGCGTCACCCCGTCCAATTGTTTCTTTTCCGCCCCGCCGGGGAACAGGTTCACATAATTGTTCAGGTTCGTCATCTGCCACTCGAAACCGGGAGAATTGGTCAACACCCCCAAGGGGTTCTCATAGAAACAAGGCTTGCCGTCCACGATTTCCAGCACCACCTGCCGCCCCGACGCGTCGGCAATGCGCCAATGCGCCGTGGAAGCCCTCGGGTCGGACGACACCACGTGTATTCCCCGGATGGCCTCCTTCACCTCGTCCACCGTCTTGAAACCTGCCAGCATCCATGGCACAAGCTGCAAGTCGGAGATGGACGTTTCGCCCTTCGCCGGGTCATACGTCTCATATCCCCCGTAATTCGGGAAATAAAACAAGCCCGCCGACAGCCCGGCTTCATTCAGCCCTTCGGCCACAAAATCCTCCAGCTCCACGGCCACGCCCACATATCCGTAACGAGCCGTGAACTTCATTCCCGCCTTCTGTCCGCCCGTCACGTAAGCCTGCTGCTCATAACCGCGCGGCACCACCACGTAACGACTGTTCAAATCACTTCCGCCCCATTCGATGGTGCGGGCCAACACCGTGGCACCGTCGGACGATTTCAGCGTAATGCCGGTACATGCCCCGGCCATGCGCGGGAACATAAGCCCCGCCGCCACGGCCATCCACATCAAGATATTCTTTTTCATAAGTCCTCCTTCTTTAAATGTTTCACGGCGAAAGTTACGAAGAATAAGCGTATGGCAGAAACAAATCAGGATATTTATGATTTCTTTCAATAAGAAAGAGGATGTTTCCACCCTCTTTCTCCCCTTATTCAATTATCAATGCATTTCATTTCTTTAAGACACGCTTCACATAAGTGCCATTATCCGTAACAGCCTTTACAATATACAAACCTTTCGCCAAGGAAGATACATCCACTGAAGCTCCACGCGGAACATCCGACTCAGCCAATTTCACAGTGCCATCAATCGCATACACCAAAAGCTGTTCAATTTCAATGAAGTTTCCATCCAGACGCATCACGTCATGCAATGGCAATGGACGAATCACAAAAGCCTCCGTTCTTGCATCCGAATCGATGCCGGTCGAAAAATCTTCATCAAACAAGGCGGTGACCTGCATGTCCTCCTCAACCACAAAACTATAAGTGTCGTCGGAACTCAGTTTTTCATCTCCCATAAACCATCCCGAAAACACATAATTCTCGAACGGGACAGCTGTCATGGTCAATATAGTGCCATATCCATAAATACCATTCATATCACCTTCCACGACACCACGGGTTTCGTCATAAGACACGCTCACATTGAACTGCTTCAACGTGAATAAAGCAGTGAACTCTTCATCCTTCAATGGCAAATAACTAAAGGACTCATCTTCGGAATACAGTTCACCGCCACGCATCCAGCCCGCGAACTCATATCCTTCGGCCGGAATCGCTTCAAGCTCCACTGTCTCGCCATAATCAAAGCGTCCGGTTGCAGGAGTAACCGTTCCTCCATACTCAGGAGAAGCCTGCAGCGTAAGCGTGACTTTCCTATCCAGATATTGTGTCCAAGAAACATTCTTGCCTGTTTCTCCGGCATAGCCTTCCCCGTCGGTTATCGCAGCCGTCTGCACGGCCAACACATAATAACCGTCTTCGACAGTCACTTCATCAAGCCCCAACGCATATTCCACGTCGCTGACTTTCGAAATGACCATGGAAGACAAATCGACTTGACGGCCTTGGCATGTCAGGGTCACATCGTCTGCCGTAAAGGTGGAAGCATCTATCGGCTTGTTGAACCTCACGTTGACCGTCTTCACTTGTGAGGTCACGACATCTTCTTCCGGCAATCCGCCAAAGCTCTCCACGGCAAGTTTCATGTCGGGACGTGGTTCAAACGTCAACAGATAAGTTTCTTCCTTATTCCCTTCCACGGCAAAATGCAATCTGTATTCATACAGCGGGTCTTTCCCGTCTCGCAGCGTACGGTCGGTTTGCCAGAAGTTGTCCAAAGGCAACTCTTTCCCATCGCTTTGACGCACGACGGACACCAAAGCCTGTTTCCCCGCCGTAAGGTCATTGACGGCACCATAATTCCAGCCCGCTGCGGAAGGCGACACAGTCACGCTGAATTCCGTGCCGCTCGTTTGCCGCATCACGGCCGAAATGGCCAATGACAGGCTTTCCTCACTTCTCCCATCGGTGAAATAAACCATATCGGGCAAGTCTTCGGCATCCACAATGTCATTGACCAGAAAACCTCTCACGGGAACCTCTGCCTGTCCGTCCACAGTGAATCCATGAATCAGTTCATGAATCGTCACGTTATCCAGCAACGAAAGATCTTCGTTGCCGTAACTCGTGACATGCGTAGCCTTGACATCATATTCCGTGAAATGTCCGAGCAGGGAACTCTGCAGCCACCACTGCGCATAGGCCTGTGAATGAGCCGGAATTGTGCCGAATTCAGTAGCAATGCTTCCACCGAGCGCAAGAGTGGCATCTTGCCCGTTAAGTTGTGAACTTGTCAGTTCAAAATCAACGCGCAATCCTTTCTCGTTTTCCACGATTTCCGGCTGTTCCGTCACCATCCTTACGTTCGTGGCATCGCCATATCCCTTGTTGTTTATCACCAGGGCAAACTCTGCCGGTTCGCTTGCTTCCACTACATCAGCCGTGAGCGGGTCATCGCCAAGCACGTCACGCTGCATGAAATAGGTGAGGTCAAGCTCGGGCGACGGCTTCACGGTCAACGTCACCGGATACAAGTCGCGTGTCACTTCCAAATCCGTAAACGGATCCACGTAAGTCAGGCTCCCACCAAACGAGTAAGCCTTGTCCGCTTCTAGTGCGGCATACTTCGTCGGGATAAAGAGAATCGTGGCCGTTCCCGTCTCATTGGCCGCCAGATTCCATCCGTCGGTCAGGTTCATTTCACCCGTAAAGCCGTCGAGGCTCTCTGTGTTGATTTGGAATTCGTGCGATGTGGCGAGCGTACCTTCATCGTCGCGAACCTCAAGGTTCAACCTGACATCTTCCATCGGCTTCTCTTCGTTGCCGTTGAACACGGTCAGCGTTCCGCGGAATGCCTGACGGGTCATCGTCATGGTTTGCGAGAACTGTAAAGTGATGCTGGAACAAACGTTTGATGATGCCTCATTGAAGTCTGTTAGAACTTGCTCATAACCATGGTCAAATAAATCTGCAAGAGACTCATATCCTTCATTAATAGCGTCTTCTTCCAAATTGGACACAATTGTCGCCTGTTCCATCAGGTTGTCAACATCTATTTTGTTTTCATCTGTTGAGCCTACAAATGAATTGTTTATACGGGCAATGAATCTTTCAAGTTGTTCAGACGAAACAGATTCAGGTTTATAATCTCGCAATTTATCAAATGTCAATTGCTCATCATCGCTTAGGGTACTTAAATAAGTGAAGAAAGATTTTTTGCTTTCATCAAAATCATCATACCATACGTTATCCCCAAATATCTCAAATAAAGCATTATTTAATGCAATTATCTGATCATAATACCTGATGGCTTTACCATTAAATTCTTCCATCCAGCTGTTGGAGCTCTTTTCTGTTATCCGACGTTGGAGCGCATTTTGATTGAATACCCCTTTACATGAACTCACTACACTGTATAGACTTCCTGCATAATTTGCAAGATTCCCCATTCCTATACGCCTATTCTTCGGCAGTGTATTTTCATAAATATCCAATATGGGAGGAGTAAACAACAGAGCTAAGCTAATTACACTGTTACCAGAAATTTTTCCATTTCTTGCATAATCGTCAGCTACTTGTATTGCCGTACTATTAATTGAGTGAATGTTACCAAAACCACGATACATTCCAGCCAAGGCATCAATAATGGCTTCTCCACAGGCTGCAACTTCAGGGTCGCATATAGTATTTTCTATCTTTACTTCCGGATAGTAGGTTCCAGAGGTATAATCATCACCTCCTCCAATAATCGGCAAGCCCAAATCTCCGCCATAACCTCCACCTAATCCGATAAAAGCTTGAGCGATAGCATCCATGACAGCCCCATATGTGCAGGCTTTAAGGGCCAAACGAAATGCTGCTTCATTGTCTTTCAACTCTGTACCGCAATGCGACTTATAGTGATATGACATAGCGGCCATACATGAAGTAATATAAGAGTTCGTTGGAAGCGCTCTAGCTAATTTCCGGCTTGTTTGATTTTCGCCATTTGACAATTTAGTCAATAATATGGGGACGGTTATACTTTGTTGTGCGGATAAGTCAAACGGCCCTGCATTATCGAGTATGGTGAATGACCATTCAGCGTTTGCTTCAGGTACGAAAATTTCTACATCTTCAGCTTCGACCAAGCCCTTATTAATAAGAGTGTAATTTAGAAGAACAGACTCACCTTCTCTCATTGCATCCCCGTCTATTTTTTCCGGTCCGGTAATTGTCACCACAGGTTTCGGCACGTTGGTTTCATATTCCACTGTTGTCGCAATGGTATATTCATCCTCTATTTCCGTTTCCTCCACGTTCCAATCTATGGTGATGGCCTGGAAGCTGAGGTTGATGGTCTTCTTCGTCTCCCTGCCCGGGTCGAGCAAAACATTGTTCTGATAAGCATCATGCCTGTCCGCTGTTACACTAAGTGCATAGTAGCCTTCGGGCAACGTCGTCATGAACTGTCCGGTTTCGTCCGTCAAGCCCTGTGCGACCACTTCGCCTGTCGTGGGATGCTTAACCAACACTTCGGCACCGCTCACATGCGGAGCCTCGTCCGTATAATAGGTATATTCGTCACAAACATCCACAACCAGCGTCCCGGTATTTTCCGAGACAGGTTCGACGGTAAAGGCGATTGGCAACCCCTCACCGTTTGCACAGTTTATGCCTATCTGGCCTGTCACGGGAACATTGAGCTGCATCCCTTCATCCGGTTTAAAACGCAACACGACGGTGGCTGACTCACCGCAATCCAGCGAGGGCACCACACTCGGCGTGGCAGTCGTCATCCACGAAGGGAGCGCAAAGGTTATTTCTCCGGATTCGCCCTTGCCCACGTTGGTGATGACTATCGGATAGTCACGGCCAGTCTCCACATTCATCGTCGTGTTGATTGCCGACACGTCTGCGACTAGTTTTCCGTTGGCATTCCTGCTATAATAATACAAGTCGAAATTCATTGACGCGCCTTCGGCTGATTCTATCTGCAACTGAATCTGTTCCCATTCATTGCCCGTCGAAGCCGATGCACTTGTGAGGACATAACCTACATCGAAACTTTCGCCAGCCGCCACGTTGGCCGGACAAGTCACTTCCACCTGGCAGTTTTCAGGTTTTGAAACCACACTGACTTTCAACCCCGAAAGCGGCAACACACCGGGATTGACCAATTGCAGCTTGCCATTGTGTGGCTCCTCCACAATCATTTCGCACGTCACGGGAGCAAACGATGTTCGCTTGAGCCCGTAAATGTCAAATGAAGACTGCTCCGCCGTTGAGTTCTCACTGGGGTAGCATGCCCCGACGACGAAATGCCCCATCTGCTCTGGATAAGGCTTATATGTGGTCGAAAACTCGCCCTGCGCATCGGCTTTGACGTTGATGGTGTGACGGTAGCCGTCATTCAGCACGTAAACCTCCACTTCCGTACCTTCCGCCACATCGCCTTCAATCTTCCCGCTTATCGTCACCTCCTCGCCTTGCTGGTAAACCTGTTTGCCTGCCTCGGCACTCACAGAATAAGGAGCGACGATATTCACAACCGCCTTTCCGGATGTGTTGTTGACATACAACAATTCCTTCTCCTTCTGCCCGTCGTTGACCACGGCATAAACGTTGTATGCACCTACCGTAGCCGGCAGGGTTATCGTCTTGCTTATCGTGGCCTCCTCGCCCGGCTGCAATGCCTGTTGCAAATAGGCCGTCTGGGCCGGAGTGGAAAATCCCTCAATATATATACTAATAGGTGTAAGTTCGGGCAGTTCGGCCACGCCGATATTTGCCACGTCCACCGTCACATCTACACTCTCGCCCACTTTGGTTTCTGGCTGAGAGACGTTAATTGCAGATACTGTCGCATCCGGCAACGTCTGGTCGGTCAGCATCATCCAACACGTGCCCAGCGCGAAGCCTTCCGTTTCAGCCGTGAACACGACTACCTTGCCATCACCCGAAACGTCATTGGACAACGCTTTTACCTGCACATCCACGGAAGATGCCCCGGCCGGAATCGTCACGTCATGGTCGTAAGAAAGCCCTTCGTCATAATCACTACTGAGCCGGACATCTAATGTCCCATCAGTTCCCGTGTTACGTTTGACAGTCAAGACGATGCCCTCTTCATCCCCTTCAAGCAAAGTGGAATTCGAAGCCGCAAGCCCGAGCGAGGGACCATCATCATCAATAATGTTGACCGCTTTCGTCACGACACCCACATTCGTGCCTGAAGCCGCACAGTCGCACGACGACACATAGACAGCCGCCGTAATATTGACTTGGCGGTTGCCTTCGGCATCGGCATTGTCTATCACGCCCAGCGAGAATTGGGCTTCCGCCTCGCCTGCCTCCAGCACGATGCTTGGAGCGGCATAATAAATGCTCCCGTTGGAATCATCACTCAACTGCACCGTGATTTTCTTGTCCACATTGGTCGTTCGGCGAAGCTTTGCCAATATGGCCAAAGGCCCGGCCGACTCTGCCACAGTAGAAGGCGACAGTTCCAAGTCAATGACGGGCAGGTCATTGTCATTAAGCAAGATTACGCACTCCGCCGTTTCGTATTTTTCCGCCACGGCTTTGAATGACACTCCTGTTTGCAATTCCAACACCTCATTGTCAATGGCGGTGACATCCACCACTGCCGAAGTCTCCCCTTCCGGGATAGTTACCCTTGACGGATAGGCAAAACGCCGTGGAAATTCGGCCACCAGTTCCACCTCCGTCGCATGCTTCACGGGCTGTGGTGCCGTGACCGTGAGCTGGAAGCCTTCCCCTTCCACGATTTCACTCTTGGAGGCGGCCAACGTCAGTTGCGGGTATTCGTCATCCTCGACCACCAAAATACCTGAGGCTGCACCATATCCGCCGCCCGAAGCTTGTATGGTGAACACAGAATCAGCATCCAAAAGGTCATTGTCCGAAACGGAAAGATAGAAGAACACGCTCGACTGCCCCTGAGGAATCGTGACCGACTCCGGCACGGACACTCTCTCATCGCCTGCGGCCTTGACCAGGCTGAAAGTCTGCGCCTCCGCCCAGCTCCCGCTACGCGACAATTGTCCGCGTACGGCCGACGACGTACCTTCTTCAACCGTGCCAGGCAACATGACCTTCAGGCATTTTCCGATATTCAAGGCCATTGCGTCCGTCATGGCCACATTGTTTTTCTGATAAGACAAGTCTTCACCGGAATCGGAATTGGGGACAACAGCCACTTGAACTCTTGTCCCTCCTTCTATGCCTGGCAAATCGGGCAAAGCGACCTCCATGCTCCGCGACACGGTTCCACCCGCCGCCAAGGAAGGCGTATCGTTATGGAATGTCCCGAGGGCTACTTCGCCCCCGTCGGCCGAAATCAATGCCAGCCTTTCGCTCCACCCGCCGGACGAGGCTTTCCCGCCGACATTATTCACCCGCCAAGCTATGCGCAACGTGTCGCCCGGCATCACCGCAGACGGGGATACCGTTATATCGCTTACCGTGAAATCCGGGCTTAAACGCACTTGGAAAGTCCCATTCACTGCTTCTGTCAAGACATTACGCCCTTCCGAGTCGCTAATCACCACGTTGGACAGTTCCAGCGGATATTCCACGTTTTCGTCCAAATCGCGCCCCACAGCCGCATCAATGTCCATAACGGCACCCGAATTGGCCTTGAAGGGCTTGTTGGTCGGAGAATAGACCATGACTTTATACATGCCGTCTCCTTGCATCGAAGCCACGACGGTGTGGTCATCGCATCGCTCCGACAAAGAGATTGCGGAAGTGTTCAACGTCAGCACACCGGCAGGCACCGACAAGTCAAACTGCAAAGCCACTATGTCCGTGCTTGTGTTGTCCAGTTCTATCGGCAAATTCAGGGTCGCCCCTTCCGCCCCCGCAAGTCCTGGTATGAAAAGCTTGTTGGCATTCTGCGCCTGCGCCCCAACAGCCAAAAACATCAGAAGAAGCACATTCCTCAATGTCTGCATAATCTTTTCCATGATATAATGCTCAATTTTTATGGGTTAATTTTCTTTGTGATATTCACGCCATCGGCTTTTACCGTGACAATGACCATTTCCCGTAAGCCCGCACCGATAATGTGGCTGCCCGGCTCAAGCACCGCTGCGCCGCCCTTGGCGGCCAGCTTGCCATCCATCGTCACGATTGTCCACGCCACATCACGCAAGGTTTCGTTCGTCCGGATGACGATGTTCCCTGCCGCGGTTTCCACGTCCGGACCTCCGGCCTGCACGTCAACCATCGCCGTAGGCTGCACATTGAGAGCCACACCCAACTTGCAAGCCTTCGAATCAGACAGTACAGCCGACAAGACCCTCACTTGGCTTCCTTTAAACGAGCCTAGCACCGCGCCACCGGCAGGAATACTGCCACCGTCCAAGGAGTAGCCCACGACATGTAACCCTCCCGGGGTCTCCTTCGAAGCATACACGATGCCCCTGTCCTTCATTTCATCCGGCTCCTCCAACGAAGAGACGCCCTCCAGCACAACGTCAAAAGCCGCCACCGACTCTGTCGCATGCAACCTCAACGTGCCATCCTGACAATACAGATATGCGGAGGTTCCGCCTGCGGCCAACGGTGCCGCCCGGCGTGTCAACGTGGCTTGGTTCAACGAAAGCAGCAGGTTGACTTCGGCCACCACGTCCTGCACGTTCATCACGCCGTCGGCCACCATGTCGGCCGCCGTAAAGTTGAAAGGCAGTCCCTCGTAGTCGTCGAAAATGTCCAAGATGATGGCTTGCAAGTCCGTCACATCGACCGCTCCGTCGAAGTTGGCATCTCCTTCGCCAAAATCCAGCGTGGCCTTCAGCGAGTGCACATGGGGATATTCACCCTTGTTCATGTCGAACACATAAAGCATCCCGCCACGTTCCCCGTAATATTCGTTCTGAGCTGAAACATAGGGGATAGAGAGTTGCCCGTCTGCATACTCCAACACGATTCCCCATCCTGCGCCTTCTCCGTCGAAATCGAAACCGGAATCCGTCGTGCAAAGCAGGCGGATGTCCTGGTGATAGCCTTGCACGGCATGGTCATAAAGCAAAATCGTCGGGAAAGAGGCCATGACGCTCTCCGCCGAAAAGTCGCGCAAGTCCAGTTCGAGCACATTTGCCATTGATTGCTCTCCCAAATCCAGTTCCGTCACTCCGGCGGATATCGGAGGGAATACATCCGAAAAACAATTGCACGAAGCATCAAGGCTTTGCAACGACGGGAACAACGCTGCCAACTGCCCGACATTTCCACTAAGACTGTTATGCGAAATGTCCAACACATGCAAGTTGACCAATGGCGAGACACTTGCCGGTGGCACCACCCCGCCCGACAATGAATTGCCGGAAAGATCCAAGCGTTCCAATTGCGGAAAGCCGAACACCTCCCACGGGAATTCCCCTGAAAGGTTGCTGTCAGACAAGTCTAATTCCACCACGTGCCCATCCCGGAGCGTCAGCCCCTCGAAAGTCCCCACAGCTTGTGCACCTGCAGCCATATCCCACGAGCTTGTCCAACCTTGTTGCACAAGCTGTGTATGCAATTTTTCCAACGCGCCCCATTCCTCGCTGTCTATCAGGTTTATTGTCAACTCGTATTCAGTCGGAGCCTTTAATCCATAAGTGCCGAAATACGTTTCTAAGCTACCGCACAAAACGACCAAACCGCCAAAATTTTCCGGATGGTCGCGCAAATTCAGTACATCCCGTATCTCTCCTTCCGGCAATTGCACCACAAGGCATTTCGTATAATCCGTTTCATCTGCCGCATCGGCTACCAGCAGGTTGGACACAACCCCAGCGACATTTCCCGCGCCAAATATGGCGGTTGATTCGGAAAGGGACATGCCATCAACATAACCCACAATGTAACCCCTCACCCATGTGTCCGGCTGCACGGCCAAGGCATGATAGCGCGAAATGGCCTGCGCCACGCTATAAGGGTTGTCCTTGCTGCTTTCGTTCGCCGGAACCTCCGGCACCGGGTTCTCGCCCATGCCGCCATCCTCGGTCGTCAACGAAGCGTCGTCCAGCAGCACGTCCGTGCCAATGCTGCCGGGATTCATCACGACCAGGTTCAATTGGGTCGCCTCTTCCAATGTGAAAACGAAGGAAGATTGCGTCCATTCCCTATCTGTAATGCTGGACACGGAGTCGCTATAGACATAAAGCCCCATCGAACCATCCTCGTTTACGGGCGCATAACCAAGGCGTATCCCCCCTTTTTTTTCTGTTGCCGCCTTGGCATAAACCGACCAGGTGTAAACGCCGGGCAACAAAGTCATTTCTTCGGAAGCCAGACGCATGTTGGACGTGGCACCCTGCAGATTCACGGAAGCATCCCCCGTGCGGGAATCGAAAGACAGCAAGATTTCGCCCTTGCTGGCCGATGTACGAGACACCCAATGCACCGGCTTTCCGTCCACCCATTCCTCGAAACTCGGATTCTGCAACAATTCCACAAAAGGCTCTTCCTCTGCAAGTTCCACGCAAAACAACCGGAAGTCGTCCGCTTGGAACCAACCCGCCTCGCTTTCGCCGTTCCCGGTGGAACGGATGCCTATCCGCACTTCCGTGTCCTCACTTTCCACCACAAAGTCCGCCGTGGTCAATTCCTCCCAGTTTTCCATTTCGAATCCCACCGACTGTGCCGACATGGCGGGCGAGTCGTAAGCCACCCCGCCCACTTCCGCATACACATGCTGGTCGGTCAGCTTGCCGACATCGTTGGTGTTGCGCAACTTCGCGCTCAAACGATAGGTGCCCGCAGGCAAGCCCTTCACCACCTGATAAAGGTCGAAAGCGTTGAGATAATGCGCCCACACGTCCACGAAATAGAATCCATCCGCCGGATTTCGCACGATCACGTTCGTGGAAAGGTTCACATAGCCACCGCTGTTCACGTCAAAATCCAGTCGCCAGTCCCCCATGGAAAACGTCCCTTTCCCATCCACAGAATTTTCCCAATGCTGCTCCACATCCTCCCTTTCAAAACTCGGGTCGGACAAGAACCCGGAATAATCCTCCGGCATCCCGCTTCCCTTCACCCAGCTGGGGAAAGAAAACATCACAAATAAAAAAAGCAAAAGTTTGTCTTTCATAAATAATATATTTACAGTTACATATTTTACGCTTTTGTGTAAAACAAACCCGGTGTCTTTTCGCGTAACACCAAGATGACATATCACTTATTTCTGAGCTTCAATGCATCCGACTAGGTTAATGAATTATCCACAGGACAGAATCCCGTCAAACACAAATTTTACATTTGCAAATGTAGAAAATATATTTTATATACGACAACAATAATACAGATTTCTTTATAAAGGAATCAAACAGGACTTCCTGTGCCTTTCTATTAAAAGAAAAACGTCACTAGATTGTAGTAACAAAACACTAGTATAGTGTCCATTTTAACGGAATGGGACAAAGAAAATGAGCGAAAAAATTGCGCAAAGTTGCTTTATTCGCTATATTTGTCCATTATTCACATCAACATATCGTAAAATAATGGGAAAATTAGTCATTAATTCTTTTGAGGATTTCGAAAAATATGTGGGACAACCCTTGGGCGAGTCCGAATACCTGACCATCGACCAAGACCGCATCAACAAGTTCGCCGATGCCACGCTGGACCACCAGTGGATCCACACGGACGTGGAACGCGCCAAGGCGGAAAGCCCGTTCAAGAGCACCATCGTGCACGGCTACCTCACCCTCTCCGTCCTGCCCTACCTGTGGGACCAGATTATCGAAGTGCACAACCTGAAGATGATGATCAACTACGGGCTGGACAAGATGAAGTTCGGGCAGCCCGTGCTCAGCGGCCAAAGCTTGCGCCTGAGCACGAAGTTGCAATCGCTGGCCAACCTGCGCGGCGCGGTGAAAGCCGAAATCAAGTTCACGATGGACATCAAGGAGACCGGCAAGAAAGCTCTGGAGGGCACGGCCATCTTCATCTACTATTTCAACTGAAATGGTGGATTCTCATCCGAAAACTAAAAATCAAAAAAAGGGATGCCAACAACCGCATCCCTTTTTTGATTATATTGTCACAAACCTCATACCCCGTTCATGAATGCACGATGCTTTCCAGAATGGGCCGCGCGCCGCTGACAAAGCACTCCACGGCAATGACCATCAGAATCAGGCCCATGAGACGCATCATCACGTTGTTGCCCGTCTCGCCGATGAACTTCACCAGCTGTCCCGCCCAACGCAACAGACAATAGGTGATCACATAAACCAGAACGATGGCCAGAATCAGCGCGGTCTTCAGCTCAAACGACCCGGCTTCCTCCATCAACACAATGGAATTGGCTATCGCGCCCGGTCCGCAAAGCAAAGGGATGCCCAAGGGAGCCACGGAAACATCCTTCGTGTATTCCTTGATTTCCTCCTTCCGCAGGTTCATCGGCGTGTAGCGGGCCTGCAGCATGTCGAAACCGATGCGGAAAATGATGATGCCGCCCACGATGCGGAAGCCGTTGGTGGAAATTCCAAAAAACCTGAAAAGAAACTGCCCGCCCAACGTGAACAGAAGCAAAGCGCAACAAGCCACCAGCGTGGCACGGACAGCCACCGCCCGGCGTTCCTTCTCCTCCAAGGACTGGGTCATGGTCAGGAACACGGGCATCGTGCTCAACGGGCTGGTAATCGTAAAGAGCGACGTGAAGCACAACAAGGCAAAAGGCAACACGGTTTCCATCATATCCTATACTCCATATAAAATACCATAAATCAGAACAAAAGCCACCCCGCCGCGCCGCAAAAACAAATCAGCTTGATGGGGTTGATGCGATAGACCGCGCTGCCGACGAAGGCAAACGCAAAAAGAAAGATGCTGATGTAGAACTGCCACGGATTGTCCGGCGTACTGAAGTTCTCCGGCGTGAGCAGCAACAAGGCCGCAGCGGCCAGCAGTCCGACCACAGCCGGGCGCAAGCCTTCGAACACATGTTCCACCACGGGATGGTTCTTGTACTTCATCAGAAACTTGCTGATGAGCAACATCAGGATGAACGACGGGAGCACCACGGCGAAAGTGGCCGTCACGCTGCCCAACACCCCCCACGCATGCCCGTATCCGGCATTGACCACGCTGGTGTAGCCCACGTATGTGGCCGAATTGATGCCTATCGGGCCAGGAGTCATCTGGCTGATGGCCACGATGTCCGTGAACTGCCCGCTCGTCAGCCAATGGTGGCGGTTGACCACCTCGCCCTGGATGAGGGAAATCATGGCATAGCCGCCGCCGAAGCCGAACAGCCCGATTTTGAAGAAACTATAAAAGAGATTCAAGAATAACCACCACATGTCCGTCTCAATGATTTTCCGACGGGTGGATGTAACGCCCGTAAAGGTAACCGCCCAAGCCCGCCAATATAATAATGTATATGGGCGACACGCCCATCATCCAAATCAGCAACGCGCCCGCCACGGGAATCCAGATGTTGGTCTTCCCTATCTTCGCGCTTTTGCCCATCTTGAATGTCGGGGCGGCAATCAAGGCTACCACCGCCGGACGGATGCCCTTGAAGATGCGCTGCACCACTTCGTTGTCTTGGAACTGGCGGAAAAAAAGCGCGATACCCAAGATGATCAGGAACGAGGGCAACACCGTGCCCAAGGCGCACACCACGCTCCCGGGCACCCCCCGCAGCTTGTAGCCGATGAAGATGCTCATGTTCACCGCGAAAATGCCCGGACAGCTTTGCGCGATGGCCATCAGGTCGAGGAACTCCTCGCGGTCCACCCACCCATACTTGTCCACCACATCGGCCTCTATCAGCGGAATCATGGCGTAGCCCCCGCCTATCGTGAACAACCCGATGCGGAAGAACGTGCGGAAACTGTTCCAATAAATATTCATTGTCACATCCTTAAGAAGGCGGCTCATTGGACAAATCAGGCCGATTCGGGCCACCCGTCCAATAAGCCGCCTTTCCCCAAAACTATTTCTTATGCGCCTCCACCCACTTGCGGGCATTCACGAAAGCTTCCATCCACGGCGTGATTTCGTCCGCGCGGCGGTCGGCCGGATACCAGGCGTTCTGCCACGGGAAGATGGCACGCTCCAAGTGGGGCATCATGGCCAAATGGCGGCCGTCGGCACTGCAGATGCCGGCCACGCTGTAGTCCGACCCGTTGGGGTTGCCCGGATAGCCGTCGTAGCTGTACTTGGCAATCACGTTGTATTTGTCCTCCGGATAAGGCAGCGAGAACTTGCCTTCACCATGAGCCACCCAGATACCCAGCTTGTTGCCGCTCAGGGAACCGAACATGACGCTACGGTTCATCGGGATGGTGAGACAGACAAACTCAGACTCGAACTTATGGGAGTCGTTGTGAAGCATGCGGGCCTTGCGCTCGAACTCGGGATTAATCAAATCCAGCTCCACCATCAGCTGGCAACCGTTGCAGATGCCGAGCGACAGCGTGTCCTCGCGGGCATAGAACTTGTCCAACGCTTCCTTGGCCTTCGGGTTGTAGAGAAAAGCCCCGGCCCAGCCTTTGGCCGACCCCAGCACGTCGGAGTTGGAGAATCCGCCGCAGAAAACAATCATGTTGATGTCCTCCAACGTCTCGCGCCCGCTGATGAGGTCGGTCATCATCACGTCCTTCACGTCGAACCCGGCCAGGTAGAGGGAATAAGCCATCTCACGCTCGCCGTTCGTACCTTTCTCACGGATGATGGCAGCCTTGACTCCCGACGGTTTGCGACGGTCGGGATCCAAGCCATACTGTGAGAGCTTGCCCGTGAAATCTTTGTTGAACACCATCTCGAGCGGCTGCATCTTGTAGTTCTCAAACCGTTCTTTGGCGCAACCGTTCAGGCTTTGCTTGCGGTCGAGCAGATAGGAAGTGCTGAACCACACGTCGCGCAGGTAATCGATGCCGAACTGGTATTCCGCCCCGTCCTTTTCCACCTGGATGAGCCGCTCGTCCGTGGGATGTCCCAGCTTCAGGTAGCCCACGCCGGCCTCGTCCATGATTTTCTTGAACTCGGCCTTGTCCTTGTCGGCAATCTGCACGACCACCCCCGGGTTCTCGGCCAGGAGTATTTTCACGATGTCGTCGTGGCGGAACTTGTCCAGGCTGATTTCCATGCCGCCCTCCACGTTGGCAAAGCACATTTCGAGCAACGTGGTAATCAGGCCGCCAGCGGAAATATCGTGCCCGGCCAGCACCAGCCCCTTGTCCACCAACGCCTGCACGGCATTGAAGGCATCGCGAAAATAATCCGCGCTCTTGCAGGTCGGCACGTCAGAGCCGACTTTGTTCAACGACTGCGCGAAAGCCGATCCGCCCAGACGCAGTTCGTCAAAGCTGAAATCTATGTGGTAGAACGTGCTCTTGGCCTTGTTCACCATCACGGGCGACACGACGCGCTTCACGTCGCTCACCTCGCCACCCGCGCTCACGATGACCGTGCCCGGCGAAATAACCTTCTCTCCGCCGGGATATTGCTGGCTCATGGAAAGTGAGTCCTTGCCCGTGGGCACGTTGATGCCCAAAGCGCAGCAGAAGTCGGACAAAGCCTGCACCCCCTTGTAGAGACGGGCGTCCTCGCCCTCCTGCGAACGGCACGGCCACATCCAGTTGGCCGAAAGCGACACGCTGTCCAGCCCTTCGGCCAGCGGTGCCCATACGATGTTGGTCAACGCCTCGGCCACCGACAGCACGGAACCCGCCGCAGGGTCGGCCAACCCGGCCTGGGGCGCATGGCCGATGGCCGTGGCCACGCCAGCCTTTCCGCGATAGTCCAAAGCCACCACGCCGCAGTCGCTCAGGGGCAACTGGATTTCGCCCTGGCATTGCTGGCGGGCCACCTTGCCCGTCACGGAACGATCCACCTTGTTGGTCAGCCAGTCCTTGCAGGCCACGGCTTCGAGCCTCAACACGCGGGCCACGTATTCATTCAGCCGGGCTGCATCATACGTCACATTCTCGTAAGTGCGTTCCACAGTCTTGTCGTGCATATACGTCTTGGGACTGTGGCCGAACATCTGCGCCACGTCCAGGTCGAACGGGCGCACCCCGTCGCCCTGTTGGAATGCGAAATGCGCGTCGCCGGTCGTCTCGCCCACGACATACATCGGGGCGCGTTCGCGCTCGGCAATCTTGCGCACGTGGTCGATGTGCTCCTCTTGGATGAGCAAGCCCATGCGTTCCTGCGACTCGTTGGCGATGATTTCCTTTGCCGACAGCGTCTTGTCGCCGATGGGCAGCTTCGTCATGTCAATCAATCCGCCGCAGTCCTCCACCAGTTCGGACAGGCAGTTCACGTGTCCCGCCGAACCGTGGTCGTGGATGGACACCACGGGGTTCACGTCTTCCTCACACAACGAACGGATCAGGTTGTTGGCGCGTTTCTGCATCTCCGGATTGGCACGCTGCACGGCATTCAGCTCAATGCCGGAAGAATAGCGGCCGGTGTCCACCGACGAGACGGAACCTCCGCCCAACCCGATGCGATAGTTATCGCCGCCCACGACGACCACCTTGTTGCCTTTCTGCGGAGTGCCCTTCAGGCAGTCGCGCTTCGTGCCGTAGCCCACGCCGCCGGCCAGCATGATGACCTTGTCGTAGCCATAACGCTCGCCGTTCTCCTGGTGCTCAAACGTCAGCACGGAACCGGCAATCAGCGGTTGCCCGAACTTGTTGCCGAAATCGGACGCGCCGTTTGATGCCTTGATCAGGATTTGTTCCGGTGTCTGGTAGAGCCACTTGCGCACGGGCAGGATGTCTTCCCAGTCGCGGTCTTCGTCCGTGCGGGGATAAGAGGTCATGTAAACCGCCGTCCCGGCAATCGGCCAGCTGCCCACGCCGCCGCCCATGCGGTCGCGTATTTCGCCGCCCGTGCCCGTGGAAGCCCCGTTGAACGGCTCCACCGTCGTGGGGAAGTTGTGTGTCTCCGCCTTGATGGAAATGACGGACTCGATATCCTTGATGGCAAAATAATCCGAAGTGGTATGGTCCTTCGGCGCGAACTGCTCCACGACGGGGCCTTGCGCGAAAGCCACATTGTCCTTATAAGCCGAAATAATCTTGTGCGGATGCTCCTTCGTGGTCTTCTTGATGAGCTGGAACAGGGACGACTCCATCTCCTTGCCATCAATGATGAACGTGCCGCCGAAAATCTTGTGGCGGCAATGCTCGGAATTGATTTGCGCGAAGCCGAACACTTCCGAGTCGGTCAATTTGCGGCCCAACTGTCCCTCCACCTGGTGGAGGTATTCGATTTCCTCGGGCGAAAGTGCTAGCCCCTCCTGTTCGTTGTACTCTTCCAGATTGTCTATATATATAATAGGTGCGGGTTTGATGTCCACCGTGAAGATGCGTTGGTCAAGCCCCTTGTACATGCGCTGCAGCATCGGGTCGTGGTCGGCTGTTTCGTCCGCCACCGGGAAATATTCCTCAATACGGGAAATACCCGTCAGCCCCATGTTTTGCGTGATTTCCACGGCGTTCGTGCTCCACGGCGTGATCATCTCGCGGCGCGGCCCCACGAAAAAGCCCTCCAGTTCGGTCTTTGCCTCCGGCGTGGCACCGCCGTACAGCCAACTCAACTTTTCGATTTCTCCCCCGTCGAGCCTGTGGTCGGCTTCGGTGGCGATGATACTCCCGCCGGGAGTCTTAAAAAACAAAATAGACATCATATTATAGATATGTAACGCGTTAGATAATTCTTCGCCTGCAAAGTTACGCAAAAAAGACAGATTCACCGTTTCCAACTGCAAGAAAATGCAATATAAAGGACATCCAACCTAAACAGAAATACGGCACAGGCAAAAAAAACAATGGGAAATAGAAGTTTTATGCAATTTTTATATATCTTTGCGAACAGATTAAGCTAAACGATGCAAATCGTTAAACAGACATATTGGGCAAACAAATTTTCTAAACATTCTAAATTATGTGCAAAATCAACTTAACGAAAGCGGCGTTATGGTGCACCGCCATTTCACCGTTTCTTCTGACAGCCTGCGTGGATGACAGCTATGACCTGAGCAAGGACATAGACATGACCATCACTGTGGGTGGAAATTTGGGCATTCCCGGCAGCGGGACTGAAGAATTCACCCTTGAAGACATCATGGACTTGGACGATCCAGACAACAGCATCCTTCAAGCTGACGCAACAACTGGAGACTACAGCCTGCTGAAAAGCGAAAGCGGAGATCCTGCGTCGATAGACATTGAAGGCGTCAAAGTAGATGCCCCGGAATGTGAAGAGACCGACGAACTGTTGGATTTTGAGGCACCCGCAAACATCGGCGACGAAGTAGAAGCCACTGTGGACAACGCCACCACGAACTTCACGTTTGAGAAGACAGACATTGAGAACGTGACTTCAATCTCATCTGCCGCCGTAGATGGCACGGCCGACCTCACACTTCGTTTCGAATCCACCGACGTGAATCAAATCACCCTGAAAGAAGGATTCACTGTGGATATCGAAATGGAAGGGCAGGCCGAAGCCAACACCATCGAATTCGTGTTGGACGAAAGCAAGGAACCCAATGTCCACAACTACTACGAAATCAATGGTCAAACCATCCGTTTTATCCAAAATCAAAACGTTTCGGCTAATGGAATACTGAGAATCCCCATCCGCTTCATCCGCATCGGGAACTTTCCTGACGGACAAGGGATGCAAGGCCAAACATTCAGCATGAAAGTGAATGTCATCGCCAACGGAACCGCAGCGACAACAGGACTTGCCATGGGCAATGTACAAGCTACCCTTTGGACCGGTGCGGATGTGAGCGAGTTCACGCTGACCGAAGTTACAGGTTATTTCGACCCGAACATTGAAGACATCACCGTTGACCCGGTAACCATCGAAGACGTGCCCGATTTCTTGAACGAAAGCGACAATTCCTTGGACATCAAGAACCCGTGCATCAAATTGGCCCTGAGTAACAACGCGCCTATTGACGTGAACCTGACGGGAAAGCTCGTCCGCATAAAAGGCGGAACGGAAGACCTGACTGAGCCAATCAAGATTGGTAGAGAGAATCCCAACGATGAAAATGCCATTATCCTTCATAAAGGAAATGGTGAAGAAAACGAGCCCACTGTGTCCACATATTATATTTCGCGCGAAGACATGGGCGTTGCCGACGACCCGGCCAACCACATCTACTATATCGTGGAACCGCGCATCGGCGAACTCATCAAGAACATCCCCGACGAAATCAGGATGAACGACATCACAGCCGAAGCCTTGAACGAAGAATACACCATCGCATTGGCAGAAGACGGTGGATTGACCACCTATACGGTTGAAACAGAATACGAACTGAACGCACCCCTGCAGTTCGGGCCGGAACTGGTCATCAACTACAAGGACACCATCGACAACTGGCACAGCGACTTGGAAGATATCTCCTTCAAGAAAGCCATCGTGGAAATGGAGGCCATCAACGGCATACCTCTCAACTTCAACATTGACGCAACTCCTATCAACGTGGACGGCGAAGCTATTTCTGACGTGACGGTAAACATCGTACAAGGCAACATCAAGCCTGGCAATAAAATCAAAGGCGGTGCCGGCACGGCTACGGAAAGTCCGATTATGTTGGAACTCATCAGCAATAACGGCAGCATTGAAAACCTCGACGGTTTGAGAATCACACTCAGTGCCAACACGCAAGGGGCTGCTGATGCCGTGCTGAACAAAAACATGACGTTACAACTCAACAATATCCGCATCCGCATCGAAGGTGGCGTGACGATTGACATGAATTAAACGGGAACTTAACACACAAAGCAAGAAAAATCATGAAGAAGATCAATAAAATAGCAGCAGCCTTTCTTTTGTTTGCGGCTGCCCCGGCCATTTCCATGGCTCAAAACAGCCTGAGGTCGGCATATTTCCTCGAAGGCTACACCTACCGCCACCACATGAACCCTGCCTTTGCAGGCGAACGGAATTATGTGAGCATGCCGCTCATCGGATTGGGCAACTTCAACGTTGGTTTGCAATCCACTTTTGGAGTGTCCGACTTCATCCACAAGCTTCCTAATGGCGAACTGACCACGTTCCTCAACGACGCAGTGGATGCCAACGAGTTCCTGGACGGCCTGAAAGACCGCAACCGCATGAATCTGGATTTCGACATAACCCTCCTTTCATTCGGTTTCCATAAATGGGGCGGTTTCAACACCTTCGACCTCTCCTTCAAGAGCGGCACCCGCATGAACTTGCCCAAAGACTTGTTCGCGTTTGCCAAAGTGGGACAAAACGGGGCCACCACTTACAACCTGGAAGACCTCGGCGTGTATAGCAACAACTATGCGGAACTCGCCTTCGGCCACTCACGCAAAATCATGGACAACCTGACGGTAGGTGCCAAGGTGAAGTTCCTCTTGGGAATCTATAACGCCGACTTCCACGTAAATAACATGCAACTGACGCTGTCCGACAATGAATGGGCGGTGTCGGGAGAAGGAGAATTCTCCACAGCCGGCCTCGTGGACATCCCAACCAAGCTCAAGGAAAGGACGAACGACCAAGGACAGACCATACAAGAAGAAGAACTCGACTTCGACAACATCGAAACAGGCGATGTGATTGGCGGATTCGGCATGGCCTTCGACTTGGGTGCCACTTACAAAGTGCGCGAAGACCTGGAACTCTCGCTCGCCGTGCTCGACTTGGGATGGATCAGCTACAAGAACGCCACGCAAGCTACCATGGCAGCCGAGCCTTGGAGCTTCAGCGGTTTCACCAACGTGCCTTTCGACTCAGATAAAGCAACCCCGGAGCAACCGTCCATCGAAGATCAAATCGACAACTTGGAGGACGACTTGGAAGACTTGTTCCAAATGAAGGTAAAAGGTGTGGAGAAACACACGAAAGCCCTAGGGGCTACCCTCAACATCGGTGCACTCTACACCCTCCCCTACTACGACAAGCTGAAATTCGGTTTCCTGGAATCCACCCGCATCAACGGGAGCTACTCTTGGTCGGAAGGCCGCTTCTCGGCCAACGTGGCACCGGTGAAGTGCTTCGACGCTTCCATCAGCTATGCCGTGTCTTCGTTCGGACATTCATTCGGTTGGGTAGCCAACTACCACGGACGCGGTTTCAGCATCTTCTTGGGAAGCAACCACCAGTTCTTCAAGATTACTCCGCAGTTCCTCCCGGTGAACAACGCGAACATGAACGTCAGCATCGGTATCAACTTCCCGTTTGGCGATATCAAATCGCTCTAAGCGAAAGTAAAACCGCATAGACAATCAGAATCATCCGCCTGCCTGTAACCCACAAAGCGCACAAGCAGGCGGATTTCCATTCACGCAAACCAATGAAACATGGAATACAACAACAATAATGTCAGGCGGCAAGACCGCCTTTTGGAAAAAGAAAGCGCCTACGACCTGCTCCGTGCGGGAGAATACGGCATCCTGTCAATGGTTGGAGAAAACGATGAGAGCTACGCCATCCCCGTCAACTACGCATGGGACGGCGAAAATGCCATCTACATCCATTGTGCCCCTCAAGGTCGCAAACTCCGCTGCTTGGCTCTCCACCCACAGGTGTCTTTCTGCATCGTGGGACAAACCCACGTGGTTTCCCATAAATTCACTACCGGCTACAAAAGCATCATCCTGGCAGGACATGCCCGCACCGGCCTTCCCGCAGAAGAACGCATGCAGGCACTCCGTCTTATCTTGGAAAAATATGCGCCCAATGACATGGAGACCGGCCTGAAATATGCCGAAAAGTCCTTCCACCGCACGGAAATCATCCGCATCGACCTTGAAAGCATGAGCGGGAAATGCAAGCGGGTAAACTGACACTGCCAATTTACCCACCTGCTTTTAAAAGGGAATAATATCAATAAGTCCAATGTTCAATTGAACTTATCACCTCTCTAAAGTTCGTTCAACCACTTCTTACCAGACTTTGTGTGTAGCCAAATAAGTATGACCACTCCTATCGCGCTTCCAATAAGAAATGTCGCTGCAAGCATATTCATAACGCTTCCTCCATTACTTTAAAATTTTATTCCCAATCAAAGCGAAAATCACAGTAAATGCAATACCTTCACCTGAAACTCGGAATGTCGGACACATAATCTTCAGGAAGAGCCTTTGACCTGAGCTCCACGAACACAGGCTTATCCAAACCCTCCACATCGAAACGCAACCGGATGTCTCCAGGTGTACGGGTAGTCTGCACGACGGCCATCGCCCGCCCGAAATAAGTGTCGTCCTCATGGGAAGTGAAAGGCGTCGTGCGGCGCAGGTCGCTGTTGATGAAACCGACGAGCCTCCCCTCGCCCTCAATTGACGCTTTCACGTGGCGGTTGGTGTGTTGCACCAACGTGCTGTCCTTGTCCCACAATTCCACCTGCACGTAACTCAGGTCCTGTCCGTCTGCCATCAGCTCTGTGCGGTCTGCCACAGCATGCAACATAGCAGGTTCGCCAGCCGTGCGGATTTCATAAACAGCCACCGTGTCCGTGCCATTGATGCCTTTGGCCACCAATGTACCGGGTTTGTAAGGCAGGCACCACGTAATGGTGTGGTTCGGATAATCTGCCGTGCGGCGGATTCCCATCTCGTTTCCGTTATGGTATAAAGCCACACGCTCACAGTTTGTGATGGTGTTCACCTCAATGACCAAGCCTTCATAACTCTTCGGGAAATTCCACATCGCCGCCATGTTCGGCCACTGCCAAAGGTCGCGCCCATGGTCGATGTCCAAAGCATTGTCACGCACCGCGATGCGTACCATCGGCTCTTCGTTCCACATGGCACGATGGAAAGCCGCGCGCGGCTTTTCTACCAGGCAAATGTCAAACAACCCCGTGGGCCAACCATGGCTGGGCCATCCAGCCTCTCCGATATAATCCACTCCGGACCAAATGAAGCCACCCGCGATAAAATCATTTGCGGCCACGATGTTCCAAGGATTGTTCGTGTCATAACTGCGGATGTTGCCCTCAGCCCCACAATAGTAAGGCAACTCCTCCGTCACGAGGAAACAACGTTCGGGAAACTTCTTGTGGTCGGAAAGCATACGCGCTTCCAAATAATTATATCCTACCACATCCGTCACCCCTGAAAACTTCTCATTGTGACGGTTTTGTGCGGCAAGGCAAACCTGGCGCGATGGTTCTAGTTCATGCACGAAGTCCTGCAACATCTTGGCACGGCGGCATCCCGTATCGCTCTCGTCCCACGCTTCCTGCAGCTCATTGCCTATGCTCCACAACACCACGCAAGGATGATTGCGGTCGCGCACTATCATGTTCTTCAAGTCTTCCTTCCACCATTCGTCAAAATACTCCGCATAAAAACCTGACTTCCACTTGTCAAACGCCTCGTCGATGACCACAAAGCCCATCCGGTCGCAAAGGTCGAGAAACTCAGGTGCGGGCTGGTTGTGGCTGCAACGGATGGCATTCACGCCATACGCCTTGGCCGTTTCCAGTTTGCGCTGCATGGAACGCAGGGGCAACGCCCGGCCAAGACAGGCATCATCCTGGTGCAGGCAGAAGCCCTTCAGTTTCATCCGCTTGCCGTTCAGAAGGAAACCGCGGTCGGGCGTAAACTCGCAAGTCCGGATACCAAACACAGTCTCGTAGGTGTCCACCAGCTTCCGGCCTTCATATAAATAGGTATAAAGCGTATAAAGACGAGGATTGTCTGTGTCCCAAAGCAACGGCCTGTCCACCGTCATCTCATGTCCGGCATCAGTCCGGCCTCCGGCCGCAATCTCCAAACGCTTTTTTCCACCCTGCGCCACGGTATGCCCATCTTGATCCACGACCTTTTGACTCACAGACAACACCTTGTCTTCCCGGCCATCGTTGACTATAGTGGTGCGAACTTTCACCGTAGCCCTTTCTTCCGACACTTCGGGAGTCGTCACATATGTGCCATATAAATCAATGTGCGCGTCCGCCGTTTTCAGCAACCAAGCATGACGGTAAATGCCTGCTCCCGTGTACCAACGTGCCACACTGTCGTGTTGCAGTGGGTTGTTCACCCTGACGGCCAACACATTCTCCCCGTCATAATTAAGGTAAGGCGTAAGGTCATACTGCAAGTAGCAGTAACCATACGGACGGAAGCCCAAGTGCGTTCCGTTCAGATACACATCGCTACGGCAATAAATCCCATCGAACAGGATGGATATCCGCTTGCCCTTGTCTGCCCCATCCACCTTGAACGTTTTCCTATACCACCCTACGCCACCGGGCAAGTGGCCGTTACTCCCGCTCAGTTTCGGGTCGAAATTCTGCGAGATGCTCCAGTCGTGGGGCAACTGAATGTCCTCCCACCCAGTCTCCGAAGCATCCGGTTCCGCATTTTTCCGGTCATCCGCATTCAAAACGAACTTCCAACCGAAGTCAAAACCCACCTTCTCTCTTCCACGATTTGCAGCAGATGCCGGATACAGGCACATCGCCGCCAAAGCTAACACAAGCCAACGTCCAATAGTTTTTCCTTTCATTTCTTTTCTGTTTTTATCATCCGTGTGGACAAAGTTAAATAAACAAATCCAAAACGCGTTTCGCTGGTGTTACCAATAATTTTCTTTTTGCATCACAAGCATTTCCATGTAACACGCGCTAGGGCATGTTACAAAATCAAAAGGGAAAGTTACGTTAGAAAAACAAAAAACAAGAAGCATGTAACAAAAAAGAAAGAAATGGAAATATGAGGGAAAAAGCTTTCCGCCAATCTTTTGTAATTTTGTCCATGCGGCATATTGCCTGAAAGGAATGCCAACAGATAAACATTCAATAACCCAAAAACATCAACAATGAAAAAGAACAGAATGACTAAAATGTGGATCAGCCTGCTCATGCTGCTCCCCATTGGCGCACAAGCCGCCGACCAGTTCGTCACCTTCGACCCCGCCGGCGCATGCATGCCATTGGCCACGGAAGGCAAGGCGGTGGAAATGGCCGTAAGCTCGGAAGACCACAAGGGAGTGCTCATCGCAGCGGAAAACCTCACAGAGGATTTTCTCCGTGTGACCGGACAAAAGGGCACCATCAACGGGGAAGCCACGGCGCAAACGAAAATCATCATCGGGTCGATAGACAAGAGCCCGTTGGTCAAACAGCTCGTCAAAAACAAGAAAATCGACGGGAAAAGCCTCGACGGCAAACGTGAAATGTTCCTCATCACCACCATCGACAACGCCGAGGGCGGCAAGACCATGGTCATCGCCGGCAGCGACAAGCGCGGCACGATATATGGCATCTATGAGCTGTCGGAACAAATGGGAGTCAGCCCATGGTATTGGTGGGCCGACGTTCCCGTGGAAAAACACACGTCGCTCTACATCAAGCCCGGCACCTATACCGACGGCGAACCGGCCGTCTATTACCGCGGCATCTTCCTGAACGACGAAGCCCCCTGCCTGACCACATGGGTGAAAAACACTTATGGCACGAATTATGGAGACCATAACTTCTATGCCCAAGTGTTTGAACTCATCCTGCGCCTGAAGGGTAACTTCCTGTGGCCGGCCATGTGGAGCTGGGCCTTCTATGCCGATGACCCGCTCAACGGAAAGACCGCCGACGAGATGGGCGTCATCATCGGCACGTCGCACCACGAACCCATGGCGCGCAACCACCAGGAATGGGCTCGCAAGCGCAGGCAATATGGCAAATGGGACTACACCACCAACAAGGAAACGCTCGACCAGTTCTTCCGCGAAGGCATCGAGCGCATGAAAGACACGGAAGACCTCGTGACCATCGGCATGCGCGGCGATGGCGATGCAGCCATGAGCGACGACGTGAACGTGAAACTGTTGGAAGAAATCGTGGAAAACCAACGCAAAATCATCAAGGATGTCACAGGCCGCCCGGCCAAAGAAACGCCGCAAGTATGGGCTTTGTACAAGGAAGTGCTGCAATACTACGAACAAGGCATGCGGGTGCCCGACGATGTCATCATGCTCCTCACGGACGACAACTGGGGCAACGTGTGCCGACTGCCAAACGAGAAAGAACGCAAACACCCGGGCGGATGGGGCATGTACTACCACGTGGACTACGTGGGTGCGCCGCGCAACTCCAAGTGGATCAACAACACCCCGATACAGAACATGTGGGAACAACTACAACTCACCTATGACTATGGCGTGGACAAGCTGTGGGTGCTGAACGTGGGCGACCTCAAGCCCATGGAATACCCCATCACGCTCTTCCTCGACATGGCATGGAATCCCAAGCAATACACGGCGTCCAACCTTCTGGAGCATCCGAAAAAGTTCTGCGCCGCAACCTTTGGCGAAGACCAAGCCGAAGAAGCCGCACGCATCCTGAACCTCTACTGCAAATATGCCGGGCGCGTCACGGCGGAAATGCTCGACCGCAAAACCTATAACCTGGAAACGGGAGAATGGAAAAAGGTGTCGGACGAGTTCATCAAACTGGAAGCGGAAGCCCTGCGCCAATACATCACCTTGGCTCCCGAATACCACGACGCCTACAAGCAGCTCATCCTCTTCCCCGTGCAAGCCATGGCCAACCTCTATGAAATGTACTACGCACAGGCCATGAACCACAAACTTTATGCCGAGAACAACCCCGAAGCCAACGAATGGGCCGACGTGGTGGAACGTACATTCCAGCGCGACAAGGAACTTTGCGATGACTACAACCACAACATCGCCGGAGGCAAATGGAACGGCATGATGATCCAGAAACACATCGGTTACACCTCATGGAACGACAACTTCAGAGAGAACATCCTGCCTAAAACAAACCGGATAGACACGGCTACGCAGACCGCAGGAGGCTACGTGTTCACGGGCGAAGACGGCTATGTGGCCATGGAAGCCGAACATTTCTTCGCCCAAACCGGTGCCGCAGGTGCCGCATGGACCAAGATACCCTACGTGGGCCGCACCCTGAGCGGCATGGCCCTCATGCCCTACACGGCTGCCACCGACGGCGCGTCGCTCTCCTACCGGATGCAGATTCCCGCCGACGTGAAGGAAGTCACCGTGCATGTCATCGTGAAATCGACCTTGGCATTCCACAACCCCGAAGGCCACCGCTACGGCATCGGCTTCAAGGGCGGGGAAGAGACCGTCATCAACTTCAACGGCAACCTGAACGAAAAGCCCGAGAACGTCTATTCGGTTTACTATCCCACCGTGGCACGCCGCGTCATCGAAAAAAAGGTTGACCTGACGCTCCCTGCTGCCGAAGGCGGCATGCAGACGCTCGTGTTCCGCCCCATCGAACCGGGCACCGTGCTGGAAAAGATTGTCGTGGACTATGGCGGCTACAAGCCTTCCTACCTGTTCATGGAGGAATCTCCCTGCAAAAAACAATAACCGTATAAAAACAGTACTACATGAAACACCTCAGAAAAACATTATGCCTGTCTGTCGCGTTAGTTACCGGCCTTTCGGCCGACGCACAGACGGTCAACATCCTCCCCAGCGTGAGCTACCAGCACATTGACGGTTTCGGCGGCACCGGCATGAACGGTCAATGGGGGGATGTCTATACTAAAGAGAAAGTGGACCTCCTTTGGGGAAAAGGAGAGAACAGCATGGGTTACAACATCATGCGCATCCGCATCAGCCCGAACGAAAGCGGCTGGAACAGCTACGTGAATCCCGTCAAATGGGCCAAGGCCCATGGCACCATCGTGTTCGCCACACCGTGGACTCCGCCCCATCGCTTCAAGATTAACGCAGAGCAACCTTGGGGCGACCAAACCTCCATCAGCGGAAACCCCAACCCGGACAGCTTGGAAGTTTATGCTCAATGGTTGGAACGCTACCGCCAGCACATGGAGGACGTGGGCGCCCCCATTGACATCCTCTCCATACAAAACGAATGCGATTATGATACCGACTACGAAAGTTGCGTGTGGAGCGTGGACGAAATGGCCAAAATGGTGCAGCTGGCCAAGAAATACATCAACTGTAAAATCATGGGGCCGGAATGCTTCGGATGGGACAGCCACAAGTACAACCTCGAACTGGCCAACAAATCGGCTGCCGTGCGCGCCAGCATTGACATTTGGGGCAACCACATCTATGGCACCAACGACTGGTCTTACGTGAAAAAGGTCACCGACCTGACCAAAAAGCCCATGTGGATGACCGAAATATGCCAGCAAGACAAGAGCCGGCTCGGAAAATGGAGCGATGCCTGCGACTTCGCCGAACAGGTGGACAGCTGCATGCGGGTGGGATTCAGTGCCTACGTCTATTACAACATGCTTGACAACTTCTTCGGCGACGGAACTGACGGCTCAAAAACATCGCAACCGGGCAAATGGGCCTATATCCTCAGCCACTATGCCAAGTTTGCTACCGGCAAGACACGCATCCAAGCCACATTCAGCAACACCTCGCTGAAAGGCACGGCCTACATGAGCGAAGATGGGGATACCATCAGCCTCTTCGTCCTCAACCCCGGTGCCACCAGCACCACCTTGCGGGTGCGCCTCCCCTTTGCCTGCGCACAGGTGCGTTCCGTCATCACGAACGAATTCCGCAATTTCTACCAGCAGGATGTGAGCGAGGAATATGGCGGCACTCTCAATCCGCGCCTGTCCATCATGGCCAGCACGATACACACCTTCCAGTTCGTCCGCACGGAAGCCACGGAAACACCTGACCCGCAACCGGGCGAAACCACCTTGCTCGATGCCTACAAGGCAGCCACGCAGGTGAACCCCATCAACCCGTTCATGTTCTGCGGCGACCCGACAGCCATCGAACACGACGGACGAGTTTATGTGTATGCCACGAACGACCAGCAGCAGTTCGACCTCACAAATGGCTTCGAGGGCAACAATGGCGGACGCGTCAAGTCGCTCGTCGTGATGTCTTCCGCCGACATGGCTAACTGGACCTACCACGGCACGATTGACCTGTCGGCCATCTGCGGTTCTTGGTTGACAAGCTCCAGAATGCCCTCCATCGTTTCGCGTGTGGAAGAAGACGGGTTGACACACTTCTACCTCTATTTCTCCAACGGCGACAACGGCATAGGCGTCATTACGTCCACCTCGCCCACCGGCCCATGGACAGACCCGCTCGGCCATGCCCTCATCTCGGCTTCTACCTCCGGACTCGGCCTGTGCGCCCATCCGTCCGACCCGGGAGCCGCCATAGACGATGACGGAACGGGATGGCTCGCATTCGGCTGCGGCGAACCGAACGCGGAAGGCACCGACCTGATGCCGGGCAATGCCCGCATCGTGCGCCTCGGCAAGGATATGATTTCATTGGACAGCGACATCGTGCCAATTCCCGCGCCCTACCATTCCGGCTCCAACGAACTGAACGTGCTGCGCGGATGGTTGGCATTCAGCTATTGCACGAGCTGGAGCGAACGGACCGACTGGCCATCGTATGGCACGGGTGAAAACGCGCCCTCATCCAGCAGCATCTGCTACATGATTACCAACGACCCGCTCGACCCGGACAGCTGGAGTTATAAAGGCGAATATTTCGCAAAATCCGGCTTGACGGACTTCCCCAGAAGCAATAACCACGCCCACCTGCAAAAGTATGGCAACAGCTACTACCTGTTCTACCACACCCCGTGGCTCGAACAACAGATGGACATCACCGGAGACTACCACAGCGTGGGCGTAAACACATGCAATGTAACCGAAGGACGCCGGGTCATCAATCCTGTAACGCAGTCCAATACGGCTTCCCTGCAACTGGTCAACAAACGCCCCGACCCGTTCACCCTGCAAACAGCGGAAACACTCTGCACCGCAGCCGGCATCCAGCCTGAGGCTGAAGACGGAGACATGTTCCTGGCTGTAGCCGACGGTGGATGGACCATGATGAAAAGCGCGTACTTCGGCAACGAAGGCATCGGCAGCTTCACCGCCCGCTTGAAAGGGGAAGGTACCCTGAAAGTTCACTTGGACGACTTGGAAGCCGAACCGATAGCTACCATCAACTTCGCGGCAGGCGATTGGGAAGAAAGCACCGTGGCCTGCGACTCCATGCTTATCGGAGCACACGATGTCTATCTAGTGTTCACCGGTACAGAAGGGAACGCAAAACTCGACACTTGGCAGTTCACCACACAAAATGGCACTGGCATCCAACAAACCGATGCCGCTGAAAAAACACCCGTACGGAATGAATACTACACCGTGAGCGGCATCCGCCTCAAGGAGAAGCCCGCCAGCGGCATTGTCATCTGCCGCACGTATTACTCCGATGGCAGCATGAAAGCAAGCACGATAACCGTGCGGTAATTAAAAAAAATCCTCTTCATGGCCGCTTCCCGATGTGCCTTGCACATTCCGGAAGCGGCTTTTTTGGAAATATGCATCCCCGCAGTCAATGCCTGCTGGAATGAACTGTCCCACCTTGCAGGGAAATTAATGTCTGCAATGGACATGAAGCACCGAATTTCAGAGCCTGAAACACCCAGTTTCAGAGCCTGAAACACCCAGTTCCAAAGCCTGAAACACCCAGTTCCAAAGCCTGAAACACCCAGTTCCAAAAGCCTGAAACGCCCAGTTCCAAAGCCTGAAACACCCAGTTCCAGAGCCTGAAACACCCAGTTCCAGAACCTGAAACACCCAGTTCCAGAACCTGAAACACCCAGTTCCAGAACCTGAAACTTTCGTACCTCCTATTGACTATACAAAAAAAGCGGCGTGTGAACGCCGGAATTCCCCGCGCCACACGCCGCCACTTTTACTTGCGGCTATCAAAATATCAGCCTCGCTTTACTCTTTCATCAATTTGTCCACTTTGACAGTGCCGTCCGACAGGTAGCTGCGGCGAATCACCACGCCTTTGGTTCCGCTGCCCGGAACAATCCGGCGACCCGAAAGGTCGAAATATTCCTCGCGGACTACCTCGCCTCCGACTCCATCTTCCACGGAATAGATGCCCGTCTCCACGCCTTCATACGTGATGCCCTCGAACGTGATGTCATCGATGAGGAAGTTGCCTTGTTCGGCCGCCAATCCCCATACATACTGCGTAGCTCCCTGCACGAAATCACCACCTTCGTCCGTGGTCGAAGTTCCCAGATTCCAAGTCTTGCCACCGTCTGTAGAGTATTCTAACTTCAATTCCACACGGGACGTGCCGGATACCGATGCACGATACCACACGCTTTGGTTCGTGCCCACCGACAAGTTCACTGTTGCGCTATTGAACATGTTCAATGATGTGGATTCCGTGGACTTGTAAATGCGGAACTCCGTCACGCCGCCATGGTTATACACATTCATGTAATAACCGGCCATGATGCCTTGCGTGTAACCCTTGCTGGCATTGCCGACCGTTTTGACGTCACCACGAAGGAGCACACCGTTTTTATGGTTGGCATTGGCCGTCAACACCTGACGCCACGTCACACTGTAGTCTGTGGCTTCTTGCGTGAACTTGTCCAAGTTCAACACACCCGTGCCGTTCCGGCTCGGGGCAGAATAGGCCTTCAGCATCTTGCTCTGACTTCCACCGGCATCCTTATAGCTGACCACACTCGACGTGCAGGAGTTGCCCGCACCGCGCGAAACATCCTCGGCGGGAGGATTCTTCGCCACTACCGACACCGCATCGTTCTCAAAGTCATAGTTCAGAGTTGTCACGCCCGGAGTCACGCTGCCATACAGGTTCACCGTGCGCTCGTCCTGATACTTCGTTGAAACGGAGATTGCCTCTTCGTAATCTGCCACTGCCAAGTCCGACTTCAGGCGAATGAACACCCGGACGGCTTCACCTTCCACCTTCAACTGGCTACCGTCAATCACCAAAGCATTGGTGTATTCGCCCAACGAATCCAAAGAAATCTCGAAGGCGTTGCCTGCCAACGACACTTCCACATCGCCCAACAGGTCAGTACCGTTGATGTCCACGCTGCGCGTCACCACATTCGTGCCGCCTACGGTCATGGTGATGTCCTCCAGGTCGGTCTGCGAAACCGTCAGGCCCGTGCGATAGAGACGGATGTCGTCCACCGTCATCGCGCCATTCCAAACGAGCGACGTGCCGCCTGCGACATACGTATCATCCTCGGCCGAAGCCAGGTTCGTCCATGCTTCGCCATCTGCAGAACCGTCCAAATACAGATTGTCACCCTGCAAGATAGCGCGGAAATACACCATTCCATCGGTTTTTTCGCCTTCAGCCAACGTCTCATCGCCTGACAAGATGGAAACCTTCGTGCCATCCGTACGGAACAGGTAACCGCCGCGCAACATCACGCCCGCATCGCCCGAAACCTGCTTCCAAGACACGCCGTAGTCCGTGCCGTCAACTGGGAACAAATCCAATATGGCACGGCCTGCCGCTGCAGACTGGAGTGCTTGTCCGCCCTCAACGGCCACCACCGTGGCCTCGCCTTCCGTCAATGTCAGCAATGCAGCCGGGCTACCAACCTCGTCATACTCGAAATCGTAAACCTGGGCGTTGTTGTTGCTCACCTTGATGCAGTCGATGAAAGTGTTGCTCGTCACAGCGGCATAGCGGATTTCTATTTCGTTCGCACCGGCTTCCAACTCAGCCGTCGTGGATGTTTCCACCCATTCGCCATTGGTATTGCTGCAATTCAGTGTCTTAGTGGCTCCAGCCACCGACATGCGGATGCGGGAATTACCTCCGGTCTGATAGCGCATCGTAATGGTATAAGAACCTTTTCGAGGTGCCCAAATCGTGTCGCGGAGAGCGGCACTGCGGTTTGTGCCCATATTCACATAACCTTGGCCATAATAACCGTCATGACCCGTGTTATAACCATTCGTGTAACAATTCGCAATATTCTTACGGTCGAAAAACTCCGCCTCATACTGCAAGTCACCGGTATAAACCGACGGGCGTTCGGGCACTTCGATAGTGGCTTCCGTCCATTCCGTCAGGCGGTCTGTGGCCGCACCTTGGCATTTGACTGTGACTTCCACCGGCCCATTATGGGACACCACCAACGTCAACACGCCGTCTTCCCATGTCTGTTCGATTTCAGTGGCACGATGGTTGCCACGGTCGTACCATGACACTTCCGGCTTGGAAGTCGCGCCATAGATGCGCACCGTGTCTTTCGCATTGGGATACTCGGCACTTTCATCGTTGTTCAGACGATAATTACTCATATAAAGCAACACATGGTCGGGGAACTCTTTCATCACGGCCATGCCGTAGGGACAGAAATCCAGCGAAATGCTCTCGGACGTATTATATAAGAAAGGAATGTTACCCGAGGCACGACGATAGGATGTGCTGCGTGTGCGCACCCCGTTTGTGATTTTATCATCATACTGGTAAGGATTGTAGGTCATCCATGTGTTCTCCGCGTGAGCCGCATAGATGTCGCCCGTATATTCCTGCGGGAAAAGTTCATTCAGCTCTTTCACCTTGGCATCCACGGTCGGCCAACGCTTATCGTATTCGGAAGCTTTCACGACCTGCAGCTTCTTTGCGGCATCGTCCAACAAATCAGACAAATGCGGAAGAGAAGGGTAACGGCCTGTGGATTTCATCCACCACTTGTTTTCCAGCCAAGGGCTGCTCCCTGCTGGGCCGTAATCGGATTCAGAACGGTAAAGCCCATCGAAGAACGTGCCCGGTGTCTGGTAGCTCTTGCTCGTTCCATCGTTGATGTCGTTCAATAAGCAAATCTTCGTACGGTCAATGACTTCTTCACGAGTCAGAATGCGCACCGTGCCGTCCAACACCTTGCGGAACTCATCCATGGCAATGTTGACAAATTGCGGGAACCATCCCCAGTTACGGCGCGTATAGCCATCAGGAGTTACGGACGTGTTCAACTCACGAGACACGTCCGTCCAAATCAATTCAGGACCGTCGATGACCGTCTGTCCCGTCAGCATCACGTGCTCCATGATGGGAATTGCACCGGAAGCTTTCACGAACGGGTCAGTCTTGTCGTTGGTAGTTGTCCATCCACAGTCATCGAAACGGATACCGTAATGGCCGGCATAACCGCCCAAGAACGCACCAAGGCAACCGCTCTCCACCTCAAAGAAAGCATCCGCCATCGTATATTTCTCGCAGCAGATGAAATGCTCCGGATGCTCCGTCAGCAACTGCCTCAACTCGGGATTACGCTTCATATAAGCCATGGGCTGCACATCGGGACCATAAGCACCCTGGGTAAAGCTCACGGTCAGATAACCGCCGTAACGGTGACAAAGCTTCAGGATGTCGCAAAATAGCGACAGGCGTTCCAAGAAAGAAGGCGTCACAGTACCGTCTTCCTGCACTTCGCCAAATCCCCAAAACTGCTCGGCAAAGTTCCATCCGATGAAATTCGGATATTGGCGGAAATAGTTCTCATACACCGAAAGGTCGTGGTCAGAGAAACGGCTATGCCCGCCACTGGCACACTGCACCATGGCCCACACGCGCTTTTGCGCACAAGCTTTCAACCACGAATCACATACCTTATAACCATCGGAGCACACATTGTCGGACGCCGACAAGGAAATGTTGAACACCACATAGGGCAAGATGTCCTCCGGAACCATCTCAATGATGCGCTCAGGGTCAGGATAGTTCCAAGTGTCGATATGCACAAGCAACATCGGACGATTCGGGGAAATGGGGCGTCGCAAAGGCACATCGGCCTGCACCTCATTCACTCCCGCCAAAGCCATCAAGGCCATGGACACGACGGCCAAGCACCGTCGTTTGCAACTAGATAAAAAATGCTTCATACGTTCGCTAAATGTTTAAAATACCATTTCTTTCATTCACGGGACAAAAATACGTCATTTCCGGCCATCAGATTTTTTGTGATGTAACATGATTCTTCGTTTTTGAAACATCGAGCATAAAAAAGGCATCCAATGTTTCAAAAACAAAAGAACTTGCGACATAAACAGAAACACGCTATCTCAAAAGTGCCTATCTTTGCAGCGTAGAAAACAACAACCATAGGTTTCATAATTTAATGATTAGGTTAATTAGGTTAATGAAGGTTTTTTAGGCATTTTGCAGCGGGTATCAAGATTGTACCAAGGATACGCTGATATGGAAATTAGGTTAATGATTGGTTCCTTTAGGTGGAAGTTCGTTTAAGGTAGAGAGATTGTTTTTCAGTGTAACAAAATTCCACGCAAACAAAAAAGCATGGCCGAAGCCATGCCTTCAAAAAGAATAATAACGCTCTTTCCTGTCTTACCAATTGTCCGTGCGGAACGGAGAAGCCAACAGCCCGTCTTTGTTGCAAAGGTTGGCATCCTCCGGATTGTTGCTCCAAGCGTAACGCACTGCCACCGGATGCTCCACCTCCGGACTGCTCACGATGACCTTATTGCCCTTGATTTTAGCATCGGCCCACACAAACTTGCGGTCTTCGCCGGCAATGGCGAAATGCTTCAACGTCTTGCCTCCGCCACGGATGGCCAACCCTTTCCCGGTCTCAGAGAAAGAAACCACGATGCGGTTGCCGTCTATCTCCATACCTTTATATATAGGGCCGGAACTTACCAGTTTCTCCCCGTAAATCAGCTTACGCGCGCCGAGGAACAACCTCTTGGCCACAGTCTTCTTGTCCAACGGGTGGATGTCGTTCCACTCACCGGCATCATACGTCACCGCCAAAGCCGTATTGGGAACCGACTTCGCCACCTGGAGCTGAGCCTCGCGCAAGCGTGCCCATCCACTGTCCGAGGGTTTGTCCTGCTTGGCCATATAATTGGGCAACTGCACCAACAGGAAGGGCATGTCGGGCCAGGCAAACGTCTCACGCCAACCTGCAATCAAGTTGGTCAGCAAAGTAGCATATTCTCCAGCCCGTCCGGCATTGTTCTCGCCTTGATACCAAATCGCGCCTTTCACTTTCCAATCCCGCAAAGGATAAATCATCCCGTTATAAAGCCCGGAGCCAGCCCTTCTCAGGTTCGACAACCGTTCAGCATATTGGTCGGCTTCCGAACGGTCGAGCCCCACTTTGTACTTCCAAGTGCCGCTCAATTCCACCGTGTCGTCATCCCCCTGCAACTTATAAGGCTTGTCGGGAACAATCTCGCCGTGCCCGTTCATTGCCGTAAGTTTCAACGCTATCACATTCTTGCCTTCCACCAACACTCCTGCCGGCACATTATACTTACGTGGAGGCCCGAAGTAAGCCGTCGTGCCCACAAACGTGCCATTGACAAACACCGAGTCACAGTCGGCCATGCGCCCCATATAAAGTTTCGCATGCCGCCCCACCATAGAAGCAGGCAGGTCAATGGTCTTCCGATACCACACGCTACCTCTCACTTTGATGCCACGCTCGTCCCATGTGCCGGGAAATTCAACCGTGTCCCATGCCGAATCATCAAAATCCCGTTTGTTCCACAGGCCTGAACCTTTGTCTTTCCGAGCCTCATTCATCGCCTGAAGGGCTTCCTGATCCACCAGCAACTTGGGAAATTCCTTGAGGTGTGCCTGATCTATCCAAGCCTCAATGTCCGTTCCGCCCTTGCTCGACACCAACATACCCACCGGTATCTTGTAACGGTTGTATGTTTCAGTAGCAAAAAAGTAGGCCAACGAGGTCCAGTTCATGACCTCGGAAGCCGTAGCCGAATGCCACACGGCACCTCCGGCTATCTCCTCACGCACCCCGTCCGTCACATCCTGGTAAGGCACTTTATAGTGCCGAATCATGTGATTGTTCGACACGGGAATCTCAGGAAACTTCTCCACCAAGCGTTCGATGGGGTTTTCCTGGTTCGACTGTCCGCCGCAAAGATAGACATCGCCTACCAGCACGTCACGAATCACCTTGTCATTCACTTCCATGAGGAACGGCCCGCCGGGCTGCTGGGGAGGCAACATGACATGCCATCGCCCGTCCGCCCCGGCTTCCGCATAATAATGCGCTCCACGGAAGCGCACCGTCACCTTTTCTCCGGGATCGGCCCATCCCCAAATCTTCAACTCCGTCTCCCGTTGGAGCACCATGCGGTCGCTCACCAACTTTGGCAAACGAACCGCAGCTGAAAGCGTACATACGCCGCCTTGTCCTGCACAAAGCAACAAGGCCAAACACATTTTTTTTGTAAAACTCTTCATGCTTATACCTTATTATATTTATAGAATCTCCACAGCCTGCCATATCCCCCCAAAAAAAGAAGATATACTTACTTTGCCAAGTAAGATATACTTCGATGGCAAAGTAAGATATCTTCTTTTGCCATCGAAGTATATCTTCTTTTTTCAGGGGGTAGTTTGGTTTCATTGCGAACATTCATATTATATTTATGAATATATCAATCCGGATGCGCGAGAGAAGCTGCCGGCCCCACGTAGGTCTTCTGCAGACCGCCCCAATCGACAATGACGCGCTGTACCATCACGCCCGGGTCGCCCACGGTCAGCGTGAGCCTGTGCACGTCCTTGCCGGCATCTATCTTGAACTTGGCCACGGCCAACGCGCCGTTGCGCAACACCTGGTCTTTCCACTGCAGCGAATATTCACGCGGCGTGTTCTCGGCCACCACGACCGGCTGGCCGTCCACGGATATGCCGAAACGGTTGGCTCCCTTGCCTACATAAAGCGGGAAGAAGGGCACCGTGTAAACCTGTATGGTCACAGAATCCGCGTCCATGCGGGGCAACTCGTATTCCACACGAGGCCCGTTGAGCTTCGCCGGATCGAGGGAAGCCTGCACGGCCTCGCCCAGCTGCACGGATACCCAGTCGTAGCCGATGCCTTCCACCGTGCGGATGGAAAGCCCCTGCCCGTCTTCCTTGTGCGCGTAATCGGACAAGTCCACCACGTAACAGCCTTCCAAACGATCCTGTTCCGCCAAGGGGGACAAATCGACAGACTGTTCATCCGCACCGTCCTGATACGTCACCTCGGGCATGTTCTGGTACTTGGCCACCCAGCCCGGGGCCAGCATCATCATGTGGTTCCACTTGCCGTCCAACTGCGAGTTGTAACGGTCATGCAACCCGAAGATGCTGTCGTAGGCTCTGCGGGACTCCTTTGCAGCCCAGTTAGCTTCCGCCACGCGTCCGGCTTCGGCCAGTTCGTGGTTCAGCTGCGCCAGGAGAAACTTGCGGTTCATCTGATAGGCGCCCATGGCCGGGTAGCCCAGCATTTCGAAGAACGCCGCGCGGTATTCTTCCGGCAATTCGGAATAAATCCTATCCACGGCATCCGAAATCCTTTGGTAATCGGCCAAGCGTTGGCGGGCATCGTTGTAAGCCGTGAAAGAATACTCCGTGTCCTTCAAACCCGTATATTCCGGGGCATCCCATTCGCGCTCCCAGCCCATGAACTCCGGCTTGCGGCTCCAGGCCAGGCGGTAGTAAGTGTCCAGCAAGTCCTGGAACTCATCTTCATACTTCTCTCCGAAAATATCAGCCAGGAACTCCGCCTGGTAATGGTTCACGTTGTCAAAACTGAAGTCTTCAAGGTTCCAAGCCATGTCGAAGAACAGGCGGATGCCCAGCTCCATCGGCTTGATGTCGCCCACGTTGAGCAGCCAGTAGCGGTCGCCGCCCGTGTCGTAGGCCTTCTTCAACTCCTCGTACATCAGCACGGGAGGCGTGGTGCAAAGCCAAAGGTAGTCATGCGGGCCGCCCAAATAAGAGAGGTGGTAATACACACCCGACCCGCCGCTGCGCTTCTGTTCCTCCGGATTGCAAAGCCGTTTCAAGTAGCCGTAATTGTCATCCGGCCACACCAGCGTGACTTCGTCCGGCACGGACAGCCCGCGTTCGTACAAATCAAGGGCTTCCTTGTAAGGCACGAAAATCTGCGGGATGTCCGCCAACGGCTTTTGGACGTATTTCGACAGGATGCCGCGCTGGTCGGTGATGGCCTTTTGCAACATCTGCACCTTCTCGTCCTCCGTCAGGTCACCTTGCATGCCCGCGTCGTGCAGGCCGCGCATGGCCAGCGTATAGACATTCTCGTAAGGCGATGCCTCGCGCACACGGTCGTCCAGCTTCTTCAGGATGGTCTCACTGTTTTTTGAGTAATCCCAAGCCCCGTCCTTCTTCGTGTCCCATTCCTTGTTCGACGCATTGTTGAACAGCAGGGGCTCGCAATGCGACGTGGTAATCAATATGCCGTATTCATCGGCCACCACCTTGTTCTCCGGATGGAAATAGAAGGGGTCTGAACAACCGTGCATGGCCGGGGCCAGCATGTTGCCTTTCAGGCGCAGCACCAACTCGCAAATCTTGGCATACGTCTTGGGGCCGATGTTGCCCAACTCCTTTTCATACGTCTTGGCCGCCCAAGGATTCAAGCCCCAGCCTTCATCGTTCAGGAAGATGCCACGGAACTTGACCGAAGGCGGAGCGGACACGTAATCGGCCTTGACCATCACCTTGTCCATCCGCCTCACCGGCACGTCCGCCCACCAATAGAAAGGCGAAACGCCCATCTCCTCGCTCAGTGTGAATGCCCCGTAGGCCACGCCCCGGCGGTCGCTCCCCGCGATGACCAATGCCTCGTCCACGCCAGGGAACGGTTTCTTCACCTGTTTCAACATGAAACGTTCCGTGCCGCCTTCCAACGGAGAAACGTCTATCTTGCCGTTTTCTGCCAGCTGGCGTATCCACTGGTTGCCGTCCGCCGTGCCCAACAAGACCACCGCGCCGCTTTCCGGCATGCTTTCCTGCATCGCTACATCTTTACCCGTCACACGACTGATATCCCCCGCAAACAACTCCGCCACTCTCCCGACGGTTTTTCCGTCCGCTTGGTCATAAACGACCGAAGCTTCCGCCAACGGGAAGCCTCCCCCCTTGGACGACACGGAAATTCCATCCTCTTTGGTCTGTGCGTCGCAGCCTGCCCATAAGCCGCATAAAACGCACAACACCCATGTCCACACACTCTTTCTCATACGATTCACATAAAAATTAGATTATTCTTCCACTACTTTCCAACTGAACACCGTGCCGTCCTTGCGATCGGGCAACGTCCCCGGCCAGTCGGCAGAATACGGTTCGCCAGTCTCAGGATGGATACCCACATAACGGTTCGTCTTCAACGAAAGCAACATGCACTGCCCCCGCAGCATGTCTTGCCAAAGGAACAGGCTGCCTTCCGTCTCTTCCTTCAACAACCGCACATCGGCCGACAAACCTTCGCCAACCACCGTGACGAAACCGGTTCCGTTCAATGCCTCAAGAGCCACACGACCCTGTCTGCGGTCGTGAACCCGGAAACGGCAACCGGCTCCATTGGCATCCTTACTGCCTTTCGCGGCAGAATGCAACATGCCATGCGGGTTGGCCCATGCGGGATTGCCCGAACCTAAGTTCACCAATGTAATCACCTTGCCTAAAGGCAGATTTCCGCTACGGTCTGCCATCGGCTCGTCCACCGTGAAGTTGTCAAACTGCGCATAACCACCAGACTTTCCGTTCGTATTATAGGCAAAAAGTGCATAGCGTGTGCCTTGGAAGGTCTTCAGCTGATAAGGCATCCGCACACTGTCGCCCACATTGATGAATGTCTCACCGTCTTCGCTGTAGCTGAACTGCGCCCGCGCACGATGGAAATCTCCCGTAATCCGGAGGGAAACAGCCTCGCCCATCTGCACGTCTTTTTGCTGCCCAGATGCCTGGTCGTACCAACGCAACACATAGTTCTTGCCCTCTTTGACCAATCCCATCCATGCACAAGGCATGTTGAGCAACCCGATGCCGGCCACATCGCCATCCTTCAGCCGTGAGGCATCTACTTCCACCGTGGCCACGGACACCGGTCCGATGCCGCGTTGCGTCAACGTGTTCCGTGCCCATAGGAAATCTTTGGCCGGAAGTGTGTATAACCGGAGTTTTCCGCCTGAAAGTTTCCACTTGCCATCCACCGGCTCGTGGTTCCATTGCCATACTGGCAACAATGCCTTGCCATCGAAATTATCGCTACGCACATAGGGCGCATGCGGCTGCACGTCCTTGCCCACATTCGGTTTGAACCAAGTGCGCGGCGAACGTCCTAAGTTGCCGGGCAATCCGAAATAGGGCCATCCGTCTTTCCATGTTACCGGAGAAAGGCACGTGGTGCGCCCGACCGCCATGAAGTCCACCATCGAGAAGCCCCACCATTCGCCGTTGGGCAAGTCCACAATCCCTCCCTGGTGCAAGGGAACCGCACTGAGATAATTGCCTTCCGGCTCATTGATCTTGAATTGGAAGCCGTCTCCCGGCACGGGAGTGCCCAACCCGACGTTGCCCACCGTCATGGCGCGCATGGTGCCGAATGTCTCCTTCATGCTGATGGTCACCGTTTCATACGGCCCTTCCGGACGGTCGGCACGGGCACATTGCATCCGTCCCACCGGTGCATAGTTGGCACTGATGATGTAGTACTTCCCGTTGATTTTATAAAAATGGTGTCCTTCGCCCATGGCGTTTCCGGCAGGAATGATGACCCGCTCGCTACCTTCCACGTAGCCGCTAAAGTCGGGCTTGATTTCAATCATCCGCACCTCGTCATACTTATATACGGCGTATATCTTGCCGTCATCATCAAACAGGACGGACAGGTCATAAATGTTTCCGCCCATGTTGATGTGCTCCCACGGCCCGACCGGATTCTCGGCGACGAACACTTGCATGCCGTGGCCGTTGATGTTGGAGAAGACATAAAACTTCCCGTCGTGGTAACGGATACAGGGAGCCCAAATGCCTTGACCGTAGGCTTCCTTGCCGTTTTCGAGCCGGAACTCATCGCCCATGTCGAAACGGTCGAAACAATAACTCAGGAATTCCCAGTTCACCAAGTCTTTGGAATGGAGGATAACCACGCCGGGTGTACAATGCATGGTTGTCCCGGCCAAATAGAAGTCCTCACCCACCCGAATCAGGTCGGGGTCGGAAAATTCGTCATAAAACAACGGATTGGTAAACGTGCCGTTGCCGTTGTCCGCCGTCCAAGAGCCGGAGGGCTGTGCCGCCGCCTGTGAGACCCACAGAACGGCGGCACAAACCACATAAATCAGTTTTTTCATTTCTTCTCTTCTACAACCATCAACCTCACTTCATACACACGCGGCGTGACATTCTTCTCCCCGGAAGCGAACTTCACGGTCAACACGTCTTTAGCTTGCAAATCTTCAGGAACGGCAAATTCCAGAATCTGCTTGCCGCCCTCGTCCTTTTTGGAAACTTGAACGGCATCCTTTCCCTCTATACTTACCGCCAGGTCTGCATCCTGCGTCATGACACAGGCTACACGCACCGTTCCGGCCTTCCGTCCGTTGGTCTTCAGCTGATATGAGAACCATCCGCCTTTATCCGCACTGCGCCAGTGGAGGTCGTTGTCCGTCCCTGTGCGAACCTTCTCCGACTGGATAAAATGGTCGCTTTCCGGCTGTTGTTCACCGCAAATGACTTTGTCTATCGTAGCGGCCTCCAACGCGACGCGCTCTTGTTCCGCCCGAGCCAATGCCTCTTGCTGCGCTTTCAGCTTCTCCGCCGAAATCATGGGCCAATACACCATATAACGGCATTCATGCACTCCGTAGAACGGTTCCAGCGTCATTTCCTTGTAACGTTCGGGATACAAGCCGCCGAGTTTGAACGTCATCGGCTTGCCTTCCACCTTATGGATATGCGACAATACATCGGCCGTGTCACCCACCAACACCGGCATGTCCTGCAACGGATATTGTGGTCCCACGGCGATATGGCCGCCCCGGCTCTCATCGGCAAACAATCCCACCTGGTCCTGCTTGCCCATGCGCGAAGCCAGCACGATGGGGCCATACATAAAGGAATAGTTGGCCGAGCCATCGGGAAGCCCTACGGCACGAAGCGACATCGGCAAAGTCAGACGCACCTCATCGCCATCCGCCCATTTACGGTTTACGGCGACATAACCATCGGCAGCCGATACGGGTTGAGACTCCCCATTCACAGTCAGCGTCATCCGGGAAGCGTCCGACCATTCCGGCACACGGAACTTCACCGTGAATTCTTTTGCTTTCTTCGTGGAAATGCGCAAAGTCGTGGCTTCTTCAGCCGGGAACGCGGTCTGTTGCTCCACCGTTACCTTGCCCCATTGCAACACAGAAGGAATGAACAGGTTTACGTACAACTCTTGCTCTCCTTGGTGTGCATAAATCATCTCGCCGTAACGTGCATGGTTCTCCATGCCCGAACCCACACAGCACCAAAAACTTGTTTGCGGTTGGGAATATACCCGGTAATGTCCCGGACGCATGGACGTGAAATACACGAAACCACCTTGGATGGGATCTATGGTGGACAGGATGTGGTTGAACACCGCCCGCTCATAGAAGTCCATGTAACGCGAGTCGCCGCTCGTCTGATAAAGCATCTTGGTCAGACGCAACATGTTGTAGGTGTTGCAGGTCTCCGGTCCCTGTTCACTCGTCATCATGCTGGTAAAGTCGTTAGACGGATGAAAATGCTCGCGCACACTGTTGCCGCCGATGGTAATGCTGCGGTGTTTCACCACAGTTTCCCAAAAGAAACGCGCCGCATCATCCCAAGCTTCATTGCCTTCCAAATCCGCAATACGCTTGTAGCCAATAACCTTCGGGATTTGCGTGTTGGCGTGTTTGCCCGTCAACTGGTCTTCGTGCTTCAACAAGGGGTCGAGAATGGCCTTGTGGGAAAAGCGGTGTGCCAATTCCAAATAGGAGGCATCGCCCGTGATGGCATTCACGTCGGCAAACACTTCGTTCAAACCGCCATGCTCGCTGCGCAACATGTCCTGCATCTGTTCCTCTGTCAGTCCATTCGTCAGGTCGGCCATCCAATCGGCCAACTTCACGAACATGTCTCGTGCTTCCTCGCACCCCGCCACAAGATAGGCATCGCGCAGTCCGGCGTAAGTCTTATGGATATTGTAGAGCGGTACCCAACGGTCGTTCAGGCCGAACGAATTGGCCCGGATATTGCCGTCCTTGATCTCCGCCCACATCTTCCGGCCTCCGGGCACCCCGCAGAGATAACCGTCGCCCGCCGCGTCCTGGCAACGTTTCATTTCGGAAAGCATATAGTCCAGCCGAGCCTTGATTTCCGTATTGCCCGTAGCGGCATACATGTAGGAAAGGGCTGAAAGATAATGCCCGCCGATATGCCCGTCCAATCCCGTGTTTTCCCAGTTGGGATAGTTCTCGGCCTTCGGTGTCAGTCCGGCACCTTTCAAATAAGGAGCCAACAGACGATCGGGGTCGATGCCTAACAAGTAACGGATGTCCAAGTCTTCCGCATGTTTGAACGCACTCTTTGTCAGTCTCACGCTGCTCACCGGGAAAGTTTCCACCTTCACCGGAATTTGTGCCTCTGCCGCCGACACTGACATAGCCATCAAAGCCGCAGCGCACCAAGTTTTCATTATCAGTCTCATCTGTTTCACTAATTAAAATTATTATCTATTTTTAATATGCCACCGTACCGCTCACCTCCACCTCTGCCAAAGCCGGACACACGGCACCACTGCCTTGCGGGAAAGAGAAACGGATAAAACGCGCCTTCACGGGTTTCTCCAAACGGATTTCCCACGCTCCACCCTTCCGGGAAGCCGCTTCGGCAACCTTCTGCCAATTTGACTCATCGGTAGAAAGCTCCACTACGCAACGCCCTGTACCGGAAGCCGCGAACACGGCCTTCACCGAATGCACGTCCAACGTGCGCTCCACGTCAAGCGTCAGGAAAGGTTGCTTGTCATCCGCAGCCGGCGACCAATAAGTCGCCCCATCACCGTCTGCTGCCAAACCTGCGGAATGCCCAGATGCAGAACTGCTGGCAAACGTCGGGCTATCCACCCCATAACGTTGTATTTGCCGCGAGCCGCTCTCCTTTGAAAAGCGAACGTATGGCCGCGATTCGGTCTGCCAAGCCTTTCCCTCCTCATATTGGGGTGCACCGGTAAACTCCAATTCGACTTGTGCCGATTCCAATCCGTCCGAAGTGGCTTCCACCACCGTCCGTCCGGCATAATAAGCCCGGAAAGCGATTGCGGCTTTCCCGTCCATGATGCGTATGTCACAGCCGGCGGAAAAATCTATCGCACGGCCAGTGGGGAACTCTCCCGGACCGGACACCACGGACAGCCGCACATCGGGACTGTTGCTCAACTCGCGCCCGTCTTTGTCCAACACTTTGACTATCAGCTGCACGTCGTCCGTCCCGTCTGCCCTTATGCCTTCCGTCTTGGACGCGTCCAAGCGAAGCCGCGCCGGAACGCCCTCCACCGGCCATTCCGGCGGAGCCTGGTGTCCATATTCATTGCGATACCAGTACCACGAACGTTTGGGCAAGCGGAAATAATCCACGATGCCCAGCTTTGCCATGTTCCCGCCGAAAATGCTGCCGTGGTCGAACCCGCACCAAATAATCTGCCCGCTGCGCCACTCGCGGCCTTTCCAGCCTTCATCACGCGCCAAGTCTCCCCAACCGGGAATATATCTTCCTGGACGGTCGGCAAGTGTGCTGCCATATTCCGTCACCACACTGGGAATGCCGGGATTCTGGAAATCCGCGATACGTGCGCCGTCACCGTTATACCCGGCAATATCTCCGATAAGGTCTATCCGGTCCTCACCGATGGGACGCTGTGCCCCGCCCACAGCCGCAGGCCGGGTCGGGTCTAGTTCATGCGCCTTGTCCACCATTTTCTTTAATAAACGCTTCACGGCCGGAATTGTTTTGTCCACGGTGAAAAAAGGTTCGTTGGAAACACTCCACACCACAATGGAAGGACTGTTCCGGTTGATGCGGATCATGTCTGCCAGCTGCTGGAGCGCGCTCTGTTCAAAACCTTCAATGTCTTCCTCCCGCACGGGATAGGCACTCGCTGTCCATCCGCCGTCCACCTTCGGCCCGGCCGTCCCCCAAAAAGCCGTCTCCGACCAAAAGAGTATGCCCTCACGGTCGCAAGCTTTGGCAAAAGCGGGAGCATGAGGGTAATGGCTGCCTCGGATGATGTCGAAGCCAGCCTTTTTCATCATCCGCACATCGCGCCGCATGGCTTCTTCCGTCACGGCATCGCCCCATCCGGCTTGGTCCTGATGCACGTTGGCCCCGTGGAAAAAGAGATGTTCCCCGTTCAAGAAGAAACCTTTGTCCGCCGTCCATTTGAACCATCGGAAGCCAAAATCCGTTTCCTCGTGGTCTATCAACTTCCGTCCTTGGTAAAGTTCGCTCACCAAGGTATATAACCGGGGATGGGACGGCGACCACAAATCCACGCCGGTTATCTCCTCCGTGGTCTGGTCAAATACCGTCACCGCGTCTGCCGCCACCTGCTGTGCGGTTTCCCGCTCAGCCACCACGTTCCCTTCGGCGTCCTTCACTTGTATTTTCAACCGGTAAGTCCCACTCTTACCGGTATTGTTCCGTACCTCTGTACGGACACGCACGTCGGAAGAACGCCCCTCCCGTGCCTCCAAAGAAGGAGTTGTCACGAACGTACCGTACCAGTCGATATGGACAGGATGTTTCTTCACCAAACGTACATTGCGGTAAATCCCGCCGCTGAATACATGTTCGCCCCCGCGCGGAGCCAAGTCAGCCCGCCACAAATTGTTCACACGTACGGCAATTTGGTTCTCACCCCGTTTCACGTATGGCGTGACACGAATGCTGAAACCTGTGTATCCGCCCCGATGCGTACCCGCCAACGTGCCGTTGACATACACTTCGCCCTCCTGGAATACTCCGTCGAACTCCAAAAACAAATCCCTCTCCAGGTCATCTTTCGACAAATCCAACACCTTGCGGTACCAACCATATCCTGTATAGAACTCACTTGAAAGGAAATACGGTATGCTGAACGAATGCGGCAAACCGATGCGTTCCCATCCGGAATCGTCATAGCCGGCCTGCTCCGCCCCGGGAAAATCCCCAAGTTGGTACGTCCATTCCCGGTTCAGGTTTACGATGTCCCGCACTCCGGCAAAAGCGACATGCCCCCACAGGCAGATGCCGCACCACACCAACAAGAAAAGTCGTTTATCCATAACCTTATTATATATACGTCATTTCTTATATGGACTTTCCGGCATGCCGAGATGTGTCTGCTCGTAACCGCCACAGTCCACAACCACTTTCTCCAACACTACACCGGGTTGCAAGGGACGGAAAGACAACGTGTGCATCCCGTCCGAAGTTTTCGACAAAGGCAGGCGCACCCGCTTGCTGATGATGCGGGCAGCCGCCGTGGGGTACATCAGCGTGTATTTGTTCTCCCACGTCAAGTCCTGGTTCAACCCGATAGTGACCTCCACGCTTCCGTCCAACGCCACAGACGCATGATGCCCGCCCGGCAGGAACGGCATGGTGGCAGCAAACGTGAGATATACGTCCACCGAGTCGCGCACCGCGTCAATGCGCATCCGGTAATCCGCCCGCGCACCGTCCGTCGCGGCAGTGTAAGGCATCAGGGTCAGTCCCGAAAGAGTGCGTCCCAAACCGGGAATCACCGTCCATGCGGCTTCTGCGGCATCTTCCACAGCAAACACATGTTCGGCCTCCATGGACACCACCCCGCCCTTCTCACGGAACACATATCCCGTCAAAAGCCCCTCCGGTTGTCCAGCCACACGTTTCACTTCCGGCATGCGGTTATAGCGCGGAGCATGCCATTCCGTATAACCGATATGCACCTGATCCATCATGTGGTTCCACTTGCCGTCTGCCACCCGGTGATTATAATCATAACACAGCAGGGAGTCGCGCACGAAACAAGCCTCCACCCTGTCGGCCCACGCGTTGGCCTCGGCGTTTCCCTCCGCCGCCAACTTACGGTTCATGGCCAATGCATAGTACATGTCATACAGGTTTGCCATTCCCTGAATGGGGAACAACACCAGTTCCTTGTAAGCATCATGACAAGCCGCATCCAACGTCAAATATTGCCTAAGCGCACGGGCCTCCAAAGCCATGAATTCGTCGCGCACGGCCTTGAACTCTCCCGATTCCAAATTATAGGTCTCCGCGTCCAGCATCTCCGCCGTCACCCGCGACGCATAACGCCCGTAGGCCGACAGCAAAGCCGCCGCCTCCCGGGCCTGCCTCTCGCCAAACTGCATGGCACAGAACCTTTCGGCATAGTCCTGCAGGTTGTCCACGCGGAACGTGTCGGGGTTCCATGCCATTTCCATAAAAAAGTCCGTAACATATTCGTTCGGTTTAAGGTCGCCCACGTTCAAAATCCACAACTTGTCCACACCATAAGCGTAAGTCAGTTGCAGTTGTTCCCACATCTCCATCACAGATGACATGGTAAGCCATTTCCCCGCACGGGGAGCACCATAGTAATTCGCATGATAATACATGCCATATCCGCCCGGATGGCGTTTGCCTTCCTCCAACGAAGGCATACAACGCACATGTCCCCAGTCATCATCACACAACAAGATTATCACATCCTCCGGCACAGAAAGTCCCATTTCGTAATATTCCTGGACTTCCTTGTAGAGCGTCCACACCTGCGGCATTTCCTCCGCCGGACGCCCAGTGGCCTTGCGGATAATCTTGCGCTGCTCGGCGATGATTTCCTCCATCACGCGAAAATTGGCTTCCCGGCTTCCCGCGTCGGTCATCGGGCGGTCTTCATCGCCCCGCATGCCAATGGTCACCATGCTTTCATAGTCCTTCGTGTTTTCTATGCCTTCGCGGAAGAACCGTTTGATGGCTTCCTTGTTGGTCAGCCAGTTCCATTCCCCGTTGCCATACTCGTCCTTATGGCGTATCCACTCCTGTTGCGAACGTTGCATCGGTTCGTGATGCGACGTGCCCACCACGATGCCGTATTCATCGGCCAGGCGCGGATTGTCCGGGTCGTCTTCGTTGAAGCAGTTTCCGGCTGAGAGCCCGTCCGCATCCGTAGGCACGGACACCAACGGCTTGTATTCCTTGAACGAGCCCCACATGGCCGGCCACAACGTATTGGCCCTCAGGCGCAACAGGAGTTCATAGACATGGGCATACATCTGGCTGTTCAGCCCGCCGAACTTCTCCCGCGCCCATTCCGTCATGCAGGGAAACTCGTCGTTGATGAAGATGCCACGGTATTTCACTTTTGGTTCGCCGGAAGCCACATAAGTATCAGCCTTGACGTATGCCGCCTTCCGCCGCTTCACCGGCACGTCAGCCCACCAGTACCAAGGCGACACGCCCAACCGGCGCGACAGTTCATAGATGCCATAAATCGTGCCGCGCTTGTCGCTCCCGGCAATCACCAAGGCACGAGGCATGCCCGCCGCCGGGTCGTCCACCACGGCTATCACGAAGCTCTCCCACTTGCCATCGAGGTCTTCCGCCCGCAAGATGCCGCGCTCCACCATGTCCGTCACCAGGGCATTGCGTCCCAACGTGCCAATAATGACCGGCAAGGCTGCTCCCTTTTCCAAGGTCACGCGGGGCGAACGCCCCGTCACCCGCAGCACGTCTTCCTGCAAGTCGCGGATGGCGCGCACCACCCCGGCATGTTCGTTCCGGTCATAACACAGTGCGGCCACCTCTTGCGGGGTCACCAACGGGAAATTTCCGTTTCCGGCCTCGCCGACCACGAAATTCTCCACCGGAAGTCCGGCCCGCATGGACAAGGACAATCCACACAAGCAGCACAAAGCCGCCACGATTCTGACTATCTTCATTTGTCTGTCGTTTATCTCATTTCATAAAAATTCAACGCAACCGGGCCACAAATCCGCCACCCGGGCGCAACTTGACGTGCAACACCTCTTGGGACGACACTTTCCGATCTTCCCTTACGATGCCGTCCAACTTCGTTTCATCGTCAAACACCAAAGTGCCTTTCTTTTTCCGTTTCAGGAAATCCAGCGGAATCGTGACTTCCTGCGGGCTGTCTCCGTTCATCACGCCTATCCACCATTCCTTGCCTTTGCGGCGGGCGTAAGCGGCCACCTCGCCCATTTCCGTGCAGGAGAGCACCCGCGTTTCGTCCCATGTCGTAGGCATTGCTTCGAACAAGTCGCGCATCGGGCTTTCCAAATAATAGGAATAATGGTCGCTGAAGTGCAACACCGGGGAAAGGAACACGATGGCCTGCGCCACTTCGTGCGCCCAACTGTACCCGCCCGTGGCGATATCCTTCGGATTCAACGTCACCGGCGTCAAGTCCGCCGCCCCGGCCAGCAAGCGGGTAAAGGGCAACGACACGTAGTGCGACTGCGGCAACACACGGTTGAAACGCCGGATTTGATATTCATTCCCGCGCACCGCCTCGCGTGTGATGTCATGAGGATAAGTGCGGGACAACCCTGTCGGCTTCACGCTGCCGTGGAAGTTCACCAGCAGCCCCAGTTCCGCACAGTCCTGCATCGCCCCCATGTACCATTGCATGATTTCCGTGGTGGCCTTGGGAATAAAATCTATCTTGATGCCTGCCGCGCCGATGGCTTTCACCCGTTCCAGGTAAGCCCGCCGCGCGGGAGCCTTCCGCATCTCGGCGGAATTGACCCAGACGAGGGTCTTCACGCCCACACTGTCGCCGTATGCTATCGCGTCTTCCAGCAACGCCCATTGGTCTTTCCCGTCCTTCTTCCAGTTCCGCCAACCGTCGTCTATCAGGTAGTATTCCCATCCCAATGCCACGGCGGCATCATACCACGCACGTTGTTCTTCGTATTTCGGCGCACCCGAGCTCCACCACTGCCAAAGGCAACGCCCGGGTTTGACCCACGAAAAGTCCATGTCCTCCGCAGGAGCCGGGCACAAGTTCGTAATCAGGTCGGAATTAACCAGTCCGTCCAAGTCTCCGGCCATCACCACCGTGCGCCAGGGCGACACCGGCTTCCCTTTATAATGCCCGTCCAGAATTTTCTCCGACTCGTCGGACAGGCGCACCAAGTTCCAACCCTTATCCGAAGCCGGGAAACACACCTTCAGTGCGTTTCCCTCGCGCACGAATGCCATGTCGGGAAACGCCTCGCAGTCGGCTTCAGAAAAAGAAAGATAACCATTTCCGGCTTTCACCGTAATCGGACCAGCCAAGGTTTCCCCTTCGGGCACACCGTCTAATTCCGTGACGCGCGAGATGCCTTCATAGTCGGGCGAGAAATTCGTCCAAGCCACTTTCTCCACACCGGTGGTAAGCGTCCAAGCCGTCTGTTCGGCGTCCACACGTTTTGTACCTTCGGGCAAGCCGTAGCGCACGGCCATCCCATCGTCATACGCCCGCACAAAAAGAGTATATCGTTTGCCTGAAGCCTCCAACGGCAATGTCGCTTCCACTGCACAGTTGCGGGCATTGGCATGGTTGCCAAACAACGGATAGCTTTCATCTATCTTTTCCGTTTCCGCCTGTGACGAAGCCGACACATTCAGCCCCAAGTCCACGCCATCGGCCACGATGCCCAAGGGAGAAGGCGCCAACGCCTCCTCCCCTCCTTGCTTTGCCGTGCAGAAAAGCCGCCCGTTCTCCGTGAACACGCGCACTTCAACCTCTCCATCCGGGCTGGCCAGCCGCAACAGGTCATCGGCCCATGCCGGTGCCCCACCGCCTACTGACATCCACAAACACAATCCTCCCACAAATAAAGTTCTCTTTTCCATCACGTCTTTGACTATATTACCATACTAGTTCTTAAAACTTACAATGCCTTGAACCGGTAAGTCTTGCCAGGCTTCGTCTCCACGTCGTATTCATATACCACAGGGGCGGACACGGCAGGTTTCTCTTTCAATTCAGGCGAATACAAAGGTGTTTTCACCTCTGCAGGAGCAAGCAATGCGTTCGGGCATGCCCCGGAAGCCTTACGCAACCCCTTGCCTTTCAAAGGCACGGCCGAACGAAGGCGCAACGTGCCGCCAATGGTGGAGCGCACCGTAGTTTCGGCCAGTTTACCGGCAGCCCATGTCATATCAACCTCGTAACCGCCACGTGCGCGAAGTCCCTTCACGTTGCCTTCTGCCCATGCGTCCGGCAACGCCGGCAACAGGTGCACCGCCCCGTCGTGGCTTTGTACAAGCATTTCGGCTATGCCGGCTGCAGCCCCGAAATTCCCGTCAATTTGGAAAGGTGGATGTGCATCGAACATGTTGGGATAGGTACGACCTTCCGGATGATTCCTCGCCTCTCCATCACTGGGCAACAGCTGCAACATATTGCTGATGATGCGAAAAGCATGATTGCCGTCCAGCATGCGCGCCCAAAAGTTGATTTTCCATCCCAAGCTCCACCCCGTGGCCATGTCGCCACGTTGCTCCAACGTGGTCCGCGCGGCACGGAACAGTTCAGGATGCAAGAACGGGGAAATCTGGTTGCTCGGATAAAGCCCGTAGAGATGGGAGATGTGGCGATGCTCATCCTTGGGGTCATCGCGGTCTTCCAACCATTCCTGCAATTGGCCGTACTTCCCAATCTGCATCGGCGGAAGGCGGTCTATCACCTGCTCCAATTCCTGTTGGAACGCTTCATCCTCTCCAAGGATGCGCGAAGCCAACAACGTGTTGCGCAACGCATCGAAAACGATTTGATTGTCCATTGTGCATCCGGCCGTCATCGGGCCATGTTCGGGCGACACCGACGGAGACACCACCCACCAATGATTGGCAGGATGTTCCACGAGGAAATCCAGGAAGAACTGCGCCGTTCCTTTCAGCACCGGATAATAAGCTTCCAAGAAATTCTTATCGCCGGTGAACAGGTAGTGCTGCCACAGGTGCTGGGCCAGCCAAGCCCCTCCGGTGGGCCACATGCCAGCCGCCGCAAAGTCCACCGGGCCGGCAATGCGCCACAAGTCGGTATTGTGATGCGCCACCCATCCGCCACATTCATACATGTCGCGGGCGGTCTTCGCCCCCGTCACCGACAAGTCTTTCAGCATGGCGAACAACGGCTCGTGCATCTCGCTCAGGTTGGTCACCTCTGCCGGCCAATAGTTCATTTCCGTGTTAATGTTGATGGTGTATTTGCTGTCCCATGCCGGTCCCGTACTGCCGTTCCAAATACCTTGCAGGTTGGCGGGCTGTCCGCCTGGCTGCGAGGAAGAAATCAACAGATAACGCCCGTATTGGAACAACAAAGTGGGCAACGTTTGATCCTTACCTTGCTTGAAGTCGCGGATACGCACATAAGTTTCCTGCTTGGAAGCTTCATCGGCCTTTCCATCGCCCAAAGTCAACTGCACCCGGTCGAACAGGCTTTTGTAATAGGCCACATGGTTTTCCAACGCCTTTTCGTAGGGCACCTTCATGGCCTGCGCGAGATAACGTTCCGCCCGGGCAGCCGCATCGCCGCTCACATCATGGTAGTTCACGAAATTCGTAGCTGCCGAGATATACAAAGTAGCTTCCTTTGCTCCGGACACTTCCAAGGCGTTGCCCGAAGCCTCCACTTTGCCGTCCGTCACGACCTGCACACGGCATTCCGCCCGCAACGCGGCCTTCACCCGTTCCTGGTCACGGCCTTGGCAAAGGATGGACAGCTTGCTGCCTTCTGCCTTCACCTCATGGGGCAACGGAGCTTCATAGCTGACGCGGAAAGCCAAGGTACCCGCCTTGCCGGCCTGCACTCGCATGATGACCACGCTGTCGGTGAACGAAGCGAAAGCCGTGCGGGTATAGTCCACCCCATCCACTTTATAGCGTGTGGTGGCCGTGGCATTGGAAATGTCCAAATCACGATAATAATCTGTGGCTTGGTCATGGCCGGGGAAATCCAAAAACAGATTGCCCACGGTCATATAACTCATGCCATGTTTCCCTGCAAAGAAATTGGCATCCACCAAGTTCTGTGCATCCCAATTCTTATTCTCGAATATCAGTTGCCGCACGACCGGAAGCACGTAACGTGCATTCTTATTGTCATTGTCATACGGCCCTCCGGCCCAAAACGTCTCTTCATTGAGCTGGAGCTCCTCACGTGCCGTACCGCCATACACCATCGCCCCCATGCGGGAATTACCGATGGGAAGGGCATCCGTCCAATTACGGGCAGGCTGACTGTACCACAACTTCAAATCCTCTGCAAAAGTGAAACAAGCCATCCATGCGAGGCACACACAAATAAATCCTCTTTTCATTTGTCTATCTCAAATTCCTATTTTACTGACTAATTTTTTTCCACGTCCGGACATTCCCTTCCGCATCGCGTTCCTTCACGATGACCACACCCTTCGATGTGGCATTGGCCGGTTTGCCATCAAGCGTGAAATATTCCACCGATACGGGAACACCATCATACAACGTTCCGGAAACGCCCGAAATCACCTCACGCAGCATTTCCACGGCATCCCACAACTCCTGCGTCGCACGGACAAGAAGGTCGTCATCCGTCATGTCCATGCGCTCCTCGGAATACATGTCCACAGCATTAAGCAACCTCTCGTAGGCCGAAGTCTGTTCATAAGCGGGATTGCCTTGGCATTCCGCAAGGACTTCCAGCGACAGCGTATAGACATCGCTAAAATAGTCCACATTTTCCTTACGCAAAGCCAAAGGCTCCGTGGCCGCCACGATGGAATCCGTCACCACTTCATACCTGGAAGGCGAAGTGGAAGCGAAACCGTCATACCGCTCCAACAGTTCGCCGAGCACGTCGCGCAAGTCTTTCGAAGCGGCATAACGTTCGCCGGACGTCCCGTCGTAAACAATCTGTGCCTCGTGCATGGCACGAAGAAAACCGCCCTTATACACATCGGCCACAGAAGCCTCCGTGGTCAGTTTCACCGCGCCAATTATCACGGAGCTCCAACCTTGGGACATATTGAACTCCAGGCGGTAGTCATCTTCTGCAGTCACTTCGAACGTATATTCGTGGAGGTAGGAACCGGAAACCGCCGTGGTCGATACTTCGTTCATGCAACCGGAAGACGGAAGCGAACTGCCCGAAAATGCCACCGCGCCGGAACTGATGCCCGTGACAGTCGCGCTGAAAGTGGCACTTCCTGTCTCAGAACCCGCGCTCCAATACACAGAACGGAATGAAAGCTTGTAGCGCCCAGGCACAAGGTGCAAGCGATAATCCTCATAATCACCATACGTGAAACGGCACACATCATAATCCCGCGCACTCAGGTAGAAGCCGGAAACGAAATCACCACCCGCAGGAAAATACTTCAACCGCGCACCGGCCACATTCGCCGCGCCGGAACCCTGCTCGTCCTTCGAACCGTCCGCACGGCTGTTCACTCGCTTCCATCCCGTGGGGATGCCTTCACCCACCGTGGACTGCTCCGCCGCCCAGTCGGGCAACAACAACGTGTCAATGTCTATCTCCAGCCCCACTTCTGTCAGGCCCAAAGTGTAATGATAAGTATAAGTCTCGGCCTTGGCTTCGTTCTCGCCCACGATATTACGCAAGCTCAACGTATAATCGCCATCGGGCACATTCTCTCCCTCCGGCAAACTGAAAGTCAAAGTCTCAGAAAATCCGGTTTCCGCTAACTGGAGGGGATATGTCCCTCCATCGCCGGCAAGTTCCGCGGTCACCTGTCCGCAATCGACGGCCTTGTCGAAAGTGAACACAAATTCCTGTGTGCTTGCCGGCAAGTCAAAAGACCGGTCTTCGGGGTCGGCTGAGGTCAATATCGGTGGTACAGGTTCTTCTGGACCAAGTGAATAGCGTTTACAGAAATCCCAGATTTCTTGCGAAGTAAACACACTATTTACATCTTCAGACTGCCAATGTCCTTTCCCTTCAATTGACATCAGCACGACCTCCACTCCGTCTTTTCCTCCGGAATATTTAGTGTAAGTGGCCGCAGAACCCGGTTTGTTGGACGGATAAGGTTTGATGACCGTGGGATTATCCACATCGCAACCATCAAACTTCGCCCATTTCTTCACATACCCCGGAACATTTCCGTAATTGTCAGCCGTACCATGTGTATGAATAATAGGAACAGGACGCGAACCGGAAGGTTCACGCCCGTCCAAGGGAATACCACTTACCGGACCGAAGGCCGCAATCTTATCGCTCAACCTTGACATGGCATGGTAGGTCATCATCCCTCCCATGGAAAAACCGGACAAATATACTCGATTACGGTTGATGTGGTAACGACTATACATCGTATCAATAATCGCCTCAATAAAACGGGTATCTGTGTCGCCGCCAATATCCCATGACTTATTGTTGCCGTTAGGATAAACCATCACGAACTTGGCCGTGTCGGCCACCGCATTCCATTTGGTATTCGTGCGTTGATAATTGGCATCCTGATTATAGCCGTGCAATGAAATGACCAACGGTGCATTGTAAGCTGGCAATCCCTCGGGCACATAAGTAATCATGTTACGGGTAGTATTACCCACTTGAATAGTCTCTTGTGCCGATATGTTGGTCAACGGCAAGCACAAAGTTACCGCAAACATCCATAAAAAGGTCTTCTTCATAATATTCATGTGCTTTAAACTGATACTACATTTAATCATTGATTCTTTTCCACGTCCGGACATTTCCTGCCGCGTCACGTTCCTTCACGATGACCACACCCTTCGACATGGCATTGGCCGGTTTGCCATCAAGCGTGAAATATTCCACCGATGCGGGAACACCATCATACAACGTTCCGGAAACGCCCGATATCACCTCACGCAACATTTCCACGGCATCCCACAACTCCTGCGTCGCACGGACAAGAAGGTCGTCATCCGTCATGTCCATGCGCTCCTCGGAATACATGTCCACAGCATTAAGCAACCTCTCGTAGGCCGAAGTCTGTTCATAAGCGGGATTGCCTTGGCATTCCGCAAGGACTTCCAGCGACAGCGTATAGACATCGCTAAAATAGTCCACATTTTCCTTACGCAAAGCCAAAGGCTCCGTGGCCGCCACGATGGAATCCGTCACCACTTCATACCTGGAAGGCGAAGTGGAAGCGAAACCGTCATACCGCTCCAACAGTTCGCCGAGCACGTCGCGCAAGTCTTTCGAAGCGGCATAACGTTCGCCGGACGTCCCGTCGTAAACAATCTGTGCCTCGTGCATGGCACGAAGAAAACCGCCCTTATACACATCGGCCACAGAAGCCTCCGTGGTCAGTTTCACCGCGCCAATTATCACGGAGCTCCAACCTTGGGACATATTGAACTCCAGGCGGTAGTCATCTTCTGCAGTCACTTCGAACGTATATTCGTGGAGGTAGGAACCGGAAACCGCCGTGGTCGATACTTCGTTCATGCAACCGGAAGACGGAAGCGAACTGCCCGAAAATGCCACCGCGCCGGAACTGATGCCCGTGACAGTCGCGCTGAAAGTGGCACTTCCTGTCTCAGAACCCGCGCTCCAATACACAGAACGGAATGAAAGCTTGTAGCGCCCAGGCACAAGGTGCAAGCGATAATCCTCATAATCACCATACGTGAAACGGCACACATCATAATCCCGCGCACTCAGGTAGAAGCCGGAAACGAAATCACCACCCGCAGGAAAATACTTCAACCGCGCACCGGCCACATTCGCCGCGCCGGAACCCTGCTCGTCCTTCGAACCGTCCGCACGGCTGTTCACTCGCTTCCATCCCGTGGGGATGCCTTCACCCACCGTGGACTGCTCCGCCGCCCAGTCGGGCAACAACAACGTGTCAATGTCTATCTCCAGCCCCACTTCTGTCAGGCCCAAAGTGTAATGATAAGTATAAGTCTCGGCCTTGGCTTCGTTCTCGCCCACGATATTACGCAAGCTCAACGTATAATCGCCATCGGGCACATTCTCTCCCTCCGGCAAACTGAAAGTCAAAGTCTCAGAAAATCCGGTTTCCGCTAACTGGAGGGGATATGTCCCTCCATCGCCGGCAAGTTCCGCGGTCACCTGTCCGCAATCGACGGCCTTGTCGAAAGTGAACACAAATTCCTGTGTGCTTGCCGGCAAGTCAAAAGACCGGTCTTCGGGGTCGGCAGATGTCAATATCGGTGGCACAGGAGGCTCCGGTCCCAACGAGAAACGCTTGCAGAAGTTCCAAATCTCCTGCGAGGTAATCACACTGGCCGCGTCCTCGGACTGCCAATGTCCTTTTCCTTCAATGGACATCAACACGACCTCCACCCCGTTTTTCCCACCGGAATATTTAGTGTAAGTGGCCGCAGAACCCGGTTTGTTTGAAGGATAAGGCTTGATGACCGTAGGATTATCCACATCGCAACCATCGAACTTCGCCCATTTCTTCACGTATTCGGGAATGCTGCCATAGCCGCCCGCGACATGATTGGGGTCGCCATTGTAATAGACCACATTATCCGCAGTCCCATGCGCATGGATGATGGGCACCGCCCGCGACCCCGAAGGTTCGCGGTAGTCCACCGGAATGCCGCTCACCGGCCCGAAAGCCGCAATCTTGTCGCTCAGCCTCGACATGGCATGGTAGGTCATCATGCCGCCCATGGAAAAGCCCGAAAGATAAACACGGTTGCGATTGATGTGGTAGCGGTTATACATGGTGTCGATAATCGTCTCGATGAAACGGATGTCCGTGTCTCCGCCAATATCCCATGACTTATTGTTGCCGTTAGGATAAACCATCACGAACTTGGCCGTGTCGGCCACCGCATCCCATTTGGAGTTCGTGTTGCGCTGATAGTTGGCATCCTGCCCCATGCCGTGCAAGGAAATGACCAACGGCGCATTGTAGGCCGGAAGTCCCTCGGGCACGTAAGTAATCATGTTACGGGTAGTGTTACCCACTTGTATGTTCTCTTGCGCCGATGCGCTGGCCAGCGGCAGGCATAAAGCTGCCGACAACGCCCATAATAAAGTATTCTTCATGATATTCATGCAATTTGTTTGATGGTAAATTACTATTGGAAATCTCCCTCGCCCCACAGGAAAAAGGATATGGCAAATCACCATTCCTTTCCGTCCCCGATGAGGCGTAGCAAAATAAACTCCTCCGCCTTGTAGGGGAGGTGGCGCGAAGCGACGGAGGGGTCTCACGTCTACAAAGACATACTTTATGAGTGTGCCCGTGGATGTGAAACCCCTCAGGCCCGTTGGGCCAGCTCCCCTACAAGGCGGAGCAGTTGCTTCTCGCAGGTTTTGATACACCCTCGCCACCTGGGACTGGCAATCCCTCCCACAGACGGCTTTTCCCGTCCTGTCGCGAACCGGCATGACAGGGCAAGAGCCGTCGGGACTATTTCATTTGTTTCCCGATTTGGAGCAACATCTTTTCCGCATAGCGGCGACCCAACTCACGGTAACCTGCCGCATCAAAATGCAGCGAGTCTATGCCACAGGTGCAACCGGCGGAAGAAACCACATCGGCCGTCGGAATCACTTGCGGAAGGGTTTGGATGATGGGATTCATTGATGCACAGGTGCCACCCTGGTCTCCATTCACCACTTCGCCTGCTAGCAAAGGCACGTCCTCGGCTTTCAAGTTGAGGTCTTCCAACAAATCCTCATACACAGCTTTCACCTTTTCCGGCCACGTGCGGTCGCCCGTGTTGGACTCGCCCTGATGAATCAGGACACCCTTGATTACACCATCTTTTTGGGCGAGACGACCCAGTTCGACCAGACGCTCATACGGATTGTTGTCATACGCCTGCAACGCTCCCTTCATCCATCCCGGTGCACGGTGTGCCACATAATTGGCGATGCTGTCCTTCATGAACGTCTCAATGTGGCAACCACCTATGGCCACATTGATGACCCCCACACGGACGTTCTTCGGCAAAGTGGCCACCAATGTCCGACCGAAATAATCCACCGGAGTCAATCCCGTGTTGGGACGGCAAAGCGGCGGCACGGCAGTGTACCAATGTCCCTTCTCGCGCTTACGCTGCGGATCGTCCACTGCCGCCATCATCAAGTAACGGTTATCAACTCCATGCAAGTCCTGAATCTCAATCCGGGCATTGCCCTCCATGTTCGACTGCCCAAAGCAGAGATACACATAAAAATTGGGGTCGGGTTTGGACGCAGACTGCGCCATTGCCCCGCCGGCCATGCACATCAATAACAGTGCTAATGCAAATTTCTTCATTTCTTCTTATCTCCTTCTCTTTTTAAACATTACGATACATCATATTGCAGCCTTTCAGGCATCTTTCTTCGAATACCTAAAATAGTCCACGTCCACATAGCCGCCGGCCGCCTTGGTAGCATAATTGAAGATGCCGAACTTCGTCCCCATGAAGAACCTGCGGAAATCGAAACGCATCTTGAAATCCGTGCCCAATTGCTTCCAGTCCTTCCCGTCCAGGCTGTAGTAGAACGTGGCAATATCTTTTCCACGACGGAAATTACCGTCCACGCGTAGATAAACGGTTTTCGTGTCGCCCAAATCAACGGAACCACGGACTTCGCTCTTCACGTCCGTCACTCGCTTGTCCTTATTATCCAATGACACTTCTTCCGCTTTCATCGAAAGGGTTAACGCATCGCCTTCGCGCGCCACTTCCAAGATTCCCGAATGACCATTGAACGCCGAAAGCCCCGCACGGTCGCCATCTTGCATGTGGCTCACGTCCATGGCAATCACGCCACTGCATTCCGGCCCCTCCATACGTTGTGTCAACGTGTTGCGGGCTTCATAAATGCTCTTCACCACTTTGTTGGTTTTCAAGCGCAGGAAACCTTTGCGTTCCGTCAGCGTGTAAGCATCATCAATCGGATTGTGGTTCCATTGCCAGTTAAGCTTCATCTTGCCTTTGCTGAATTCATCGCTCACCACCAAAGGAATCTTCTTGTCTGCCTTCCAAGGCAATGTCATCGTAGTTGGCACACGACCTTCGGCATCACCAATCATCGGCCAACCATCCACCCAATGACACGGGGAAAGTGTCGGCACACGACCTACAGCCCCACGGTCCTGGAAAATCCAACCATACCAGTTGCCCTGCGCATCGTCCACGATAGTACCCTGTCCCACATAAGGAAAGCCTCCATAGTCGGAACAAAGGATAACTTTTTTCTCATAGGGACCGGTAATCTTGTCGGCGCGGTAGCAAACTTGGCGGCGCTTCTCGCCATTCGGCCACGAAATCATCAGCAAGTAATACTTCCCGTCGTGTTTCAGGACACGGCTGCCTTCCAGCAACCCGGTCTCCTCGGCATCGCGCACGTTGAGCTTCATGCTCACACCGCCTTCCTTCACACCGCTTAAGTCCGGATTCAGCTCCGTCAGTTCTCCTGTGCCGGAAAACACATACACCCGCCCGTCGTCATCGAAGAACAACGAAGAATCGTGGAAATGCTTCATCCGGCTGTGCAAAGTCCAACCTTTCATCGGGTCTTCCGTCGTATAAATGAAAGAACGGAAAGGCTGGTCGTTCGGCGAGAACAGCACGTAGAACTTGCCATCGTGGTAACGGAGCGACGTGGCCCATTGCCCGCGGCCATACACCGTGCCGTCCTCCATGTCGTACTTTGGTGTTTCGTGCAGTTTGTCGAAGACATAACCAGTCAGTTCCCAGTTTATCAAGTCTTTGGAACGCATTACAGGTGCACCGGGCATCAGGTGCATCGTCGTGCTCATCATGTAAAAGTAATCGCCCACGCGAATCACGTCCGGGTCGGGCAAATCCGCCCACAACACGGGATTGGTAAAAGTCGCCGCCTCGCTGTCCTTCACTTGCTGGGCCGGTTCGGCCGCATTCATCAGGGACGCATGGGAAAGTGCGAGGGACAACGCCAGCGACAACTTGAATATCTTTTTCTTATCCATACAAAAATGCTTTTAAGGTATTTGACTTATTTTTCCATTTTCCAATAATCGAGATAGAACAGCTCATGGGGTTTCTTCCCCTTGAACAGCAAATACAGGTCGTGTACGCCGCCAATGGATTTCACGTTGGCCGTGAACTCCTGCCAGTTCTCCCACTCGCCGGTATAGGACACACGGAGCGTGCCTAGCACTTCGCCTGCCAGGCTGTCGGCCCGCAACTCTATCTCCCCGCCATGGTAACGGCTGGAAGCGGCTGCCGTGAAACGCACTGTGCCAGCAGTACCAAAATCCACATCACGCAGTTTGACATAATCGCCATCATGAATGCCGCATACATACAGACCGCGTACAGCAGAAGCCTCCGTAGTCACGCCCTTCGACCAGGCCATGGTCTCAGCCTCCACACGCCTATATGGATTCAACGTGCCTACGCCTTTCCGTATCCCCGCATCCGTCATGTGCAATTCGGGAATCGTCCCGTCCGCATTATACCGGAACTCTTCCACACACACCGAACGGCAATAACTATGCCCGCCTGGCAAGGCATCGTTATGGTAGAAGAAATAAGAATGGCCTTTATAGTCCGTGATACCCGGATGGTTGGTGTTGCTTCCGCGCTCCAACGGCATGACTACGCCTGCCGCCTTCCAAGGACCGGCCATAGACTCCGCCATGGAATAATGGATAGACTCCGGAAACTTGGAAGCATAAATCATGTAGCAATGCCCGCCACGTTCATACACCCACGGGGCTTCCGTGAAAGACTCATGGAAAATCGCCTTATCGTTCTTGTCCATGGCCTCGATATCACTGGCGAGCGACACCATGTCACGGTTCAACTTGGCCTTGTAACACACACCGTTACCCCAGTAGAGCCAAGCTTGCCCGTCACTGTCAATGGCTACGGTAGGATCCAAGTCGTCCCACGAATGTTTGGCAAATGTGGTCATGTCATTAGTCACCAACCCGTGTCCCAGCGCATCACGGAACGGCCCGTAAGGACTATCGGCCACGGCCACGCCGATGGAGGAACCGGGCTTCACCTTGTTCTGTGAAGATATGTAGAAATAATATTTCCCGCCTCGTTCGATACATTGTGCAGCGCTGGCATCGCCTGCCGACCACGCGAAGGCACTCGTGCGGAGTACCGCCCCATGGTCGGTCCAATTCACCATGTCGGTGGTCGTATAGAGACGGTATTCACGCATCAGGTAGGCATTGTGCGGCGCATCATCCTCGTCGCATCCTACATAGAGGAACAACGTGTCGTTATAGACCACAGGCGCAGGATCGGCGGTGTAATGGGTCTGTATGATGGGATTTTGTGCCGAAACACTCCCCGCACACAGCAAAGCCAACGTCAAAAGATTCTTCTTCATTATTATATATAGGTATTAATAATATATAAGGTGTCAATCAGCATTGGCGGGACTGAACATCCAATAATCGAAATACATCACCCGGCCGGGCTTGTTGCCCTTGCAGACGAAATACAGGTCGTGCACCCCGCTCACCTTGGCCACATCGGCTGTCACCACTGCCCAACGGTCATCCCATCCGGTCAAAGGCACTTTGAGCGTGGCCAACAGCGGGCCTTCCGGACTGTCAGTCCGCACTTCCAACGTGACCCCGCCGTTGTGGGTGGTGCCCACACGGGCCGTAACCTTCGCCGCCCCCGCTTTGCGGAAATCCACATCGCGCACCTTGATATAGGCACCGTCCTTCATGGCGTTGACATACACGCCCACTTCCTCGTTCTGATCCGCCTTCATGCCTTCGGAGAAAGCCATGGTCTCGGCTTCCGTCTTGCGGTAGGGGTTCAACGTTTCCAAGCCTTTTTGAATGCCTTCCGTCATCTTCATGGGCTTAATCGTACCATCGGAATTGAACTCGGCTTTTTCCACCGCAACCGAACGGGTAAAGCCCGAACCTCCGGGCAGCGCGCCGTTATGGTAGAACAGGTAAGCGCCGCCTTTGTAGTCCACGATGCCCGGATGGTTGGTGAAGCTCCGGCCTTCAGTAGGCATCAGCACACCGGCATACTTCCAAGGTCCGGTGGGACTCTTACTCATGGAATAACCCAGATGCTCCGAAATCGGGCCGCCTGCCCACAAGAGGTAATACCAATCATTGTGTTTATAAAGCCACGGGCCTTCCTCGTATCGCGTCGGACGTTCGGCCACGTTGCCCTCGCGCTTGCCGAATGCCTCTTCCGTCATGGGCACACGCACGATGTCGCCCGAGTAGGAAATCATGTCTTCGTTCAGTTTCACATAATAACAGAACGGATTGCCCCAATACAAGTAGGCCTGCCCGTCGTCGTCAATCATCACAGTCGGGTCGATGTCTCCCCGTCCGCTGCTCACCAACGGCTTGCCCAATGGGTCGTAGAAAGGCCCGTAAGGGCTGTCGGCCACGGCCACGCCAATGGCTCCGCCGCCCTTTTTCATCGTCACCGGGACGTAGGCATAATACTTGCCGTCGCGCTCCACGCACTGCATGGCCCACGCATCGCTCTTTGCCCAATCAAACGTTTTGAGGGAAAGCACCACGCCGTGGTCTGTCCAGTTCACCATGTCAGTAGTGGAATAAAGTTTCCAATCGTTCATCACGAACCACGTCGAAGCGTCCTCGTCATGACTGGTATAAAGGAAAAGCCGGTCGCCGGACACCATCGGTGCCGGATCGGCGGTGTACATCGTCTGCACAATAGGGTTCTGCGCCTGCATCGAAGCGGCCAGCAACCCCAAGGATAAAACCATTAATCCTTTTTTCATCTCTTTTCGTATTTTATTCATTAAACAACAACGGGAGGAACTGGTTCAGGCAACGCCGCCACGTCAGCCATTCATGGTGCGTTCCCGGCGACGCATAATAGGTATTCTTGATGCCGGCCTCGGTGAGCATCTTGCTCAGGCGGTCGCTACCCATGCCTTCTTCCGTGCCCTGCCCAAGGAAAAGGGCATGCACCTGGCTGTTGAACTTGTCCGCATCGGCAAACACACCATCGTATGCTTCCTTGATGTCCTGCCCCGGACGCAAGAAAATAGCACCGCTGAACGCACCGATATGAGAAAACTTGTCCAAGTTGTGCAATGTCACTTGGAACGTTTGGTGCCCGCCCCATGACAATCCGGCCATGGCACGGCTGTCGCGGTCGGTCTTCACGCGGAACGTCTTTTCCACGTAAGGAATGATGTCTTTCAGCAACACGTCAGTGAACGAAGCCCCGAAAGCATCACGGCTCTCGCCGCGCCTGGCTCCATGAATGTAGCTACAGTTGCCATTGTCCATCACCACAATCATCGGCTTGCATTTACCTGACGCAATTTGTCCGTCCATGATGTTGGCCATGTGTCCTTGCTGATGCCAGCCACGTTCGTCCTCGCCCATGCCGTGCTGCAGGTAGAGCACGGGATATTTCTTATCCGTTGCCGTCTCATATTCCGCCGGAGTATAAACATAGCAACGGCGCACCTTTCCTTCCACAGAAGAATAATATTGGCACTCACGCACTTGCCCATGGGCAATATCCTTGTTATAGGTATAATAGGCCGCGTCCTCAGGTTTTTCCGGAATCTCTATGCCGCTCGACATGCGCCCGCAACCATAGAAACAATCCGAGGCCGGATCGGTCACTTGCACTCCGTCCACCAAAAAGAAATAATAATGGAAGCCCACCACCAACGGATCGGTCGTCACCGTCCACACGCCTTCGGCATTTTTCTGCATCGGATACTTCTTCCCGCAGATGTCGGCCACCACCGACTGTGCCTCGGGGGCTTTCAGTTGGAATATCGCCCGGCCTTGTGCGTCCACTTTGGGATATTCGGCCATCGGTATGTTATACATGGAACTCTGTGCCTCTTGGGCATACACTTCCGACATGCCATTCTGCCACGTCATGGCAGCGAGCAGGGCGCAAGCCCACACCATCTGCCGCTTCACTAAATGCTGTTTCATCATATAATACATTTTAAAAAGTCCGTCATTTCATCTCCTTTCCCAAATGGCGCACGGCCGGAAAATCATTTTCGTCCACATACACATTGGCAGAACGCCCCGAAGCGGACAAGCAAAACGCCCCGTCGCACGGGGAGAACGTCACATAGTCTGTCTCAATGGCGCAGAGTCCGCCCGCCATGCCCACGCAAGCCCACACCAAAGCGATGCTTCTCAAAAAGTTTCTTTTCATATTCCGGAGTGCTATTTCATTATTAATCCAAATTGCTACAAAAATACAAGAAATCGGCCATTCCGGCTTTTGGATTTGTAACACATATTTTGGATAATGTATCATTGCAGGACTTTCCGCCCCCTTTTCCCCGACGGAAAACAAAAAGAAAGAGAAAAATGAATTCCGCTATTATGGCTCCCCCGCCCCACAGCATGAAAGTTTCAGAGCCTGAAACACACAGTTTCAAGGTCTGGAACACACAGTTTCAAAGCCCGGAACACACAGTTTCAAAGCCCGGAACACACAGTTTCAAACGCCCGGAACACACAGTTTCAAACGCTTGAAACTTTCATCTTTGGACATTATTCCCAAAAACCACACAAAAAAAGAGTTGGAATCACTTCTAACTCTCAATTTCCGTTTGTGTATATAATCCGCAAACCATTTTCTTTTTGACTATACCCCCCCTAAATTTCTACTGCGCCGCTATTATCCCAATATCCGTAAGTTTAGAAATTCACCTACGAGTTTGTTGAGACACTACGGAGAACAGCAAACACAAGCCGGGCCGCCCGCAGGGAAAAACTTCCTGCCTGGCGGCCCGGCAACCTCTATACTATATCATTTACCGATACATTTCTTTCTTCACCACCACGCGCCCATCGGACAAAGTGCGTTTCACAATGTTCAAACCGCGTTGCGGAGCCGCGAACATCTGGCCGGAAAGTGAATAGTATTCCACCGATACCACTTCCGCATCGCCATCGGCCAAGGTTTCTTCCACGCCGGTCGGTTCCACCGGTGTCTTCCCGTCGTTGCTCAGGAACACTTCCTTAAGATAGACCGGAGTGCCGCCATAGGTCCAAAAACCGGCAATGTAGATGTGCGACGGGTCGCACTTCGTGCCGTCCTCCTTCACCATGTTCTTCAGGTCAACGACAATTTCCGTCTTGGAACCCATGTCGCACATATACGGAGTGCTCCAATAACTGGAATTATCGTAGAGGCGGAACGAAAGCCCGCAGTTGGTCGATTGCTTCAACCGCACCACGATATAGTTGTAAGCCGAGAGGTCGATGCCCGAGCTGTACTGCCATCCGCTGAAGCCATACTGTCCCGTGACGAAGCAACCCGTGCTTTCATCAAACGTACCGGTCTCCCAAATGGAAGGATTGAAGCCTTCATTGGTCAGCGGGAAGGTTGCCACCGTCACGGTGAATGTCTCACTCATGGTGTTACCCATGAAATCGGTGTAAGACACCGTTACGTCCGTCTCTCCATCGACCAGCCCTGTCAGGAAACCGTTTTGTACAGACACCACGCCCGGATTCGAAAACTCGTATTGACAGGTAGCCGACACATTTTCCGTGCGTTCGGAGCGGAATGTAGCCGTCACGTCCAAGGTGTAGCGTTCGCCCGGCAACAGGTTCACTTCAGCATCGGGCACAGTCAGCGACACCATCGTGAGGTCATCCTCCGTGAAGGTCTGCAGCGTTCCTTCTGCATAATACTTCTCCTCGCTGAAGTCCGGCTCGGTAGAGAACCAGTCGATGTCCACATATCCGCCTGTCGCTTCCGTGGCAAAATTGAACAGCCCGAAACGGTTGCCCGTGAACACCTCCAGCGTGTAGCGCATGGTCCATTCGTTGCCGAAGGGTGCATAAGTCTTGTTGTCCGTGCTATAATAGAACTGTGCCTTGTTGGTGCCGAAATTGACCACGGCACGCAAGTAGATTTCAGGACCGGCAACCACGTCGCCTTCCACCGTCTCCGCAGCTACTGTACCATCAGCATACGCACTGCGGTAATACACCAGCTTGCGCTGTCCGCCTTCCATCTTCACACCGATGTAGCCGTATGGGTCTTGGAACACGCACAGCCCGCAGACATCGCCTTCCTGCATGCCCGAGAGGTCAATCCGCGCCGTACCATAAGAATCACGATAGCTACCCGCATCAGCACCTTCGTTTTCATAAGCAAAGATGCGTTGCGTCAACATGTTGCGAGCCTGTTTCAGGTCGTCGGTCACCGAAACGGTGTTCAACCGCAACCAACCCGGACGTGCGAAGAGCGACCAGCCGGCATTGTCGGGATTATGGTTCCACTGCCATTGCAAACCCAATGCCGGGTCTGTGAATGTGTCGTTCGTGGGCAGATAGGTCACGGGGAAAGCTTGCCCCACATCGGGTTTCTTGTAGGATGAGCCGCCCTGGCTCACGTCAATGCCGTCCTTTCCGATAACCGGCCAACCGTCCACCCATTCCACGGGTTCCAAGAAAGGCACACGTCCCACCGTGCCCGCATCTTTGAACAGGATAGTCCACCATTCGCCGGTCTGCGTCTCCACTAGTCCGCCCTGATGGATGTGCTGTTTCTCGAATATCCGTCCTTCGTGTTCCTCGTAAGGGCCGAACGGTGAGGTCGAACGGAAAATGGTCTGGCTGCCTTCCGTGCCGCCGTAAGTGGCATAGATATAATAGTAGTCGCCGATGTGATAGAAATGGCTGCCTTCGCAACCGTTCCCCACGGTGATAACCTTTTCCGTGCGCACGGCTTTGAAGTCTTCGTCCAACTGCGTCACGCTGATTTCGTCTATGCCATGAGCGATATACGTGTCTTCGCCATCGAAGAGCAAGCCCGCGTCATAGTAGAAGCCTTCCATCTCCTGCATCTCCCACTTGCCTTCCGGGTCGGTGGCGGTCAGCAGGAAGCCGCCGCCGTCCTGCACCTCTTCGTGGTCGAAAGCCACGAAATGCAAGTAGAACTTGCCGTCGCGGTAACGCAAGCTGGGTGCCCACTGCCCCCCGGCATAATGGTTCCATCCGTTCGCCAGGTTATAGGCATCCGAATTGGAAATCTGCTGCAACGGGTTGGCACAATATTCCCAGTTCACCAGGTCTTTCGACTTCAGGATGGTCGCGCCGGGGAAGAAATACATGGTCGTGGTCACCAAATAGTAGGTGTCATCCACGCGGATTACGTCCGGGTCAGGAAAGTCGGCGTGGATAATCGGATTGACAAAGGATCCCTTCCCGTTGTCGGACGACCTGCGATAGGTGAAGTCGGCACGGGGCACGTTCACTTGGGCATAGTCGGCATACCAGTCAAAGCAGGCCTGTGCGCAAGCCTCAGGTTCCCCGCCAAAAGCGGGCACCACCTGTCCGGTTTCCATGAGGATGTCAATGTCGATGTAGTCGGCCGTGCCCGTCAGCGTCATGCCCACGTTGCCATAGTGGTCTTTCATCGCCTTGAATGAGTTGCCCCAGCCCGAAGTCGTGCCGGTGGCCCAGGTGCCCATGTTGCCAGGCACCCACTCGCCGTGCTCATTATAGTGGCCGTTGCTGTCGCTTTCGGGACTCCAGTCCACCTCCGTCACCAAGATGGGATTGGTCTCCACCACCGGCACGGACTTGCCAAACTCCTCAATGAAACGTTCCGGTGTGGCCGTCTCGTCGCTGCAGTTATACCAGCCCACATAAGCATGCACGGCATAGCCGATGTTATACCCCGTGATGGGATGCGAGGCATAATTCTTGTAGTTGGCCTGCCATCCCGAACCGGGCACCCAAATAACGCCCGTGTAACCGTTGGCACGAATCATATCAACAATGGGTTGGAAGAAGTCATGCAACGCCTCGGGTGTGTCTTCACCGTTCTCGTCAAGGACGGTCACCGGCTCGTTGGCCAACTCTATGAAGAGTTGCCCGCTGTATTCTTTCACTTTGGAATACGAACTGACGGCATCCCACACGTCCATCAAGTATTTTTGATATTCCCCGCCCACTTGAATGGTGCCGGGACACACGCCGGGCGGACGCATCACCACATAAAGCCCATGTTCCATAGCCGATTCGGCCAAAGGGACAAAGAGCGAGCGCAAATATCTGTTCAGTCGCACCCTGCTGAAGCGGCTGATGTTGGCTTCTCCTGTTTCCGTCCCCTGGATGGGCAGGTCGGGGTCGTTTGTCCAACAAGGATCCAGATGCAAGCGGAAGATGTTGCACCACGCTCCCTGGGTTGTGTCGGTCAGTGCCGCAAAGAGCTTGTCAAAATACTCACTGCATTTCAGGATGTCGCCCGATGTCTCACAAGAGTTCCCCCAACGGTAGTTGTTGAAGTAAGGATTCGGCGTGTCCATCACGCCATGCAGGTTCACGATGTTCCCATGCGGGTCTTTCAGGTATTTGCCATCCACATGCAGCGGTGGCATCTCGCCATACTGTGCACGTAGCGGCACGGCGGCCAGTAGGAAGGCCGCGCCCATGACGAGCGATTTCAATAGGTGTTTCATGTTCTTAATCTTTTAAAATAATCTCCTTGCAAAAATAATCCTTTTAAAGGCTTCCCCTTTTTCGCAGCGTAACATAATCTTTTGAAATTGTATCATCGGGCAACCGATTAGCCCGTCATACTAAAAAAGCGCGCCGGGAAATCCCGGCGCGCCTCCTAAAACTTAAACCGCTTTATCGGTTTACTTCACCAAAACCTTCTTCGTGGTACCGTCTGACAGCTTCACGATGTTGATGCCCTTCGTCAAGCTATCCATCCGGCGGCCGGACATGTCATAGATGCCTACGACCTTCGCTTCGGCAGCTTCCGAAACTGAATTGATACCAACACCGCCCATGTCCTTCGTGATGCAGATGTAGTTGATCTTCATCGTGCCCACGGTCTCATAAACAGTCTCCATCAGGATGTCCTTGATGTTTTCGCTGCGGCTCTGGTAGTCACCGGCGGTATAGTCAATGCCATACTTCGAAGTGTACCAAGCGTTGATGTCCTCTGTCTGGTTCCGAATGATTGTACGCCAGAACAAGTCTGTGTAACCTTCGCTCGTCACATCCACGTTCACGTCAATGCGTGTCACGTCAGAGAGATCCACATCGCCCAAGTCAATCAGGATGTTGGCATTTCCAGCCTCAGCCTTGGTCAACACGCCTGTCTCGCGGTCGATTGTCATGCCTTCTACCTGCATGTCTGCCGGATAGATGTAAGCCTTGCCTTCTTCGTCGAACGTCAGTTCAACCGGACCTTGCGGTTCTTCCGGCTCTTCGCTGCCGCCAGCATACTTAATCAGCGTGAGTTGCGATACCGTGGCAGTGGTATTCCAAGACGAAGCCTTGATGCCAATCAGCTTCACGAAGCCAAACTCCTCCTTGATGGTATTCAAATCGACAATGAGATAGTCTTCGCCTTCAACCGCCACAGCATATACGGTCTCGTAGTAGCCAGTGGTTTCACCTTCCACATATTCATCGCTCTTGTCGTTGAAGAAGAACAAGCGTACGGGATCACCGGCGGTCTGATAGATGCGCAGTTCGTCGTATTCGCTCAAGTCAGCATAACGGATGGGGTTAGAGTCACCGCTACCATAAATCGTACCCTGATCACTCAGCCCTACATTCCAGTCGGGTGTGCCTTCAGCCCAAGTGCCGTCAGCACCCTTCACCATATAAGGAACGGTGTGGAGGTCGCTTGCTTCATATTCCGGTTCTTCCGGTTCTTCGCTGCCGCCTTCCGTCTTGGTCACCGTAATCTTCGTCACCGTAGCGTTCGTGTCGTAAGCAGAAGCCTTGATGGCAATCAGCTTCACGAAGCCATACTGTTCCTTGATGGCCTTCAGGTCAACGGTCAGGTAGTCGTTGAGCGGGTCTGCCACGGCATATACCGTTTGGAAGTAACCGTTCTGGTCCATGCCGGCTTCATACTCATCGCTGTTCTCATTGAAGAAGAACACACGGACAGGATCACCAGTGGTCTGGTAAATGCGCAACTCTTCATATCCGTCGAGGTCGGCATAATAGAGAGGCACAGTGGTACCGTTACCGTAAATCGTGTTCTGCTCGCCATTGCCCACATTCCATGTCGGCTTTCCTTCATTCCATTCGCCAGTAGCCTGATCCAATACCAAGTAAGGAATTGTCTGCAAGTCTGTTTCTACCACTTCCGGTGCGGGTTCGCCCTTGATGAGGCAGATGTAGTTGATCTTCATGTCGCCCAAACGGTTGTAGTCGGCCTGCAGTTCGATGCCTGCGATGTGCTCGCTACGTTCCTGGAAGTCGCTCTGCGTATAATTGATGTCATACTTCGAGTTGCCCGTCCATGCGTAGATGTCTTCCGTCTGGTTCCGCACGATGGTGCGCCACATCAGGTCGTTGTAACCGTTCTCGTCGGCCACGTCCACATTGACTTCGATGCGTGTCACTTCTGTGAGGTCCACATCACCCAAGTCGATATGCAAGCTACCGTTACCGGTGTAGTTCTTCGTCACGATGCCCGTCTGCGGGTCGATGCTCAGCTCGCCGCTTGCGGTCATGATGTTCGGATAGATGTAAGCCTTGCCCTCTTCATCGAACGTCAGTTCGAACGGAGCGTCCGGGTCAATCACTTCCGGATACTTCACTACAGCGAGCTGCGACACGTTGGCCTTCGTGTCGAAGGCGGAAGCCTTGATGGCAATCAGCTTGGCCGCGCCGAACTTCTCCTTGATGGCCTTCAGGTCCACGGTGGAATATTCCTCGCCTACGGTCAGAGCCGGGTCGGTAGTCGTGTTCACCATGAAGTAGTAGTCGGATTCAGGCGTAGCGCCAGCCACGAACTCGTCGCTCTTGTCGTTGAAGAAGAACACGCGCACGGGGTCGCCTGCCGTCTGATAGATGCGCAACTCGTCATATTCGCTCAGGTCGGCATAGAACATGGGCACTGTGCTGCCACGGCCATAGACCGTAGATGTGTCGCAGTTCAAAGCCCAGTCGGGGTCGCCTTGGTTCCAAGCGTCGCCTTCCTTCACCATGTAAGGAATATCCTTCAAGTCCACAATTTCGGAATCCTCGGTCTTCATGAAGCAGATGGAAGTAATCTTCATCTGGCCCATGATGTTGTAGTCGGTCTGCAGCTCGATGCTGGCCACATGCTCGCTGCTGGCCTGGAAGTCCGTATAGTCGATGTCATACTTGCCATCGCCCGTCCAATTATTGATTTCTTCCGTCTTGCTGCGGATGCTGGTACGCCAGAAGAGGTCGGTGTATCCTTCGCCATCCACATCCACGTTCACCTTGATGGCCACCACTTCGGAAAGGTCCGTGTTGCCCAGGTTGACAAAAATCTTGGCATTGCCCGTGTAGTCCTTCGTCAGCAGGCCTGTTTCCGTGTCGAGCGTCATGCCCGTCACCTGCATGTCTTCCGGATAAACGTATGCCTTGCCCGTCTCGTCGAACGTCAGCTCAACCGGGAAGATGATTTCCGGCATTTCCACTGCCTCTGCGGCACCAGTCAGGTAAGCTGCGAAAGGAGCTACGTTTGTAGCCTTTTCGGGCTTGCTGAATGTGGTCTTTCCGTTGGCCGTCTGCAGCACGTAACTATCGGCGGGATTTGCCGTGGTCGTATATACTCCCGTCAATGCGCCATTGGTCAGATTTGCACTTTCAGTGGCGGCAATCGTCACGCCCTTGGCCGAAAGTTCGTATGCTCCTTTTTCTGCATAGACCAAAATCGGTTGGTTGGCTTCCACCAATCCTGTTTCCGTGTATTCCACTTCGCCTTCGTTCATGGCCACGTTGTAGGCATAGAACACGTCGTCGTCCAAATCGGCATCGAACGGCAACATCAACGTTGTCCATCCGCTGTCACCTATATTAAAGTCTGCGTATGCATTCTCCACTTGGATGTCGAACGGTGCGCGGAACGGTTTGCCGGCTGTCAGCACCAGGTTGGAGCAGGTGTATGTGCCGTCAGCACCCTTCACCACCACGTTCTTCGTGTTGGTCAACTGCGAAGCATCGTTCACGATGAACAGGCAGTTGGGGTTGGCGGATTCAAGCTCCGCAGGAGCTGTCAAACCTGTGGCGTCAATGACCATAGTATTGGGGTCATCAAGTGCTTCTTGCGCAGTGTTTGTCAAATCACCTTCACCCGAGAAAATATAATCCACACCGTTTTTACTTACGGTGATACTTTCTACTGTTGCAGATACATCTCCCCATCCCGTCTTAATAGCATTCAAATGCACATATTCGTATTGGGTCAAATCCACCGTTGCCAACCCATTGTCATCGACCACAGGATTTAATTCCACATAATCACCGCCATCGCTTACCCTATTCAACAACACTCTCAACGGTGTTCCCGGAGTAATCCGAATGTTTAAGACATCATAATTAGACAGGTCAGCATAATTCAAGTAATACACACCTCCATCGCCAAAAATAGTAGCTCCTCCTGAAACTTGCCCCCCAATGTGAGACTCAAAGTTCGGGCGCGAATCTGTAGGCATTGCGTCAGCAGAAGGAGATGTCCAATTTTTAAAGTCGTCACTGCTCAATGATATTTCAGCCCCACCACGCAATACACTTTTTGTAACCGTGATAGAATTGATGGTCATTGTTCCACTTTGTCCATTCGAACAAAGTACCATACGATCTACTTCCGGTGCAAGTTGTTGATAAGTCCATTTAGGAAAATGTGTGTCATCATTCCAAGCATCTGCATAATTAATATTATACTTGGAAGTATACCACCCTCCTCCCACACGCGTTGTAGAACCCGTAGGGTAAATATCCGTATTACTAATTAAATCGGTTGTTCCTTCTATCGCAAGGTTCGTAGCGATTGTGACGGTATTCACATTTGCAAACCGTTCATTGTCCAAATACAGCGTCAGCTGCCAATTTCCGCCTGTACTTGTGATTTGTCCTGTCGACGGATCCCAAGTAACATTCTCAGTTGTTCCTGTCACCACGATGTCATTCAAATCCACCGTAGCTACTCCGGCATCATTGAATTCCAGTTTAACAGGATCTTGTCCTTGTGCTTGCCCCACTCCAAATAGTAAGAGTGGCACAAACAAACACTTCTTTAAGATTCTTTGTACCATTTTCTCATATTATTAAAAGTTAATACTAGATATCCACGTGGCAAAAATAAAGACTTTGTACGAATCTGCACCCCATGTAACGTAACATAAACTTTGGGATATGTAACATTTTGTATCTTTTTAGCTCTTTTTTACCGTTTTGCTCTTGCTTTTCATGTTTTTCTACCTTTGGAATGCCCTTCTACAGGCTTCACAACACCCCTGCCACATGGGATATGAATGTCCTCGAAGCTGGCAAGAATGAACTGTCCCGCCTTGCAGGGGGACGAGCCCCGAAGGGGCGGAGGGGGTCTCACATCCACGCGGGCATAACGACACTTCCGTTCACCTTGCGGGGGCGTAACGACCCTTTTGTTTCCCTTGCGGAATGATACGTGGGTGGGAAACCCCTCCGGCTCTTCGAGCCACCTCCCCTGCAAGGCGGAGGAGTTTAAAAATGTCCGTCTGTTGTTGAATCCCATAAAATCAGCAACTGTGCCCAAAAAACTATTCCCCCTTCTTCTCGCCGCTGTCCGGTTCTCCCCAATCTCCCTTTTCTTGATTACGCTTCATATACTCCGTAGGCGTCAGGCCGAAGTAAGTCTTGAAGCTAGTGGCGAAAGTGGCAGAAGAACGGAAGCCGACGGCCACGCTCACATCGCCGATGTCATAGTTCTTCTTGGAAAGCAGCTTGGCAGCCTGCGTGAGGCGCACATTGCGGAGGAAGTCACGCGGAGTGGCACTCGTCATGTGCTTCAGCCGACGGTGGAGATGGACACGGCTGATGCCAATCTGGTCGGCAATGTATTCCACGCTCAAGTCGGGGTTGGACATATTCTCGTTGATAATCTTCATGACACGCTCCATCAACACGTCGTCGCGCGAAGTCATGTCGGACGGCTCGTCGATGTCCTCCTCCTGATGGGCCACGACGCCGAATTTGCCCTGCATCTTGCGGCGGTTCTCCAACAAGGTGGCCACAGTCTGGCGCAACACATCGATATTGAAAGGCTTGGAGAGATAAGCATCCGCACCCACGGACAAGCCCGCCAAGCGGTCGGCATCCTCGCTCTTGGCCGTAAGCAACACGACAGGAATATGGCTCAGGTTGAAGTTGCCCTTCACCTTGCGGCACAGCGCAATGCCATCGACTTGGGGCATCATCACGTCGCTAATCACCAAGTTGACCTTGTCAGCGTTCTGTATCAGATAGTCGTATGCCTCCTTGCCATTACCGGCCTCGGCCACATAATAGGTTGGCGAAAGCTCGCTGCGCAGATATTGCCGGATGGGCACCTCATCGTCCACCACGAGCACACGGTAATGACGCTTTCCGGAAACCTTCTCATCAGGCTGGCTCACCGCGACATCTGCGGCATGCGCGGCCTCCAACCGCTCTGAATAGTTGGACTTCCCGTTGTTGCCAGTATCCTCGGCCACCTCTTCGCCTGGCTGCGGTTCCTGCGGCATGCGCACGATGAAACGTGTGCCCTGCCCCGTGGGATTGTCTTCGATGCGAATGTCTCCATGGTGGAGTTCCACCAACAGCTTGGTGAGGTTCAGCCCGATGCCCGTGCCCACGTAGTCGCCTCCCCAATTGCCGGCATAGAAACGCTCAAAGACATGTGCTTTCGACGCGTCGGGAATGCCAATGCCTGTATCAGTCACCGTGAGGACAAAGTCGCGGACATTACCGCGTCCCTCCACATCTTCCAACTCGATGGTCACCGCTCCCCCGTCGGGCGTGAACTTAAAGGCATTCGACAAGAGATTCATCACGACCTTGTCGAAGTTCTGCGGGTCCAGACACACCGTGAACTTCTCCATGGGATGGCGGAACGTGAAGCTGATGCCGCGCGTATTGGCCGCCCCTTCGAACAACTCGTGGAGGTTCTCGATGAAAGACACCAGCTCCACCTTGCGGTAGCGCAAGCGGAACTGCCCCTTCTCAATCTTGCGCGCGTCCATCAGCTGGTTGACAAGCCGCAGGATGCGCTGGGAGTTTTGGTAAATCAGTGAATAGTAGCGTTGGTGGAGCGCGTCGGTGTCGAGCTTCATCAGCTTCATCAGGGGGCTGATGATAAGCGTCATCGGGGTGCGTATCTCATGGCTGATGTTCATGAAGAACTGTATGCGCGCCTCGTTGATTTCCTCGGCCTTGCGGTGTTCCTCAATCATCCGTTTCGAACGGTTGCGCTCGCGCCACTGCAGGAAGAGCACATAACAGAGCGAAACCACGAAGAGCACATAGACCGCCTTGGCCCACGGCGAGAGATACCAGGCCGGATGAACCGCTACCACCAGCTCGCGCACTTCAGAACTTTTCCCGTAGGCCTCGGCCTTCATGCGGATGTGGTAAGTGCCCGGCTCCATGTTGGAGAAATATATGCGGTTCTGCCCGTTCTCCAATGCTTCCCAGTCGCCGCCGTTGACACTATAATAATAGGTGGCACGGCTGTCGTTGAAGTCCATGGTGGAAAGTTCGATGCTGAACGACTGGTCGCCGTGGGAAAGATCCACCTCCTCCGCTTCGGAAATCCAACGGTCCACAATGGCATAGCGTCCCGAACGGTCGCCCACATGCACAGGACGCCCGTTGAGGAAGAAGTCCACCACGCGGATGCCCGGCGCATTCTCGCCTTCGTAGGCCACCACCTTGCCGGGACGGAAGAATGTCAATCCGTTGATGCCACCAAAATAAAGGTTTCCGCCCATGGAATAGGAAGCCGCGACGCTGAACTCATTGCCTTGCAAGCCATCTTCTATGTAGTAGTTCTCAAAAGTCTCCTTTTCGGGGTCGAAGCAAGCCAAGCCATCGTCGGTGGAGACCCACACGTCGCCTTCCTCCGAAAGCTCAATGGCGGAGACTGCATTGTTGGGAAGGCCGTCGTCCATGGAATAAGTCTTGATGTTCCCTTCGCGGGTGGACCACCTCACCAGCCCCTGCGTGGTGGCCACCCAAATCACCCCGTCGCTGCCTGCCTTGATGTCGCGGATGCCGTGTTTCAGCAACACGCGGTCCTTCAGGCGCAACTCATCGTCCTTGATTTCCATCACCTCCAAACCATCGGAAGAACCCACATAAAGGTTTCCGGCATGCACCATGAGTGCCCTCACGTAGGTGTTGTTCAGGATTTGGAACGGATAATTCAGGGTGTTGTTCCTCATCTGCGTGTAATGGAGCAACTCGCGAGTGCGGAGATTATAGCGGTAAAGGCCGTCGCCCATGGTGCCGATCCACACGTTGCGCCGCCCGTCCTCCACCAAAGCATACGCGTTGGGGATGCGCTCCCCTCCCGGCACACGGGTGGAGATGTTGACGCATTCGCCCGTCTCCTTATTCATATAAGCCACGCCCGAATAAGAAGAACCAAGCCACATCGTGCCCTCGGAATCCTCCAGGATGCTCATCACAGTGGAAGGCATGCCTTTTACCAATTCAGGCTTGAAATGAATACTGCGGGTGCCGTCGGCCGAAAGATGATATACTCCACAGTGGTCGGTGGCCACCCAAAGGTCGCCATGCCCGTCGCCCACGATGGTCGTCACACAATTGGTGCCGAGCGTGTTGCGTTGCACGGAACGCCGGCCCACATATTCGAAATTGGTCACCACGTTGGGCATGACCAACACTTCCTTCCAGTAAACGCCCACCCAAATGTTGCCCTGCACATCCACGATGGCATCCTTCACGTTGGAAATGGCCAGGTTGTATTCGTATGTGCGGATGTTGCTCTGCCCCATTTCCCCGGTGGCTTCGTTATAAATCATCAACCCGTTGCCGTCGGTGGACACCAACAAGCGGCCATCGGGCATGGGATTGGCCGAAGCCACCACCAAATTGTGGCTGGCTTCCACCTTGCGGAACGTCCTGAAGTCCTCCGAATAGCGGTAAAGTCCGCCGGTCTGCGCCGCAAGGTAAATCACTCCCGACACGCTCTCGCAAAACTTCAACGCCCCGGGATAGTTTCCCACTTTGCTCACCTTGCCCCTGTCGATGACCCACACATCGCCTTGCGCCGTCATAGCCCACGTGCGTCCCCGTGTGTCGCCCATCATCCGCGTAGGCTCCCCTGCCACAGGAAAGTCGCCCACTTGGTTGAATGCCATCCTGCCGTCTTTCTCCTCCATGCGATAGAGGCCATATCCGGCCGTGGTGGCATAGACCATGCTGTCTGGCAAGAACATCATGGAGACGACATGCGCCTTCGCCGAATCTCCCTTCAAGTCTATCAGGGCAATGTCGGTGAAACGGTCGGTAGCATATTCATAAGACTGCACCCCCAACTCCGTGCCCACCAACATCGTCCCCGGACGCAGTTCGAGCACACTAGTCACATTATCGTGGTTCAACGTGCCGGCGACCCCATTCTTGTGGTGATATACATTCATCTTTGCCCCGTCGTAACGGTTCAGCCCGTTTTGGGTGCAAATCCACACGTTTTGGTAACTATCTTGCGTAAAAGAACGGATGCAGGTGTTCGACAACCCATCGTCCGAAGTGAACGTAATAGGGAACTGCGCCTCCGTTTTCGCGCACAGGAAGCAACACAACAACCAACCCAGGCATCTCTTTTTCATAGGTTCAAGATTTTCTATTTTATCTTTGGTTCCGCAAACAAATGCGTCAGTTTTCCATTGCCCTCCAAGCTGTTCCGCACACAGTTCATCTCTTGGCAAGAGAGCAACTTTTTCGCAAAGATAAAAGAAAAAAATTGATTTTGAGCACAAACGCGCAAAAAACTTTTGCAGTATTATTGCAAAAATAGCTTATGCCATGCAAACATTTTGCACGGGCACAACGCTCTTGTATTGTGATTCAAGGTTTTACGTCCATCATGCATCTCTTGCCAAGAGATGCACCGCTTTTCAAATTCCCTTTGGCAAACGCGCCATTTGTTTTTGTCATGTTGCAAAAGTAGCGCAAAAAGCCGGAATGCGGTTTCTGACAGGTTACACAATCCTTTGCAAATGTAACATTCGCCCATTTTTACTGCATTCCCGCATGTTACAAAAACCAAATAAGGCAAAAATGGGGCAGTAGAGTTTGTCCGTCCGGAGGCAAAACACCTCCGCCTTGCAGGGGAGGTGGCCCGCAGGGCCGGAGGGGTTTCACATAGCTAGCACTGACACATGCAAGAAAAAAGGTAGCCTTTTTCGGATTGAAAATCCTGATACTCCATTGCGTGGGATTGCAAATTCCACGCGGCAAAAGTCAGTTATATGCATCGGGGCATAAAGAGTACTGCATCGTCTTCCGCAACGGGTTTTTCAGACAGAGCCGAAAAGACATACCGTCTCAAAAGAAGATATACTTCGATGGCAAAGTAAGATATCTTACTTGCCCAAAGAAGATATCTTACTTTGCCAAGTCAGTACTACTTCTATCAAAAGCCATTTGGCAGCCGGAGGACATGACAACTCCTCCGCCTTGCAGGAGGGTACTGAAAAAGTCCACTATTTGAAAATACCACTAACAAAATGCAAGTAAAAGTACCGGCAACAAGCTAGATAGCGTATAAGACATTGCGTTTACAGCAAATATGCGTCTTTTTATTTACATTACGATAGCACATCTTCGTGAGAGGGGACTTTTTCAGTGCCCTCCCTTGCAGCGGAGGGGTTTCGCATGCACAAGAGTGACTTCACGCATCCCGTTGCATACGGTTCTCCTGAATGTATCCTGTGGATGCTACCGTGGGCGGGAGCCCCCACCCGCCCCTTCGGGGCTCGTCCCCCTGCGAGGCGGGACAGTTTTGGCATCCGAATGGCAAACAAGGTCAAACAGTTTTTGCCATCCGGCCGGGCTGTTAGAGAACGCGCACAAAAAAGAAGGTTGCCCTCAATGCCATGGCGGCAGGGCAACCTTCCTATTTTAATTACATACTAACGTTGCGTATGCTTAGAAATTGTATCCGACAGTCACAGCAAACTTGCTGGTCTTCACCTTTTCTGCGATTTCGTTGAAGTCGAGCGCATAGCCGATACCTACGTTAAACTTGTTAATGTCAAGCGTGGCACCAATCTGCCAACCGAACTGGCAACGGTTCCATTTTCCATCCTTGCCGACTTCATCTTCATCGAAGTTATTGACGTCCTCATCCCATTCGTAATCGCTAGGATCGATATAGTCTAGCAATTCGCTTGGAAAGCTGACCTCCATTTTATTATTACTCTTGGACATCAAATTGACACGGAGATAGAAACCCGTATAAGGCTTGATGGCCAACATATCATTGATTTTCACGCCATACACGAAGTTCAAAGGAATCGTCAGACCCAAAGTCGTGGTTGACCACTTATTTTCTGCGCTAAACGAATAGCCATACTCATCCCAACTCTCACTTTCGCTGTCGCTATGACGAGCGAAATTCAAACCAAGCCCGGTCTCGAAGAAGATGGGGAATTTCTTGGCTATCTTGAACGACTGCACATAACCGAGGGAGAAGCCGTTCATATCCGCATCTTCTGGGTCATCCCAATCTTGATTCACAAAGGTCTTGTCGTAAGAGAACCGCAGGCCCTTCCAAGCTTCCACATCGGAAGAAACACCGCCACCGCCACCACCGTTGGTGAACTGTGCGAACGATGCCGTGGAACATGCCAACAGCATCGCAGTCAACAAACACTTAAACTTTCTCATAATGTCGAAATTTTAAAGTTAATAAAATATGTTAGTTAAACTCTTGGTCAGTAGTTGAACGTCATGCGCCATATATTGGCCTTTGCCTCGGCACTGCCGCGCTGCGACACGAAGTAGATGTAACGGCCGTCCTTGCTCCACACGGGACTCAGGTCGTCGGCGGCATGATAGGTGAGCTGAGTGAAGCCCGTGCCGTCAAGCCGCGACACGCAGATGTCCGTATTATAATAGGTGATGGAACCGCTTTCAATCTTGCTGCTGCCCACGCACAAAATCCATTGCCCGTCGGGAGAGATGGAAGGCGAAGAGAAGTCGCGCCCCGGCTGCGAAACAATGCATTCTTCCACACCGGTCTCATAATTGACTTTCCAAATCTCGCTGTTTCCCGCTGCGTTGGGACGGACACAAATGAATGCGCTCTCGCCTTTCACGGGATAGGGATTGAAGCCTTGGGAATAGTTGGCCAGGAAGTTGTTCTTCACATCGTAGCTCCAAATGCTGGTGCCGTTGTTCTCCTGCCGCGCGAAGAAAATCATCCCCATGCCGTGGGCATAAATGGGAGAATAGTCCTTGTTGCCGTTGGTAATCTGGCGGCACACGAAGCCGCGGTCCGCCGTGGTCTGGAACACCTGGTTGTCCTTTCCCCTTGCCTCGGAAAACACAATCAGCTTCCCGTCGGGCGAATAAGAGAAGTCCAACACGGCCGTGCGATTGGTCTTCTGAATGGAAGAGCCTTGCTTGGCCAGGTCCTTAATAAAGATGTTGGTGGTGTTGTTACGATAAGAAAGGTATGCGATTTGCGTCCCGTCGGCTGAAATGTCCAAAATGCGGTTGGAGAACCATCCCACACCGCGCCCGCTCCGCTTCACCTCGGGCATACACACATAATCCGTGGGCTGCGAGATTTGGGTAAACTCCGTGCCGGACTCTTCCGGGACAGAAACCACCGAGTAATCAACTTTTTGGGCGGACATCGTGCCATGGCCCAAAACCAGGAATAGAGAAACCGCACTATACAATAGCCATTGGCGTTTCATAAAGCTTTCTTTTTTGTTCCTAAATTATGTTCCGTCCTCCCCTCCCTTTACCGGCAAAAACCGCAAGGAATACGCATCGGAATCCCCGGAGGAACGCAACGGAGTTTTGCAAAAGTACGTAAAAGTTAGCAAAAGGCAAAAATAAAACTTAAAAAAATGCGGGCTGCGGGGAGAAAATGTCGGACAGAAAAGCCCACAGTGTATAAGATGCGACCCGGACAAGCTGATGGAAAAACGCGCTTTTCCTTGTCTCGCCGCCCACCTTTCGCTATCTTTGCATAGGATAAGCCGCACCTCGGCATGAAAAACAAACGAGTTTGTTTTGTCCTGCACTCGGTTTGCATTATCTTTCCATAAGATAAGCGGCACCTCGGCATGAAAAACAAATGAATTTGTTTTGTCCTGCACTCGGTTTGCATTATCTTTCCATAAGATAAGCGGCACCTCGGCATGAAAAACAAATGAATTTGTTTTGTCCTGCACTCGGTTTGCATTATCTTTCCATAAGATAAGCGGCACCTCGGCACGAAAAACAAACGAGTTTGTTTTGTCCTGCGCTCGGTTTGCATTATCTTTGCAAGTTGAAAAAATGAAAATATGGCAGAAAACAACCCGATATTGGAAAAATTGGAAGGCTTGGTCAGCCGTTATGAAGAAGTAGGAACGCTGATTACCGACCCGAATGTCATCAGCGACCAAAAAAGATACGTGAAACTGACCAAGGAATACAAAGACCTGGGCGACATCATGAAAGCCCGCCAGGCTTATCTGGACAACTTGCAAACCATACAGGACGCCAAAGACATGCTGGCCACGGAAGACGACCCGGAAATAAAAGATATGGCGCGCGAAGAAATGGCCGCAGCCGAAAAGCGCATCCCCGAAATAGAAGAACAAATCAAGCTGCTCCTCGTGCCGGCCGACCCGGAAGACGACAAAAACGTCATCATGGAAATACGCGGAGGCACAGGAGGCGACGAAGCGGCATTGTTCGCAGGCGACCTGTTCCGCATGTATTCCAAGTTCTGCGAGATGAAAGGCTGGAAAGTGGCCGTGTCCAGCTACACGGAAGGCGCGGCCGGCGGCTTCAAGGAAATTATCTTCAGCGTGACGGGAGAGAAAGTCTATGGCACTTTAAAATATGAATCAGGCGTACACCGTGTGCAACGTGTCCCAGCCACGGAAACGCAAGGACGGGTGCACACCTCGGCTGCCACCGTGGCCGTGCTGCCCGAAGCACAGGAGTTTGACGTGGAAATCAACGAAGGAGAAATCAAGTGGGACACATTCCGTTCCAGTGGTGCAGGCGGACAAAACGTGAACAAAGTGGAATCCGGAGTGCGCGCCCGCTACCTGTGGAAAAACCCCAATACGGGCGAAACGGAAGAAATCCTGATTGAATGTACGGAGACACGCGACCAACCCAAAAACAAGGAACGCGCCCTCGCGCGCCTACGCACGTTCATTTATGATAAGGAACACCAGAAATACATCGACGACATCGCCAGCCGGCGTAAGACCATGGTGTCCACCGGCGACCGTTCGGCCAAGATTCGCACGTATAACTATCCGCAGAGCCGCATCACCGACCACCGCATCGGCTACAACATGCAAAACCTCCCGTCGTTCATGGACGGAAACATCCAGGACTGCATAGACCAGCTGACCGTGGCCGAGAACGCGGAGCGGATGAAGGAAAGCGAACTGTAAGAAGACTGTGGCTGCCATGAAACGATAGGGGTTGCTTTATTCGTGCAAAAAAATCCGGCACCCCTTTCCCGGCTTCTACTCATAAAACAGCCCTAACGATAAAAAAGACAACCATATGAACAAGCAACAACTCTTTGAAAACATCAAGAGGAAGCAATCTTTCCTCTGCGTGGGACTGGACACGGACATCAAAAAGATTCCCCGGCACCTGCTGACGGAAGAAGACCCCGTCTTCGCCTTCAACAAGGCCATCATCGATGCCACCGCACCCTACTGCATCGCCTACAAGCCCAACCTGGCCTTCTACGAAAGCATGGGCGTGAAAGGCTGGACGGCTTTCGAAAAGACCATCAAATACCTGAACGAGAACTATCCCGACCAGTTCATCATCGCCGACGCCAAACGTGGCGACATCGGCAACACATCGGCCATGTATGCCCGCACCTTCTTCGAAGAGATGCAACTCGACGCGCTGACCGTGGCCCCCTACATGGGCGAGGACAGCGTGACCCCCTTCCTCGGCTATGAAGGCAAGTGGGTCATCCTGCTTGCCTTAACGAGCAACAAAGGCTCACATGACTTTCAACTGACGGAAGACGCGCAGGGCGAACGACTCTTCGAAAAAGTATTGCGCAAGAGCCAGGAATGGGGAAACGATGAAAACATGATGTATGTCGTAGGTGCCACGCAAGGCCGCATGTTTGAAGACATCCGCAAAATCGTGCCCGACCACTTCCTGCTCGTGCCGGGCATCGGCGCACAAGGCGGCTCGCTGGAAGAAGTGTGCCGCTATGGCATGAACAGCATGTGCGGACTGATTGTGAACAGCAGCCGTGCCATCATTTATGCCGACTCATCGGAAAACTTTGCCGACGTGGCAGGCGAAAAAGCCCACGAAGTGCAATTGCAAATGGCAGAACAACTGAAGACATTGTAATTCCGAACGGAAACAACAGTTTCTTAGAAAACGCTCCGCACAGGCCCCAAGCCATGGCGGAACGTTTTTTCGTTCCCGAACAGCCTTTTCTTCATGCCCGTTTTTCTGTCCAAAACTAACCATAAGACATTCAAAAAAGAACCCTTTCCATAATTTCTTCGCTGAAAATGTGGCGTAATTCGTTTTTTTTTGCGAAATTTGCACAATTAGTAATGACAACAATAGAAGCCCATGGAATTTACCGCTAAGCAAATAGCAGAATTCATACAAGGTTCGATTGAAGGAGACGAGAATGTTTCGGTTCACACCTTTGCCAAAATTGAAGAAGGCGTACCGGGCGCTATTTCTTTCCTCTCCAATCCCAAATACACACATTATCTTTATGACACCCAATCAAGCATCGTGTTGGTGAACAAAGACTTGGAATTGGAGAAAGCGACAAAAGCCACGCTCATCAGGGTTGACAATGCATACGAGGCCGTAGCCCGCCTGCTGACCTTTTATGAAATGAGCAAGCCCAAGAAAAAAGGCATTGACCCGCTGGCTTATATTGCTCCGACAGCCCAAATCGGGGAAGATTGTTATGTGGCTCCTTTTGCCTATATCGGAGAGCATGTCAAAATCGGAAAGGGGACGCAGATTTATCCCCACACTACCGTATATGACAATGCGACAATAGGCGAAGGATGCGTCCTCTATGCCAATGTTTCTGTCTATCACGACTGCAAAATCGGCAACAGGGTCACCCTTCATTCGGGATGTGTCATCGGAGCCGACGGCTTCGGATTCGCCCCTACCGAAAACGGATATGAGAAAATCCCGCAAATCGGCATCGTTACCATCGAAGACGACGTGGAAATAGGTGCGAATGCCTGCGTGGACCGTTCTACCATGGGCTCCACCGTCGTACGCAAAGGCGTAAAGATAGACAACCTCGTGCAGATTGCCCATAACGTGGAAGTGGGAGAAAACACGGTCATGTCGGCCCAAGTCGGCGTTGCCGGTTCCACCAAAATCGGCCAATGGTGCATGTTCGGCGGCCAAGTGGGCATCGCAGGACATGCCGTTATCGGAGACCAAGTGAAATCCGGCGCACAAGCAGGCATTGCAGGCAGTATCCGCAAGGGACACGTCACGGTGCAAGGCTCTCCGGCCATCGAGGCCAAAAACTTCGCCCGTTCCAGCATCGTGTTCAAGAACCTCCCGGAAATGTACAGCGATGTGAACCGCATGAAGAAAGAAATCGAAGAACTCAAAGAAATACTCAATAAGAACAAATAAAGCGCTATGCTGAAACAAAAGACATTGCAAGGAAGTTTTTCCCTCTGCGGCAAAGGCTTGCATACGGGACTGAACCTGACTGTCACTTTCAACCCGGCTCCCGAGAACCATGGCTATAAAATCCAGCGCATTGACTTGGACGGGCGCCCTATCATCGACGCCATCGCTGAAAACGTAGTGGACACCACGAGAGGAACAGTGCTGGGACGAGGAGACGTGCGGTGCAGTACGGTAGAACACGCATTGGCTGCTTTATATGCCATGGGCGTGGACAACTGCCTGTTGCAGGTGAACGGCCCTGAGTTGCCGATACTTGACGGCAGCGCGGAAAACTATGTGGAAAACATCAAGCGCGTGGGCATCGCCGAACAGAATGCAGTGAAGGACTATTATATCATCCGCAAAAAGCTGGAGGTGAAAGACGAAGCGACAGGTTCGTGCATCACCATCCTTCCGGATGACCAATTCAGCATCACATCAATGATTTCCTTCCAGTCCAAAGTGCTTTCCAGCCAATTTGCCACGTTGGACAGCATGGAAAACTTCGAAACGGAAATCGCACCCAGCCGCACATTCGTCTTCGTCCGGGAAATCGAACAGTTGCTGGCCGCAGGCCTCATCAAAGGCGGCGACTTGGACAACGCCATCGTGATTTACGAAAACGAAATGTCGCAGGAAAAGCTCGACCATCTGGCAGACAGCATCGGTGTGCCCCATCATGACGCAAAAGAAAAAGGATACCTGAACCACAAGCCCTTGGTGTGGGACAATGAACCGGCGCGCCACAAACTGCTTGACATCATCGGCGACATGGCATTGATAGGCAAACCCATCAAGGGACGCATCATCGCCACACGCCCCGGACACACCATCAACAATAAATTCGCCCGGGTCGTGCGCAAAGAAATACGCGCACACGAAATTCAGGCACCGGGATACGACTGCAACGAGCCGCCCATCATGGACGTCAACCGCATCCGCGAACTCCTGCCCCACCGTTATCCCATGCAGCTAGTGGACAAAGTGATAGAACTCGGCCCCAACACCATCGTGGCCGTCAAGAACGTCACCAGCGACGAACCGTTCTTCGTGGGACATTTCCCCCAAGAGCCCGTCATGCCCGGAGTGTTGCAAATCGAAGCCATGGCACAGGCCGGCGGCTTGCTGGTGCTCAACTCTTTGGAGGAACCTGAACGCTGGAGCACCTATTTCCTGCGCATTGACCAAGTGAAGTTCCGCCACAAAGTAGTGCCTGGCGACACGCTGATATTCAAAGTGGAGCTGTTGGCTCCCGTGCGCCACGGCATCTCTTCCATGCGCGGTTACGTGTTTGTCGGGGAGAACGTCGTGACGGAAGCCACTTTCACCGCCCAAATCGTAAAAAACAAGTAAAACATAGATATGAGCAAAATAAGCCCTTTGGCATTTATCGACCCTGAAGCCAAAATCGGGGACAACTGCGAAATAGGCCCGTTCTGTTTCATTGACAAGAATGTGGAAATCGGGGACAACAACGTATTGATGAACAATGTCACCATGCTCAATGGCGCACGTATCGGCAACGGCAATATCTTCTTTCCCGGTGCTGTCATCAGTGCGATACCGCAAGACCTGAAGTTCAAAGGCGAAGAAACAACCGCCATTGTCGGCGACAACAACAAAATACGCGAAAACGTCACCATCAACCGCGGAACTGCCGCCAAAGGCAAAACAGTCGTAGGCAGCAACAACCTGTTGATGGAATCTGCGCACGTGGCCCACGATGCATGTGTCGGCAACGGATGCATCATCGGCAACGGAACCAAGCTTGCCGGTGAAATCATCGTGGACGACTTCGCCACCATCAGTGCCAACGTGCTGATGCACCAATTCTGCCGCGTGGGAGGCTACACCATGGTAGGCGGGGGGACCCGTTTCAGCCAAGACGTGTTACCCTACACGATGTGCGCCCGCGAACCGGCTGCCTATTGCGGCTTGAACCTTGTCGGGCTGCGCCGCAGAGGATTCAGCAATGAATTGATAGAAAACATCCACAACGCCTACCGGATTATCTTCGGCGGAATGGCCTTGAACGAAGCCTTGCAGAAGGTGCGCGAAGAAGTGCCAGCCAGCAAGGAAATAGACTATATCATTGATTTCATTGAAAAATCCAAAAGAGGATTTGTCCATTAACCCCCAAAAACCGACGCCCATGACATACAGATTCGTGCTCATCTCAAACGAAGTGGAAGACTTCGCAAGGGAATATAAAATTGATGCCGGAGCCACTTTCTATGACTTCCACCGCCTCATCCTGTCGTCATGCGGATATGCAGACGACCAACCCACAAGTTTCTTCATCTGCAACGACGAGTGGGAAGAGGAACAAGAGGTGATGTTGGAAGACATGGGCGCCAGCCGCGCGGATGAGGATGTCTATCTGATGAAAGACACGAAACTGGAAGACTTGGTGGAAGAAGAAAAGCAGCATCTTGCCTACATGTTCGACCCCATCGGCAACCGGATGTTCCTCATTGAGTTGGCAGAAATCATATTCGGAGCACCACAAACACAACCTGTATGCAGCAGGAAACACGGAAAAGCCCCGGAACAGGCCACCAATCTTGAAGATTTGGAAAAAGACACTCCACGGAATGCAGATGAACTAAACGACGAATTCAGGGAAAACGACGAATTTGACAACGAAGAACTAGACCCGGAAGGATTTGAAATCAGTGAAGGGAATCCGTATGCCTGACGTATGAAACCCGTACTCGTCGTCTTATTGGGTCCCACAGGAGTTGGAAAAACGGAACTCAGCCTTTCTTTGGCTGAGTTTCTTCATACCCCGATAGTCAATGCTGATTCACGCCAACTCTACCGTGACATCCCCATTGGCACGGCAGCCCCCACGCCCCAAGAATTGCAACGCGTCAAGCACTATTTTGTAGGCACATTGGAACTTACGGACTACTACAGTGCCGCCCAATACGAGGCTGACGCCCTTTCTCTTCTAAAAATGCTCCACCAACAAACCCCATACGCCCTCATGTCGGGCGGAAGCATGATGTATCTCGATGCAGTGTGCAAAGGCATTGACGATATCCCCACCGTGGACAAAGACACCCGCAAGACTATGCTGGAGAAATATGAGTCGGAAGGCTTGGAACGGCTGTGCCAAGAACTGAAACTGCTAGATCCAGACTATTATAACATCGTGGACCGAAAAAACCCAAAGCGGGTCATCCATGCATTGGAAATCTGCTACATGACGGGAAAAACTTATACCTCATTCCGCACCCGGCAACCCAAAGAACGCCCTTTCGACATTCTGAAGATAGGCTTGCGCCGCGAACGGGAAGAGCTTTACGAACGCATCAACCGAAGGGTGGACGACATGATTGCCCACGGCCTCATCGACGAAGCCCGGCGGGTGCTCCCCTTCCGCCACACCAACGCCCTCAACACCGTGGGCTACAAAGAAATGTTCAACTATCTTGATGGCACGTGGACGCTTGAGACAGCCGTGGAGAAAATCAAGCAGAACACGCGCATTTATTCCCGGAAACAAATGACATGGTTCCGGCACGATGACAGCATCCGGTGGTTTCACCCCGATGAGGCGAAAGCCATCAAACAACTCATCGACACGGAAGCCTTGCGCTAAGAATTTGTAGAGACGCAAAACAAAAGATCTGTTTCTACAAGCCCCTGAATGCCCGCGCATGAGGTTTTTGCCGAGGGTGTATCAAAACCAGCGAGAAGGAACTGCTCCGCCTTGTAGGGGAGCTGGCCCAACGGGCCTGAGGGGTTTCACACCCACGGACACACACATAAAGTATGTCTTTGTGGACGTAAGCCCCCTCCGTCGCTTCGCGCCACCTCCCCTACAAGGCGGAGGAGTTTATTTTGATACACCCACGCGACAAAAATGTTTTTTCTTTCCCGGCAATTCTTTTTCCATCGGGTTGATTGGGATATTCCTAAAACTTTTCCTAATTTTGTTCTTGACAAACATGTTTGAACAACAAAACCATTTAGCATGAACCGCACCATAAAAAAAATAATCTCGGGAATAAAAAAAGCCGGTAAAAAGTTCACCGGCCTGTACCGAGGCCCATGGTATAAGAAAACAATCGCCTGGATTACAACCCTCGTCCTCTCCATCGTTTTGTTACTGGCCGCCGTGGATGTAAACTTCTTGGGGCTATTCGGAAAATCCCCGGGCTTCAAGGACATTGAAAATCCAGTAAATAGCGAAGCATCCGAGATTTATAGCGCGGACAGTGTGCTCATCGGACGTTTTTTCAGCGAAAACCGCACTCCTGTGGAATACAAGGACATCTCCCCCATTATTATCCAAACCCTGATTGACACGGAGGACGAACGTTTCTACCGCCATCATGGCATCGACTTCCAAGGGCTTTTTTCTGCGGCAAAAGACATTTTGAGCGGCAACGCGCGGGGTGCCAGCACCATCACCCAACAATTGGCCAAGAACTTGTTCCGCGTCCGTACACAATATTCCACAGGCTTGTTGGGTAAAATCCCGGGCGTGAAAATCCTGGTCATGAAAGCCAAGGAATGGATTGTCGCCGTCAAACTGGAGATGCTTTTCACCAAAGAGGAAATCCTCGAAATGTATTTCAACACCGTGGATTTCGGCAGCAACTCCTTCGGCATCAAGACCGCATGCCGCATTTATTTCGACACCACGCCCGACCAACTGACCTACGAACAGGCAGCCACCCTCGTGGGTCTGCTGAAAGCCACTTCGACCTACAACCCGCGCCTTCATCCGGAAAACAGCACGAAACGCCGCAACGTGGTGCTGACCAACCTCTACGACCACGGACATCTGGTCATCAACGGGCGACAAGCCACGGCGGCGCAGTTTGACTCCATCAAGGCCATCCCCATGAAAGTGAGCACCCGCAAGGCGGAAAGCAGCTATGACGGCATCGCCCCGTACTTCCGCGAGGTACTGCCCGACTACATTGACGAATTATGCGAAAAAGGACTCATTGCCGGTTCCGATGCCGACAACAAACTCGACCTCTATGCCGACGGACTGAAAATTTATACGACATTGGACACACGCATGCAAAAATATGCGGAAGAAGCCGCCCGCCAACAAATGGAAATCATACAGCAACGCTTCGACCAGCACTGGGGCAACACGCCTCCTTGGCAAGACGAGCACCACAAGGAAATCCCGAATTTCATCGAAGACCTGGCCAAAAGGACACAGACCTACAAGTACCTGGAAAACCGTTTCCCCAACCAGCCGGACTCCATCACATATTACCTGAACCTTCCGCACAAGGTGAAAGTGTTCAGCTACGAAGGGCCGAAAGAGGAAATGATGAGCACGATGGACTCCATACGCCACATGGTGAGCTTCATGCACTGCGGCTTCGTGGCCATGGAGCCAGACACCCGCCAAGTGAAAGCATGGGTGGGCGATGTGGATTTCAACTCATGGAAATATGACAAAGTCACCGCCATGCGCCAACCCGGCTCCACGTTCAAACTCTTCGTCTATGCCGAAGCCATGAACCAAGGGTTGACCCCTTGCGACACGCGGGTGGACGAATGGAAACAATATCCCGACACCATCGACGGCAAGCCTACCAGATGGGCCCCCCACAATGCCAACGGCACCTATACGAACGTGGAAATGCCCCTGAAATCCGCCTTCGCGCAAAGTATCAACACCATCGCGGTCAAACTGGGCTACGAAATGGGCATACACAACGTGGCGCAGACGGCTCACGCCATGGGCATCGAATCTCCGTTGCATGAGACTCCATCACTAAGCCTCGGCTCGTCGGACGTCAACCTGTTGGAATTGGTCAACGGCTATTGCACGGTCGTCAATGACGGCATTGCCAATGCCCCCATCCTGATTACCAAAATCCTGGACCGCGACGGCAACATCATCTATGCAGCGGAACTGGAGGAGAAACAGGCCATCCCCTACCGCTCGGCATTCTACATGCAAAAACTGCTGCGTGCCGGACTCACGGAACGGGGCGGCACCACGGCGGCCCTGTGGAGTTACATCTATCCGGTGCTCAAATATTCAGAGTTCGGGGGCAAGACGGGCACATCCAACAACCACTCCGATGCATGGTTTGTCGGCGTGACCCCCAAGCTGGTGGCCGGAGGATGGGTCGGCGGGGAATACCGGAGCATCCATTTCCGCACGGGAGCCTTGGGACAAGGCAGCCGCACGGCACTGCCCATCTTCGGCAAGTTCATACAAAGTGTGCTCCTTGACGACCAATTCGCCCAATACAGGGTAAAATTCCCGAAGGAACCGAAAGAAGACATCGACCCGTCCACCTACAACTGCAGCGGGGTTTACATAGACCCCGACTCGCTCACGGCGGCAAACGACTCTTTGACCGCCCTCTCCCCCGACAGCGTGACCATAGCCGCACCTTTGCCAAACGGAAATACCGACACCCACACACCGGACACCATGGAAACGGCTATCATCTATTGACATCCCCGACCAACCGACTTTGGAAATTGAAGGAAGAAACAACCATAGACGAACAGAATCCGGAATTTCAGGACGTGCTGAAGCTCATCCGGTTTACCCATAATTCGGTGTTCCTCACGGGAAAAGCCGGAACTGGTAAATCCACCTTATTAAAATACATCTGTGCCCACACGCGTAAGAAGCATGTCGTACTGGCCCCCACAGGCATCGCGGCCATCAATGCGGGTGGGAGCACCCTGCACAGTTTCTTCAAGTTGCCGTTCCATCCGCTTTTACCTGATGATCCCAGGTTCAGCAGCCCTAAACGATTGCGCGATTTCCTGAAATACAATTCAGCCCGTCAAAAACTTGTCCGCGAAGTGGAACTAATCATCATCGACGAGATTTCCATGGTGCGCGCGGACATCATCGACTTCATCGACCGCGTCCTGCGGCTCTATGGCGACCATAGGAAACCTTTTGGCGGCAAACAACTGTTGCTCGTGGGTGACATCTTCCAGTTGGAACCGGTCGTCAAGAGTGCGGAACGGGAAATGCTGAACCGCCACTATCCCACCCCCTACTTTTTCTCGGCCAAAGCGTTCGAAGAAATGAAGCTCGTGTCCATCGAACTGAAAAAAGTATATCGCCAAAAAGACGCCGCCTTCATCACCGTGCTCGACCGCATCCGCACCAACCAAGCCGGCACACCCGACCTGCAACTGCTGAACACCCGCTATGGTTGCGAAAACGATAAAAAACTATCCGGCGGATTGAACATCACGCTTGCCACCCGCCGTGACAACGTGGACTTCATCAATAACAAAGAGCTGGCCAAAATCGAAAGCAAAAGCACCGTGTTCCGCGGAGAAATACAAGGAGAGTTCCCTGAAAGTGCATTGCCCACGCTCATGGAATTGGAACTGAAACCCGGCGCACAAGTCATCTTCGTAAAGAACGACCAAGACAAACGATGGGTCAACGGCACCCTCGGCACGGTCTCTGCCATAGACGCGGAAAACCGCCGCGTCTATGTGGTCACAGAAGATGGAAAAGAAATGGAAGTGGAGCAGACGGTTTGGGAAAACGTGTGCTACACCTACAATGAAGAAGAAAAGAAAATAGAGGAAGAAGTGCTGGGCACATTCCGCCAATTCCCGTTGCGCCTGGCCTGGGCCATTACCATCCATAAAAGCCAAGGACTCACGTTCCGGAAAGTCACCATCGACTTTTCCGGCGGTGTGTTCGCCGGGGGACAAGCCTACGTGGCCCTGAGCCGATGCACATCGTTGGAAGGCATCTCCCTGAAAAAGGAAATTTCCCGCGCCGACATTTTCGTCAAACCGGAAATCATCCAATTCTCCCACCAATTCAACGACTCGGAAGCCATCGGCTACGCCCTGAAAGAAGCACAAGCCGACATCGCCTACCAGGCCGCCGTGCAAGCTTTTGACAAAGGCGACTTCCAACAATTTCTCGACCAATTCTTCACGGCCATCCACAGTCGGTACGACATCGAGAAACCTGCCGCCAAAAGACTCATCCGCCGCAAGCTGAACCTCATCAACCGCCTCAAAGAAGAAAAACGACAACTCGAAGAACAGCTTTCCGCACAACGCAAACAAATGAAAGGCTACGCCAAGGAATATTACGAACTGGGCAACGCTTCCATCCTGCAGGCGCACAACGCACGGGCCGCATTAGCCAATTATGACAAGGCACTCGCACTCGACCCGACATTCGTTGACGCATGGATACGCAAAGGAGTCACCTTGCAGGACCAAGGCGACTATGACGCAGCCTTGGCCTGCTTCAACCGTGCCGGAGAACTGAGCCAAGCCAATTTCAAAGTGCATTACAACCGTGGAAAAAACCATTTGGACTGTGGACGCACGGAGCAAGCCGTGGCCGACTTCGACAAAGCCGTCTCTCTCAAACCGGAACATGCCAAGGCGCACGAACTCTTCGGCAATGCACTGGCCCGCGTGGGGAAAGAAGAGGAGGCCTCCATCCAATGGGCCATTGCGGAATCCCTGCGCGAAAAGCGCAAAAAGCATTAACCTTTGTTAAAAGGAACGGATGCGTAAGGGGAAAAGAACTATTCTTCGTATATTTGACAATAATTAACCTATAATACATTTCATCATGAGAAAAAACCTTAGAACCATCTTCGGATTCTTCCTGTTGTGCGCAGGATTGTCACTGTGCGCTTGTCCTGCACAAGCCAAAAAGAAAGCCGCTTATCTTTTCACTTACTTCACGGGAAACGCTCCCGAGAAAGAACAAATCTGTTATGCCATCAGCCACGACGGTTTCAATTATACCCCGCTCAACAATGGGCAGCCTGTCATCGCCTCGGACACCATCTCGCTGAAAAAAGCCGTGAGAGACCCGCATATCCTGCGCGGCGAAGACGGGTACTTCTATATGGTGGCCACCGACATGCGCTCCAGCGAGGGATGGGCTTCCAACCGCGGCATCGTGCTGATGCGCAGCAAAGACTTGGTCAACTGGGCGCACCACACCGTGCATTTCCCCGAGAAGTATGCAGGCACCATGTTTGCCCACGTAACCCGCGTGTGGGCACCGCAAACGATTTATGACAAGAAAGCCAAGAAATACATCGTCTATTTCTCCATCCTCACCGATGACGGCAATTGCCCCTACGACAAGGTGTTTTGGGCGTATGCCAACGCGGATTTCAGCGATCTGGAAGGCGAACCGAAAGTGCTTTTCGACTATAAGAAATCGGCCATCGACACCGACATCGTGCAGGACGAAGAAGGCACATACCACGTATTCTTCAAAACCGAAGGCGAACAAAAGAAAGGCATCCGCCAGTATCTGACCAAAGACTTGCTCGACTTCCCCACATGGGAACTGCTGCCCGGCACGTTTGAAGACACGGACAAGGCCGTGGAAGGCTCCGGCGTGTTCCAACGCATCGAAGGCGACTGGGTGCTGATGTACGACTGCTACATGAACGGACACTACCAATTCTGCATCAGCAAGGACCTGAAGAAATTCACACGGGTGCAGGACACGGCCACGAAAGGAACCTTCACCCCGCGCCACGGCACGGTCATCGCCATCACGAAGAAAGAACTGAAACGTTTGCAAAAAGCATTCCCGAACGACTAAACCAACTTTGGGCGGACACTCCGGAGAGGAAAGTCCGCCCAAAGTTTCGCATACGAACGCCTTTGAAGAAAGTGATATTTTCCTAAAAAACTAACCCCAAACCTATTTTGAAATGAAGAACAAGATACTCCCTCTTATGTTCGCCTTGGCATTTGGCACGATGGCTGAAGCCAAAAACACAGTGACTAAAATAGAGCAAGTTGCCGAAGCCGTCACGCTGACCGAAGACGTGGACTACGTCGTCACCGGCACCGACCCGTTTACCACCACCGGCAGCATCGACATCGCTAACACAGAACACGCCGTGGTCATCTTCGAAAACATCCGCCCCAGCAAGGCACTCGCATACCTCGGTTTCATCAAAATCAACGGTGAAAATGCGGTGAACGATGAAAACTGCCAAGTGAAGATGTATGCTTCCGGAGCCATCATCATGCCATACGGGAAGGATTTCAACCCCCTGACCGTCTATTCCGAACAAAACTTCGGCGGGGAATCCGCCAACGACTTCGGGCTGGAAAACGCTGGAGGCTACATGAATACCCTGACCGCTGAAAAACTCAACAACCGCATCCGCAGCTTCAAACTCAAGCGGGGCTACATGGTGACGTTCTCCAACAGTGCCGCCGGACGCGGTTACAGCCGTTGCTTCATCGCCGACACAGAAGATTTGGAAATGGCCACGTTGCCCGATGTGCTGGACCAGCACATCTCCTCTTACCGCATCTTCAAATGGAACGACGCGGAAAAGAAAGGACTGGCCAACGACACCGGCACCGAAAGCACACAAGCACTTAACGTGTCGTGGTGTTACAGTTTCGGCCCTGGAGAAGACAAGGGCATGGACTGCGAATGTGTGCCGCACAAAATCCAAATCAATTGGCCGGGGAACTGCGGCACGATTTCCTATTCACCACACCTGAAAACGAACAACGAACCGGGCAACCCAGCCGACCACGGCACGGAAGACCTGGATGACGTGCTGGCCACGTGGGAAGACCTGATGGCCACGGGCAAACGCCTTTGCTCGCCCTCGTCGCATGACGGTAGCCTGAACTGGCTCCGCTCGTTCATGGACTCCATTGACGCGCGCGGCTGGCGTTGCGACATTCTTGACATGCACTGCTACTGGCCGGAATGGAACCTGAACAACCAGTTGGAAGGCTGGTACAACGACTACAAACGCCCCATTTGGGTATCTGAATTTGTCTGGGGAGCGTCATGGAACAACAATGGCATCTTCTCCTCCAGCGACCGCACGGCATCCATCGCAAACCAGCAACGAAATTATGAAACGATGAGTCAGGTACTCACCAACTGGAACAACTATCCTTACATCGAACGTTATTCGTATTGGAACAGTGAAGCCGACTGCTCCAAAATCCGCCTCGGCGATGGCAGCCTCACCCTTCTCGGAGAATTCTATGCCACAATGAAATCTGGCATCGGATACAACAAGGCGTACGAGTATGTTCCCCGCGTGGCGTATAAAGCCCCGAACGGAATTGCACTGAACTACGACCAACGCTCCCGCGAATTGAAAATCATCTGGAACAACCCAAACGCGGAACTAACCGATTCCACGGTTTTGGAATTCCGCATTGATGACGGCGAATGGACAACCGTGCAAAAATATGCCTCCTCGGAACGCACGGCATACACCTATGAAGAAACCTTTCCCGAGGACTACGAGAGTGGGTTGTACACCTACCGCGTCCGCAACTACGACATGGATGGGAAACAACGCATGACCAACGAAGTATCTGTTTCTTTGGCCGGAGTGCAAGGACTTCCCGGTTTCCAATATGGCAATTTACAGTTCACCGGCACGGAAGACCTCAGCATCCAAATTGATGCCCCGGAAGACGGTGCGGATGCGGCCGTATTTATCAGCCCCGTGTCCTATAACAACCGGGATATAGCTCCCGTCAGCACAGTCTCATCCGTATCAAGCAATCGATTTGTCGCTAGAGGAGTACTTTGGAACGAAGGCAACTATGCCCAAACATACGCCCAACCGGAAGCTAGCGACTTCATGGTGCTGAGCCAAGGAACACATCATGTGGGAGACATCACCTTGGAAGTCGGCGAAAGCCCCAACAGAATCAACAAGGACAGCACTTGGATAAGTTTCACCAACCCGTTCCCCGAAGGAACGACTCCGGTCGTCATCGCCAACATCACGACCCGTAGCACCGCATATCCGTTCATGGTGAAAATATGGAATGTCACCCACGAAGGTTTTGCCGTCAAACTGACCCGCCAAGCCGCCGTGGACGCTTCCATAACCACTTTCCCCAGCCAAGACATCTTCTATGTGGCCGCCACACCGGGCACCGCCCGCATGGAAGACGGGAAACTCCTGACAGTGGGACGCAACACGGAAGACAAGGTCGATGGACGGATACGCGAAGTGCCTTTTGTGGATGCATCGGGCAACGGCCTCAACTTATTGAACCCTTATGTCATCTGCGGCCCGCAAACCAACTGCTACAATGTCCCCTCAGTTTATCGGTTCGCACGATTGAACGAAACCGATATAGAGACCGCACAGGGCTCTACCACAGTGGCCTACAGCATGAGCCTCATCCGCCAAAAAGACGAAACCCATAGCTCACCCGGGCTTGACAACATTTCGATTAATGGCGACACGATGGGTTGGATTATCATCAGTGACGACATGCAAGGATCCGGTACGGACATCACTTCCGCACAGCATCAAAAGCCACAAGTGTTTGTACAAAACAGCCATGTCTATGTGACAGGAACTGACGAGTATGCCATCTATGGAGTCAATGGACAAAGAATGCCCCGAAACGCCCGCCTACAAAAGGGTGTTTATATCGTAAAAATCGGCGAAGAAACATTGAAAGTGCTAGTATCAGGCTCCAACTGACCAAGATAAAGAGGGTGTATCAAAACCTGCGAGAAGCAACTGCTCCGCCTTGTAGGGGAGCTGGCCCAACGGGTCTGAGGGGTTTCACACCCACGGACACACACATAAAGTATGTCTTTGTGGACGTGAGACCCCTCCGTCGCTTCGCGCCACCTCCCCTACAAGGCGGAGGAGTTTATTTCGGCACACCCTACTCTTATATCATTGCATTTTCCACTCCCCGCCACATTTCACCATCGGCATCGTGACCTCTTCATGGGTGCTATCCCCGAAAAGCACTTCCAAGAACACGCTGGCCACATCTCCCGACACCGTGTCTCCTAAAGCTTGCACCGAGATTATCCCCCCACGCTCTTTCTCTTCGCGCGCCGCGAACTGTGCCACGAGGTCAACCATTTGGCTGCGGTAAACGCCTGTCATGCTGTCGCTGTAGGCAATGCCATTTACATATTCCTCATAACGCCCGTCAATAAGACATTCATAATATGACATGGCTGCACGACGCGCTTGTTCCCCGTCGTCTTTATGGCTGCAAGCCACCCACAGGGAGGCACCCGCACAAAAACACAGACACGCCCAAAAACGTTTCATCATTTTTGACGGATAAAGATGTTGATCGGCGTCCCGCAGAAATCCCACCGCTCCCGAATCTTATTTTCCAGGAAACGACGGTAAGGCTCTTTGACGTACTGCGGCAAATTGGCATAAAACACAAAAGAAGGTATCTGCGTGGCCGGCAGCTGCATGCAATACTTTATCTTGATATACTTGCCTTTAATGGAAGGAGGCGGAAAAGCCTCAATCAACGGCAACAACTCTTCGTTCAGTTTGGCCGTGGACACCCTCTTCTTGCGGTTCAGGAACACATCCTTGGCCGTCTCAAGCACCTTGAATATGCGCTGTTTGGTCAATGCGGAAGCAAATATGATGGGGAAATCGTCAAAAGGCGCCATGCGGTGCCGGATGGCTTCCTCATAGCCTTTCATCACCGCCATCGTCTTCTCGGGCACCAAGTCCCATTTGTTCACCACCACCACAAGGCTCTTGTTGTTGCGCTGTATCAGCTGGAATATGTTCAAGTCTTGCGCCTCGATTCCGCGCTCTGCATCAATCATCAGGATACACACATCCGAGTTCTCTATCGCCCGGATGGAACGCATCACGGAATAATACTCCAAATCCTCCGTCACCTTGTTTTTCTTACGTATCCCGGCCGTGTCCACCAAATAGAAGTCAAAACCAAATTTAGTGTAACGCGTGTAAATAGAGTCACGCGTCGTGCCGGCTATATCCGTCACGATATTACGTTCCTCGCCGATAAACGCATTAATCAGGCTGGATTTTCCTGCATTCGGACGACCGACAACAGCAAAACGAGGAATATTTTCCTCCACGTCGTCATCCACCGACTTGGGAAATTTGGAAACAATCAAATCCAACAAGTCCCCCGTTCCGCTTCCGGTGGCAGCGGAAATGCAATAGGGCTCCCCCAAACCCAAAGAATAGAACTCGGCCGCGCCGTATGCCAAATCATTCGTATCAGCCTTGTTTGCAACCAAAATCACAGGCTTGTTCACTCGACGCAAAATCCCAGCCACGGCATCGTCCAAATCCGTCACTCCGTTTTTTACATCCACAAGAAAAAGTATCACGTCGGCTTCATCCGTGGCCAAAGCCACCTGTTTGCGGATTTCTTCCTCGAACACATCATCGGAATTAACGACCCATCCGCCTGTATCTATCACAGAAAACTCACGCCCGTTCCAATCCGACTTGCCGTATTGGCGGTCGCGCGTCGTGCCGGCTTCATCGCTCACGATGGCATGGCGTGTTTTGGTCAAACGGTTAAAAAGAGTGGATTTTCCCACATTGGGGCGTCCCACGATAGCTACTATATTTCCCATTATTAAATATGTTTACGGCTTCACAGCCTGAGTGATTAATCTAAGTTATATCCAAAATTCTTCAATTCTTTCTCTGAACTCCGCCAATCTTTGTCCACTTTCACGTAAGTCTCCAAATAAATGGCCTTGCCAAAGAACTTTTCCAAAGCCTTGCGCGCCTCCGTGGACACTTTCTTCAGGGCGACTCCTTGATGGCCGATGATGATGCCTTTCTGCGATTCGCGCTCCACGTAAATCACGGCACGGATGTGGATCATTTTCGGGCTTTCCTTAAACTGATCTACCGCCACCTCCACCGCATAAGGAATCTCCTTGTCGTAATACAGCAATATCTTTTCGCGGATAATCTCACTCACGAAGAAACGTGCCGGCTTGTCCGTCCATTGGTCTTTGTCAAAATAAGGCGGAGAATCCGGGAGCAAATCCTTTATCCGCTTCAGCACCGTGTCGATATTGAATTTGCAAAGGGCGGAAATCGGAATGATTTCAGCCTTGGGCAACACACCGTGCCAGGCTTCCACCTTCGCCGACAAATCCTGTTGGTTACTCAAGTCAATCTTGTTAATCAGCACCAAAACGGGAACATCCATTTTCGACACCTTTTCCAAAAACTCCCCATTTTTGTCCGGTGTCTCCACCATGTCGGTCACATATAGCAACACGTCGGCATCTTGCAAGGCGGATTCCGAAAAATTCAACATGGACTCCTGAAGCTTGTAGTTGGGCTTCAACACTCCCGGAGTATCCGAAAAACAAATCTGCATGTCATCCGTGTTCAAGATGCCCATGATGCGATGACGAGTGGTCTGCGCCTTAAATGTGGCGATAGAGATGCGCTCTCCCACCAAAAGGTTCATCAACGTGGACTTGCCCACGTTAGGATTGCCCACGATATTCACAAAACCGGCCTTATGCGACATATTTTCCATTTTTGAACAAAAAAACGCACCTTTCCACGGATGCGTTTTTCTGTTTTGTTTGTACTCAAATATTTCCTGAAAAAGGGTTTGTCATTTGTCCGCCCCGTCATATCCCCATTTCATATAAGCTGCCCCCCAAGTAAATCCAGCTCCGAACGCAGTGAATATCAGATTATCTCCTTTCTTCAACTGCTTCTCATAATCCCAAAGGGCCAAAGGCAGGGTGGCCGCCGACGTATTTCCATAACGTTGAATGTTCAACATCACCTTCTCCATCGGCAACTCCAAACGGTGTGCGACAGCTTCAATAATGCGCACATTGGCCTGATGCGGAATCACCCATGCGATATTCTCCTTTGTCAAGCCATTACGTTCTGCAATCAATGCGGAAGCATCGCTCATGTTTGTCACGGCGAACTTAAAGACCGTACGACCTTCCTGATGCAAATAATGTAAGCGATGATCTATCGTAAAATAAGACGGCGGGCAAACCGAACCACCCGCTTTCATGCACAAGAAAGGCAACCCCTTTCCGTCCGTCCGCAAATAAGAGTCTTTCCAACCCAAATCTTCCGTGGTAGGTTCCACCAACACGGCAGCCGCCCCGTCACCAAAAATCGGACACGTTGCGCGGTCGGTATAGTCCACCATCGAGGACATCTTGTCTGCACCAACCACAATGATTTTCTTGTAACGGCCGCTTTCTATCAATGCCGCAGCCGTATCCATGGCGAACAAAAAGCCACTGCATGCAGCCTGGAGGTCATAAGCAAAGGCATTGGACATTCCCAACTTGCCTATCACGATTGAAGCCACCGACGGAAAGTGATAATCCGGTGTGGACGTGGATACAATCACACAGTCTATTTCCTCCGGGCTGACCCCCGTCTTCTGCAACAGTTGCTTGGCAGCCTTGCGGGCCATGTAGCTCGTGCCCAAGCCTTCTTCATTCAAGATACGCCTTTCTTTTACCCCGATACGGGTCATGATCCATTCGTCGTTGGTATCCACCATGCGCGAAAGCTCATCGTTGTTCAAGACGTATTCCGGAATATAACCACCGATTCCGGTGATCACCGCATTTACTTTTTCCATTCCAATCCTATCATTAAAAAATAGCCGGAGAGCAATATGCTCCCTGGCCTTGGTTCAAAACACCCTTATACCGCAGCTTCTTTCTCGATAGCCACCTTGCCACGGTAATAACCGCAGGTCGGGCATACGGTATGGTAAATGTGAAACGCGCCACAATTAGGACATACTGCCAACGTCGGGACTACTGCCTTATCGTGGGTTCTTCTTTTACGGGTTCTTGTCTTTGACTGTCTTCTTTTAGGATGTGCCATTTTCTTTAACTATTTAATTATTTGTTATCTCTTTCAATTTATCCCATCTCGGATCCGTTACCTCCGCCTTTTCCCCGCCAGTGTCATCCGGCTCCTCAGAAGTCACCAAATGCGCAGCCAACATTTCCATCATCACGGCATTGCATTTTCCTTCTTCATGCACATGGGCTACAGGGACGGACAATGCGATAAACTCATAAATGTTCCATGCCACATTAAATGCGGGGTCATCCTCCGGCACCACTACCACGTCACCTTCATCGGAATACTCCGTACCCATTTTCACATTCAGCACATTTTCTGTGTCCACCGCCACGTCCATGTCATCCAAGCAACGGTCGCACGGCACACGCACCACACCCCGGATATGGAAAGTCAAAGCATAAATGCCTCCTTTTTCTTCCACAGAGAGCATGACATCCGCATGTCCGCCTTTCACCAATGTGCCCCCGACAAGTTCAAAGAATGCATCATCCAGTTCAAACCGATATGTTGCGACACCGGCTTGCAAATCCTTCAAATCCACCTTATATTTGTCAAGTGCATCCATTTGGGTTGCAAAATTACAAAAAAAAACGTTTAACGCCCAGCAAACATCCTAAAAAAGCACCCCTTTTAATACTTTTTCAACTCCACCCGGAATGTCGTACCTACGCCGACCTCTGAGCTTTTCACAAAGATACGGCCTCTGTGGTATTCTTCCACAATCCGCTTGGCCAAAGACAATCCTAGCCCCCACCCTCTTTTTTTCGTCGTGAACCCAGGACGGAAAATAGTCTTAAAATGATTCTTGGCAATACCCTTCCCCGTATCCGACACTTCCACCACGACTTTTCCAGGTTCCTCGAAAGCCAAAATACGAATGCTGCCCTGTCCCCCCATCGCATCAATGGCATTCTTGCACAAATTCTCTATCACCCATTCGAAAAGCGGCGCACACATCTTGACCACTATCGGCCGGGAGGGCATTTGGCAGACCATATTCACTTTATTGGATGTGCGACGCGCGATATAATCCACCACATGGGTTATCACGACATTCAATTCTTCATCACGCGGTTCCGGCAAGGAACCGATTTTGGAGAAACGTTCGGCAATCATCTCCAAGCGTTTCACATCCTTGTTCATTTCCGGAATTAACTCATCGCCCGGATAATTATCGCGCAAAATCTCCACCCATGCCATTAAAGAAGAGATTGGAGTCCCCAATTGGTGCGCCGTCTCCTTCGACAGACCTACCCACACTTTATTTTGCTCTGCCCTTTTAGAAGTCAAAAGGGCAAAAATAGCCACGCCGACAAAAATCAACACCACCGTCAACTGCACATACGGATAAGAAGAAAGACGTTTCAGCATAATGGAATCGTCATAACAAATCTCCATATAATCATCTCCGCCCGCATGAAGTTCCGCATCATCCAGATAAATCCTTATTACCTTCCCCGTCTGGCGCATCTCTTCGGCCATACGGTGCACCTGCAACAAACTGTCCTGCGCATCGCGGGCTTTGAGTTTCAAGTTCCGAAAGCCTTGGATTTCCCCCGATTTATACTGCACGATAACCGGTATCGTGTTGTTGCCATTCAACACTTTCAACACCAAAGTCACATCCGTATTTTCATCCGCATTATTCAATGTCCGCATGGCTTCCGCCCATACTTCCATATTTCTGCGTTCGCCTTGCTCCAAATCATGCACCAAAGAGTGGGAAACCACAAGTGAGCCCACGGCAATCAGCACAGCCATCACGACCAACAAGAACTTCACTTGCTTCATTCTGTCATACCACTGCATATATTTCCTTTTTTCTTTTCCAAACGCCCAAAAGGGAATTTTATTGTTCCATGCACAAGAAGGGAGCCAGTTTATATTTCGGGGGATTTAAGACCATATGGAAAACCGAATTGAAGAAATTGAGTGACGCGGTGTGTCTCGCAGATGAATGCCCACAGTCAAAACCGGCAGGAATGAACTGTCCCGCCTCGCAGGGGGACGAGCCCCGAAGGGGCGGAGGGGGTCTCACGCCCACGGGGTC
>CALULT010000001.1 GCA_944321565.1 uncultured Paraprevotella sp. | reverse complement strand
ACTGCCTAATTCCTAAATCCGAAACTTGAGTTATGGGATTATAGGAAGGTGTGCAACCGGGTTTTCGGACTGACCCCGTTTTTGCTCATACCGCTACTGTAATAATCGCGGATTACTGAAAGTTTGAACTCCTCACTTATTTTTTGAGGACGATTCTTCTTTTCCATAATAAAAACACATTTAGTTATTACTTATAAATGTGTCTACCTATGTCAGTAGAAGACAGTAAGTATCTTTTGGTAACCGTCAAGATGCTCTAGGCCGAGAAGGTATTGAAGACCCGTCTCCTGCCATGATAACCGGGGCTCACATCCACGTGACCCCCCACCTGTGTGAAGCCCCCCCCCAAGTCTCCAAGTTTAGAGAGTGGGTCGTCACCGCGAAAAGAGGCGCATCCACACGGACACGCCTCTTTAAAAAAAAGAAGGTTGTCATCTCGACAACCAATCTTCCATTAACCTTAAATCTAATACCATGAAAAACACAGTGCAAAGGTACGGGTTTTCCATATACCTCCAAACATTTCATGGAAAAACCTGCCTGTGTTTAACATATTTTATCATTTCAACCGCTTTTATTCCACAAAAAGCACCAATCCTTTAAGATATTCGCCCTCGGGATGGTAAATATTAATGGGATGGTCGGCAGGCTGATGCAATTGATGAAGAATGCGCACCCTCCGCTTGCTTTGCGCAGCCGCAGTGAAAACAGCCATGCGGAATTGCTCCTTGGTGACCACCTGCGAACAACTGAAGGTGAACAGTATGCCCCCGGGACGGATTTTCTCGAATGCTTTGGCGTTGAGACGTGTATAACCCTTCAAAGCCTGACGAAGCGCATCGCGGTGCTTGGCAAAGGCCGGGGGATCGAGGATAATGAGGTCGTAACGGTGCCCCATGGCATCCAAATACTTGAAAGCGTCTTCAGCGTAAGCCTCGTGGCGCGTATCACCGGGAAAATTCAGTGCCACATTGGCCCGCGTCAAGTCCACGGCCTTGGCCGAACTGTCCACAGAATGCACCAATTCCGCCCCACCCCTCAAGGCATACACACTAAAACCGCCCGTGTAGCAGAACATGTTCAACACGTTGCGTCCACGAGCATATCGTTCCAGCAAGGCTCGGTTTTCACGTTGGTCCACGAAGAAACCCGTCTTTTGGCCTTTCAGCCAGTCAATATGGAACTTCAATCCGTTTTCCGTGGCCACGTTGTCCGTACTTCCACCCAAGATAAACCCGTTTTCAGGCCCCAATGCCGCCTTGAACGGCAAGGTCGTCTCGCTCTTGTAATACACATTGGCCACCACGCCACCGGTCACCTTCACCAACGCAGCGGCAATCTCATGACGCGCAAGGTGCATGCCCACGCTATGTGCCTGCATCACGGCCGTGCGTCCATATACGTCCACCACCAAGCCCGGCAGGCAGTCGCCCTCACCATGCACCAAACGATAGGTGTCGCTTCCTTCGTGTCCTGCCACGCCAATGCTCCGGCGCAGCCCGTAAGCCACGTCCAACCGGCGTGTCCAATAATCCGCATCTATCTCGCGATCCTCAAAATCCAACACCCGTACGGCAATGGAACCAATTTGCCAATGTCCTACGGCTATGAAATCCCCATCAGCGGTGAGCACCCGCACGACTTCGCCTTCCTCCGGATTGCCCTCCACGTGATGGACAGCACCGGAGAATATCCAAGGATGGAACCGTTCCAGACTCTCTTCTTTCCCTTTCTTTAAATATAGATTCTTATACATGACAATGTGTGTGTTCTGTTCATAAAAATAAGCGGACGGGCATCAAGCCTCCGCAACCGCTCCCTTGCCCGGTTCCGGCACGATGGAAAGCGTGTAGGCGCGAGTTGCCTTCAGCGATTCCAGTTCGCGATAGAGCCGTATGCAAGCCCAGGCGTCGGTAGCCGCATACAGCTTCTGTCCCTCGGTCAGCACGTCGGCCTCCCAATTGGTCAGCCGCTGCCCCTTGCTGATTTTCTGCCCGAATACATTGGCATAAAGCTTCTGCAGGCTCATGTCCTGGATGCCGAAAGCCTTCACGTAGTCCTGCAGTTCGAGAAAAGCATGTGGTTCGAACGCGCCACGCTTGTGAAGCGAAGCGAAATCATCACGCAGGGACAGCCCCACTTTCATCACCCGGTCGTCCTGCAACAAGTTGCGCACACACTCGGGCACTCCGATGCGGTTCAGCCGGAACAGGAAACAAGTGTCGTCCGTGGACACCTGCAAAAGAGCCACCTTGTTGACCGTCCCCTTGCGAAAGGAAGGACGCGTCTCGGTATCCACCCCCACCAAAGGAGCGTCCATCAAATAGCTCACAGCCTTGTTGGCTTCTGCTTCTGTCTGGATTACAATAATACGCCCGTCAAACAAGACGCGCGGCAAAGCCGGAATCAGCTTTTTGTCGAATTTGTTATATATGGTTTTCATTTCTTTCAATCAATCCATTCTTCGTCCTCACAATCACACCCTTCATCGTCATCGCCTTGATGCGGGGCATATTTCACCCTGTGGAGGGCGCGCAGGGCATTGGCCAACGTCTGCCCCCAATAGAGGGAAAAAGAATAACCCACCTCGGCCACTGCTTCATACATGTTTTCATCTATCCCGATGCGATAAGTCTCCACGAAATTTTTCAGGGCCTGGTACAAATCCGCCAAGTCTTCCGAAATGGTTTTCATGGCCGGTTCGTCACTGAAACGCACTTCGTCGTTACAGAAATCCAAGTAATCGTCCTTGTCTCCCATGATGTCGCCCAACGTCAGGCGCATGAACTCATAGTCTTGCTCCGACACAAAGGCTTCGGGCAGGAAATCTTCCGCCCCTTCCACGGCCGGGAGCAAAGAAGCTTTCAGATATAGCAAAGGCAATATTTTCAGCACTGTGTCGATAAAGTCCTTGCGCTTGCGCCCCTCTGACTGTTCCAAATAGGCGCAAAACTCAGCTGCCACCGTGACAAGCTCAATCGTGTCACGGGAATACACCACATTTTTCTTTTCGTCCACCTCCATCACGTGATTCGTTTGCTTTTAAAAACTACAAAGCTACGAAAAATTAAGCGAAAAACTAGATAAATTGGGGTTTTTCATTTACTTTTGTAGTCGTTTTCACAGTGAAAAGCCAAGATGAGCAAGAAAAAGACCGCAATAGAAACCACCAAACTAGGCAACAAGATAAAAACAGGCAAAAGCAAGAAGCCCACGGAGAAGACAGAGGGCAATGTCCTGAACGCCGGGGAAGACCCGGTGGGGCAAAAGGAAACCGTGCGCTTCTTCTTCGGTTTGGCCTTGCTTGTATTAGCTTTGTTCACGTTGCTTTCGTTTACCTCATACCTCTTCACAGGAGCCGACGACCAATGCCTCATCGAAGAAGGCACGATGGAAGACGGATTCATGAACTATGCAGGCGCAGTGGGTGCCTATTGGGCAAACTTTTGGATCAACCATTGTTTTGGCTTCTCGGCCTTCATCATTCCCGCGTTCCTGATTGCGGCGGCGATGAAGCTGATGCGGGCCTACAAGGTGAGGCTTTGGAAGTGGTTTCTCCACTGCACCGTGCTGGTCATTTGGATTTCGGTCACCGCATCGTTTTGCCTGCAACAACTGTTCGAAAGCCTAAACGGATGGAATTTCATCAATCCCGGCGGCAACCATGGCATGTTCATCTGTCATTGGCTCAACCAACGCATCGGCGTCATCGGGACGTTCATGACCCTGCTGCTGGTGGCCGTGGCCTACCTGGCCTACGTGAGCAACGAAACCATCCAATGGATCAGACGGCTCCTGAACCCGGTGGACTACATCAAATCGAAACTGCCCGCCAAAGATAAGCCGGAAGGCACATCCGAAACCATAGAAGCACCAAGCAACGGAACAAGCGGCACGGACAATAACACGGATAACAAGAACCAAGAAGAAGAAGCAGAGGAAGAGCGGGCACAGACCATCGAACTCGAAGTGACCCCATCTCACGAAGGAGAAGGAACACCCAAAAGCAATGCTGCCGCCCGCCGGGCCGGAAACCCTGACCGCCCGGAGCTGGAACTGGACATCGTGGAAACAAAAAAAGAAGAAGTGGCCGACAAAGACGGCAAGGGAGCCGTGGAACCCTATGACCCGAAGCTGGACTTGGAAAACTACCATTATCCCACTTTGGACTTGCTGGACAAACGGCCTGACGACGCGATGCCCATAGACATGACGGAACAGAACCAAAAGAAAGACAGAATCATCGAAGTGCTCAGAAACTTCGGCGTGGAAATCGTATCCATCACTGCCACGGTCGGCCCTACCGTCACGCTTTATGAAATCACGCAGGCACAAGGAGTGCGCATCTCGCGCATCCGAAACTTGGAAGACGACATCGCCCAAAGCCTCAGTGCCAAGGGCATCCGCATCATAGCCCCGATACCAGGGAAAGGCACCATCGGCATCGAAGTGCCCAACGACAAGCCGCGCATCGTGTCGATGGAAAGCATCCTGAACAGCCGCAAATTCCGGGAAACAAATTACGAGCTGCCCATCGCGCTGGGCAAGACCATCACGAACGAAGTCTTCATGGTGGACCTCGCCAAGATGCCCCATCTGTTGGTGGCCGGTGCCACGGGACAGGGTAAGTCTGTCGGTCTGAATGCCATCATCACTTCCTTATTATATAAGAAGCATCCGGCGGAGCTGAAATTCGTCATGGTCGATCCCAAGAAGGTGGAGTTCAGCATCTATTCCCCCATCGAGAACCATTTCCTGGCCAAAATTGCGGACGAGGACGACGAACCCATCATCACGGACGTGCAGAAAGTGGTGGCCACGTTGAAAAGCTTATGCGCCGAAATGGACATGCGCTACGACCTGCTCAAAAAGGCACGGGTGCGCAACATCAAGGAATACAACGCCAAGTTCAAAAACCGTCAACTGAATCCGGAGAACGGACACCGCTTCATGCCCTATATCGTGGTGGTCATCGACGAGTTCGGCGACCTCATCATGACAGCAGGCAAGGAGGTGGAACTGCCCATAGCACGCATTGCCCAGTTGGCACGCGCCGTGGGCATCCACATGATTATTGCCACGCAACGCCCCACGACCAACATCATCACAGGTACCATCAAGGCGAACTTCCCAGCCCGCATGGCTTTCAAGGTCAGTTCGATGATCGACTCACGCACCATCTTGGACCAACCGGGTGCCAACCGGCTCATCGGGCGAGGCGACATGTTGTTCCTCAGCGGTAGTGAGCCGGCACGTGTCCAATGTGCGTTCGTCGACACACCGGAAGTGGAACGCATCACCAACTATATTGCCCAACAACAAAGCTATCTCGGTCCGTTCGAATTGCCAAAAGTGGAAATGGAAGGCGAAGGCGGCGGGCTTGGTGACACGGCGGACATCGGCAGCTGGGACCCCCTGCTCCACCAAGCCGCCCAATTGGTCGTGGCCACCCAACAAGGCTCCACGTCCATGATACAACGCAAGTTCGCCATCGGCTACAACCGTGCCGGACGCATCATGGACCAACTGGAGAAAATCGGAGTCGTGGGCGCGGCACAAGGCAGCAAACCGCGCGAAGTGCTCTATGCCGACGAAAGTTCATTGCAAATGAGATTCGACCAAGTGGGTATCAAATAACTCAAAACGACTATATGATGAAAAAAATCCTATGTCTCATGGCTCTTGCCCTGTGCCTCACCACCGGACATGCCCAACAAAATGGCGACGCACGGAAGGTACTGGATGCCACAGCAGCTCAAATCACTGGCCATGGCGGCGTGAAAGCCGACTTCAAAGCCGACAGCTTTTCAGGTGGAAACCTGCAAGGAAGCGTATCGGGCACAATGTGCATGCAAGGGGAGAAATTCCAAATGACCACAGCCGACATGGTGACATGGTACAACGGGGAAACGCAGTGGAGCTACGTGAAAGCCAACGAAGAAGTAAACGTGAGCGTCCCCACGCCCGAAGAACGCCAAAGCATGAACCCGTATGCTTTCGTCAACTTGTATAAAGACGGCTATGACTACACGATAAAGGAGACCACCCTGCGCGGAAAACCCTGCTACGAAGTGACACTGACCGCCAAGGACAAACGGAAAAGCCTGCGCACCATCATCCTGGACATCGACCAACAGACGTATGCCCCGATGTGTGTCCGCATGCAACAAAGCGACAACGGTAACTGGACGCGCATCTCCATCCACCAGTTCCACACCGGACAGTCTTTCGAGGCCAAAGATTTCGAATTCAACCCTAAAGACTTCCCGCAGGCAGAAATCATCGACTTGAGATAACGCCCTGTGCCAAATATGAAAATGAACTTTAACATCATCAAAAAAGAAACATGGAACATATACGTTGCTTGATCATCGGTTCCGGCCCTGCCGGATACACGGCGGCCATCTATGCAGGCCGCGCAAACCTTTCACCCGTGCTATACGAAGGCATACAGCCGGGCGGACAGTTGACCATCACCACCGAAGTGGAGAACTTTCCCGGATACCCTGACGGGGTAGCCGGCCCCGACCTGATGGACGACCTGCGCCGCCAAGCCGAACGCTTCGGAACAGACATACGCAGTGCCATTGCCGTGAAAGCCGACTTGGGCGAACGCCCTTACAAAATCACGTTCGACGACGGCAACACAGTGGAAGCCGACACCGTGATTATCGCCACTGGTGCCACGGCCAAATATCTCGGCCTGGAAGACGAAAAGAAATATGCCGGCATGGGAGTCAGTGCCTGTGCCACCTGCGATGGTTTCTTCTACCGAAAAAAAACAGTGGCAGTTGTCGGAGGCGGCGACACGGCCTGCGAGGAAGCCTCCTACCTGGCCGGCCTGGCATCCAAAGTCTATCTGTTGGTACGCAAACCCTTCCTCCGCGCTTCCAAGATCATGCAGGAACGTGTGTTGGACAACCCGAAAATCGAAGTGCTCTTTGAACACAATGCAGAAGGATTGTATGGCGAAAACGGTGTGGAAGGCGTCCATCTGGTGAAACGCAAAGGCGAAGCCGACGAACTGCATTACGACCTGCCCATCGACGGCTTCTTCCTCGCTATCGGACACAAACCCAATTCAGAGATATTCAAGCCGTGGGTCAAAACCGATGAGACTGGCTACATCATTACCGAAGGAGCTTCGCCTTGCACGGGTATCCCTGGCGTGTTTGCCGCAGGCGATGTGGCAGACCCGCACTATCGCCAGGCCATCACTGCCGCCGCAAGCGGATGCAAAGCTGCCATCGAAGCCGAACGGTACTTGTTGGGTAACAAATTGTAATCTCACCAAAACAGCCTACATAAGAGGTATATCCTGCCTTTTCCTACAGGATATGCCTCTTTTCTTTTAGCATGCCCATAGAGTTGCATCGAAATAGAGCTTGATTTCAGAATCTGAAATTCAGGACTTTTCATGCATGGGACACACATTCCATCACACGTCCTTACCTTTGCAAGAGCAAAAAGCGATATTTCAGCCCATTACCCAAACAAATCCATCTTTTTTTCATGGAGAAATCCCCCCGCCTACTAATTTGGCCTCCCTTGTTACACGATTTTTAATAAAATGTAGTAACTTTGCAAACCAAAATGCGGATTTAGCGAAGAATCGCACATTAATCACACAGGAAATATGAAAAAATGCTATTTATTTGGAATTGGCCTACTCTTGTTTGTTTCTTCCAACATTGCGTTTGGACAAGACGGAAACGGCCATGCCGGATGGCATAAGATATTCAACGATTCGTTACAAGGCACACGCTCTGATGAAGCATTGCAATATCTAGAAGCAAGACAAAAGTCCGCCACAGAAACAGTCATTGTCGGCCTCATTGACACTGGGATTGACACAACCGCCACGGATCTCCGCCCCGCATTATGGAACAACCCAAAGGAAATTGCAGATGGTAAGGACAACGACCAAAACGGATACGTGGACGACCTGCACGGTTGGAACTTCCTGGGCACAAAAGACGGCACGTTCAACATGGGCAACGCCGGCACGGAAGAATATCGGGAATTCAAACGGCTTTATCCCAAATACAAAAACCTGGATCCGGCACAAGTACAAGACAAGGAAGAATATGCCTATTATCTGAAAATGCGCAAGAAAGCCAACATCGACAGCTACCTCAAGTTCGTGGGCTACACAGGCATCAAAGATGACGCTTACCAGTATATAGACTCAGTGTTGGCAGCCATGCCCGATTTGCAGAAAGACACCCTGACCATCAGCGGGCTAATGTATATCCCTATCGATGAAGCACGTTGGAACAAAGCGTGCGAAACACTGCTCGTTGACCTTTACCAAGCTCCGAAAGGTTCACTATGGAACCAACTGCTTGAGCAACATGACAACGAGTTCGACCTGATGAAAAAACGCATCTATGGCATAGAGCACGACCAAGACAAACGCCTGCTGATGGGCGACGACATGAACAATCCCGAAGACCGTTTTTATGGTAACGCAACCCTGACAACCGAAAATGCACTGCACGGCACATTCAACGCGGGCATCATCGCCGGACAAGGAACGGGCAACCCCGATGCAAAAGGAATCTTTCCTGACGCACGTATTATGGCCATCCGCGCCCTGCCCAACGGAGACGAATATGACAAAGACATTGCCACCGCCATACGGTATGCCGTGGACAACGGAGCCAAAATCATCAACATGAGTTTTGGGAAATACACTTCCCCACAGGCAGACATGGTCAACAAAGCTATCGGATATGCCGCCGAAAAAGACGTGCTGATTATCCAAGCTGCCGGCAACGACCATCTCAACCTTGACTCCGTCACTTGTTTCCCCACAGGAAAAGACGCTACAGGCAAACCATTTCCGAATGTGATAAAAGTAGGGGCTTCGGATGAAGACGGAATTTGTTGCCCATTCTCCAATTACGGGAAACATGAAGTGGATGTTTTCGCTCCCGGAAAAGACATCATCTCCGTTTGTCCCGGCGACCAATACGCAACCTCGCAAGGCACTAGCGTGGCCGCCCCGGTTGTCACAGGAATCGCGGCAATGCTCCGTGCTTATTTCCCGCGACTAAAAGCTGCACAAGTGAAAGAAATCCTGATCAAGAGCGTACGTCCAATGAAAACACCCGGCCTGTCTGCCAGCGGCGGCATCGTCGATGCGCTGGAAGCCGTCAAATTGGCAAAAAAATATAAGAAATGAAACAACTACTGACCTGTGTGTTCATCAGCCTCTCGTCGTTTCCCGCCTTTGCACAAGAAGCAAACTGGGATTCGGCCGAAAGGCTCAGCGAGGACTCTTTGTCGCAATACCTGAAAGGTGTGCTATTCTATCCCAACTGGATTAAGGAAAGCCACCATTTCTATTACGATGTCTGCCATGGAGGAGTAAACAGATACTATCTTGTCAATGCGGAAAACGGCGAGAAAAAAGAAATGATAAAGGACTACGGACAGTTCGTGCGCCAATACCTTCAAATCACCGGCGACACACTGGACGCAAAAGACCTCAACATCTATGGATTCCAGTTCAGGCAGAATGACTTCAACCGTTTCTACCTGAAAAAGAAAGATAAGAACATGATGTATGACATGAAAACGGGCACCTTGTCGGAAACGGAACCGTTCGAGGAAGAACGCCAAGGGGCACCCGTCTTTCCCAAGTCATACCACACGAAAGACTCCTTGTTCACCATGATGGGATGCGAGCACGACCTGTATGTGCGCGACAACCGGACAGGCACCGTCAAACGAATCACCTTTGATGGCAAGGAAGACGCGGCATATACCTATCGCAACAGTCCGGACACCACGACCTGTGCCAACGGGTTTTGGCTCGGACACAAATACATCTACCTGATGCAGGACATGAGGGGAGTGAAAGAAATGAGCCTCATCCATTCGCTAGGCAAGTCGCGACCTGTGACGGAAACATTCAAGATGCCGATGCCGGGCGACAGCTGTGTGCGGCAATACCACCTATATTGGTATGATGCCGACCGAGGCGAAGGGCGGATGCTCCCCATCGGGAAATACCCTGACCAGACCGTCAAGATGGACTTTTTCCGGTCTCCCACGGCTTTGTATATCACGCGCCGAAACCGGAAAGCCGACAAGACCGACCTTTGCCGCATCAACGTGGAAGAAGGCACCGTCACCGAACTGATTTCGGAAGAATGCAAGCCGCACTTCAACCTGACGCTGTTCAACTACCAGATTGTGGAACAAGGGAAATACTTCATTTGGTGGTCCGAACGCACGGGACGGGGGAACTACTACCTCTATGACAGAAACGGAAAACTGTTGAACCGCATCACACAAGGCGACAGCTTGGTAGCCGGCCCTATTGTCCACGTCGATACAGTGAAACGTGAAATCATTTTTGCCGGATATGGTTTGGAGAAAGGTATCAATCCCTATTACACCTTTTATTACAAGGCGAAATGGAACGGGAAAAAGCAAGTGTTGCTCACACCGGGAGACGGCAATCACGAGCTTTCACTCTCCGAAGACAAGAAATATGCCATTGACAAGTATTCACGGATGGACATGCCGCCTGTCGTGAGTGTGTTATCGATTGAAAAACCGAAAAACCGCCATGAAGTGGAGCGCACCGATGACAGTCCCCTGCGGCAAGCCGGCTGGAAAGCCCCCACATTGGTAAGCGTGAAGGCAGCCGACGGGGAAACCGACCTCTACGGGGTGATGTACACTCCCTCGAACCTTGACCCGACAAAGAAATACCCCATCATCAGCAACGTCTATCCCGGCCCGCAAATCGACCAGATTCCGCGCTCTTTCGCCTTGGACGACAATGGCAACCAATCCTTGGCCGAACTGGGATTCGTGGTCATCAACATGCCCTCACGCGGCAGTTCCCCTTGGCGCGGGCGCGACTTCTATTGTTATGGTTACGGCAACCTGCGCGACTACCCGCTGGCCGACGACAAGCACACCATAGAAGAACTGGCCAAACGCTATCCCTTCATCGACCTCGACCGCGTGGGCATTTACGGACACTCGGGAGGTGGATTCCAAACTGCGGCTGCCATGCTGACTTATCCGGATTTCTACAAAGTGGGCGTGGCCGCCTCGGGCAACCACGACAACAACATCTACATACAATGGTGGGGCGAAACGTTCCACGGGCTGGAAGAAAAGACCGACTCCACAAGCGGGAAAACCACGTTCTCCGCAAGCATTCCCACCAATGCCGAACTGGCAGGCAATCTGAAAGGCAAGCTGCTGCTCATCACCGGAGACGTGGATAAAAACGTCCCGCCTTCGTCCACCTACCGGCTGGCCGATGCCCTGATCAAGGCGGGCAAACGTTTCGACATGTTCGTCTTCCCGGGAAAAGACCACGGGCTTACTTCTCCGTACTACACGAACCTGATACGCTACTATTTCGTGGAAAACCTGCTGAAACCGTCGCCCAGGCACATTGACATTATTCACCATAAATAAAAAAGGCTGCAAAAACAATGAAACTTTTGAGAACATTCCTGTTGTGCATGATGTGCGCCCTGGCCATGGGGCTGCACGCCCAACAACGCCCGAAAGGCGATGCCGCCATCTTGGTCAAAGTGACGATAGTGGACGCCGAACAGAATCCTTTGCCCGGCGCCACGGTCAGAGTCGCCGGCAAAGCACAAGGCGTGGTGTCCGACATAGACGGCAACGTGTCGCTATGGGTGGACAAAAACACCGAAATCGAAATCCGGTATGTCGGCATGAAGCCCGTCTATATGACTGTGACCAAGCCCGTCAACGGAAAAATCGTGCTGGAAGACGAAAACGCCGAACTGGACCAAGTGGTCGTCACCGGCTATCAACGCACAACGAAACGCCGCACGACCGGTTCCGTTGCCACGCTGACCTCCAAAGACCTGAAAGGGAACCCCATGGCCAACCTGGACATGCTGATGCAGGGCAAAGTAGCCGGCATGGATGTCAAAGCCCTGTCCGGCCGTCCGGGAGAAACTGCCAAAATCCGCATCCGCGGCACCAACACCATCACGGGCAACGCCGACCCGCTGTGGGTAATCGACGGGGTACCTTTGCAACGCGACATCCCGACTATCTCCAGCGCACAGATTCGTGCCGGAGACTTCAACGACATCTTCACCAACGGCATCGCAGGCATCAACCCTCATGACATAGAGTCCATCAGCATCCTGAAAGATGCCTCAGCCGCCGCGATTTACGGCTCGCGGGCTGCCGGAGGTGTCATCGTGGTGACGACCAAACGGGGCAAGGAAGGGAAAATGAGCATCAACTACTCGGCCAACGTGTCGGTGGTCAGCGCGCCTCCACGCGATGCCAACCTAATGAATTCTTCCGAAAAACTGGCATGGGAACAAGAGCTGTGGGATGAATTTGCTGCCGAGAAGTTCGCCAACGGGGAGAACTACCCGGTAGTAGGCGTTGTGGGTATGATTCGCTCGGGCTACGGGAAATATGCGGGCATGAGCCGTGCCGAACAAGACGCGGAAATCGCCCGCTTGGGACAACATTCGACCGACTGGTTCGAGGAACTGTTCCGCAATTCAGTGTCCCACGACCACTACCTGTCCATGTCCGGCGGATCGGACAAGAGTACCTACTACGTATCCCTGGGCTACTCCAAGAACAACGGGCTGGTGAAGAAGACCGACTACGAACGCTACAACGCGAGCATCAAGCTGGACATGAAACCCAACCGGAGAGTGAAAATCGGACTGAACGCCGACCTCTCCATGCAGGAATCCAATTCGCCCTCGATGAACACCGACCCGTTCACTTATGCCTATTTTGCCAACCCGTATGAACGGCCATACAACGATGACGGTTCTTATTCCGCCGACCAGACCTATTACAGCCTGGCGCATGCCAACGGCTCGGTGGCCGCACGCCTGCCGGAAAACGGGTTCAACATCTTCCGCGAAATCAACGAGACCTCGAACGTGGCCAAAAACCTTTCCGCCTCGTTAATCGCCAACATGTCGGTGCGCATCATCGACAACCTGACGTTCGAGGGGCTGGCCTCCTACAACTACGTGACGAACACATCCGACAACATCAACGGCAAGGACACCTACGCCGCATGGCAAGACCGCCCCTTCGATGCCAACGAGATTGCGTCCGACCGCACATACAGCTCCATCACGCAGGTCGCGGCCTACAACACCAACTACAACCTACGCGGACAGTTCCACTACTCCAACACGTTTGCCGAAGACCACTACATCAGTGCCTTGGCCGGCGCGGAAATCCGCAGTTCCTACTCCAAAAGTATCTTCGAGAAACGTTATGGCTACGACCCCGTGTCCGGCAACTCGGCCATGCCGGTGTTCCCCGAAGACACCCAACTGGAATATGCCGACATGCTGCGCTACGGTTCCATCATGGATGCCCTCTCGGGACAGAGCATCGTGGAAGACGCCTTCGCCTCGTTCTACTTCTCGCTGGACTACGTGTTCAAACAACGCTACATCGCCAGCTTCACCGGGCGCACGGACGGGTCGAACAACTTCGGCAGCGACGAGCAGTTCAACCCCACCGGCTCCATCGGACTGGCCTGGAACATCGACCAAGAAAAGTTCATGAAGCCCATCAAACACATCATCAGCAGCCTGTCGCTGCGCACGGCCTTCGGCTACACGGGCAACATCAACAAGTCCGTCTATCCGCAGTTGGTCATGGACTATTCCACCTCGTTCCGCCGGACTGATGATGACTACTACCGCATCGGATGGCTGAAAAACGCCCCGAATCCTAACCTGCGCTGGGAAAAGACGCGCGACATGAAGGTGTCGCTCGACATCGGCTTCCTGGACGACCGCCTGCGCCTGCAGGGCGAGCTCTACGACCGCCGCACCCGCGATGCCGTGACCAGCGTCTCCGTCCCCTACACCACCGGGTTCTCCGTGCAGAGCTTCAACACGTCGGAACTGCTCAACCAAGGCGCGGAACTGACACTGAACGCCCAAATCGTGAAAACCCGCGACTGGCGGCTCTCGCTCTCGGCCAACATCGCCTACAACCGCAACAAGCTGCTGAGCTATGCCGCGCCCAACCCCAGCCTGTGGGGCAGCTACTACGAGGGCTACCCGCTCGACATGATTATCAGCGGAAAGATACAGGGCATCGACAAGAACCTTGGCATCTACACCTACGAACCACGCCCCGACGCCGTGTTCAATTCGGCTGCCGACCGCGGCCTGGCAGAAAATTACGCCTTCTACCTCGGCACGGCCAACGCGCCGACCAACGGCGGCTACTCCCTCACGCTCTCCTACAAGCAGCTCACGCTAAGTCTGGGCGGCTCGTTCTCCATCAACGGGAAAATCGAGAACAACATCAACTGCCCGGTGAGCTACAGCACTGTGGACAAAAGCATCGTGGAACCCATCCCGGCGCAGGAGAACGACCTCTACGTAAACCACCTGAACGTGGCCAAGGATGCCGTCAACCGCTGGACACCGAACAACCCCATCACCAACGGCCACCCACGCATCATCGATGCCTATGGGGACTACTTGGGACTGGACGACTACATGGTCACCACCAGCGTCATCACCAGGGCTTCCATGCTGGAGAACATTTCCTATTTCAAGCTCGGCTCGCTGATGCTCAGCTACAACTTCGACGGCAATTGGATGAAGAAGGCTCACATCAGCTCGCTCGGCCTGTCGTTCAGCGTCAGCAACCTGTTCATCATCACGGACTACGACGGCATCGACCCGGAAACACCGGGAGCGGTCTATCCCATCCCCCGCACATATTCCATGGGAGTGTCTGTCGGATTCTAACGCATAATAAAGAAAAGGATATGAAAACGAAACATATATTAGCCGGCATCGGCATCGTGCTCTTCACATCGTGTACGGACTACCTGGACATCAAGCCCTACGGCCGCACGATTCCCAAAACGGCGGAAGAATTCTCCGCACTGATGCACAACCACCTGAACAACATCGACAGTGGGGAAGACGAGGACATCGTGGGCAACTCATCCGCACTGCTGGAATGGGACGCTGCCTGCGGCGACGATTTCGAGACATGCCTCACGGAAACCTACGGCAACATTCTCCGCAATTATGTGGGGGATATCCTCGGTTCACTCGGCTGCGAGATAACCTACCAGCACCTGTATGAAACCATCCGCGACTGCAACATCGTGCTGGGCGAGATGGAGGAAAGCGGCACGGAAGAGGCCGACAATGTGCGCGCCACGGCCTACGCCCTGCGCGGCGTGTGCTACTACCAGCTGCTCCGCATTTATTGCGAGCCGCCCGTGCCCGGCAACTTCTCCGCCCAACTGGGCGTCCCCCTGGTCATGACCTTCGACATGGAGGAAAAGCCCTTGCGCAGCTCCATGCAACAGACCATCGACCAAATTGAGAGCGACTTGGAAAATTCCTTGGCCTACCACATGGACGAAGAGGTTTACCGCTTCACCGAGGACGTGGTGAAAGGCTATCTGGCACGTCTCTACTTCTGGACCCGGCAATGGAGCATGGCACTCCCGATTGCACAGGAACTGCTCGGCAAATACCCGCTGCTCGAAGGGGAAGCCTACGAGACCATGATGACCACCAGCTACGACCTGGCGGGCAACCAGCTTCTGAAAGCCTACCGCACCGTCTCCACACAAGGCAGCACCGGGCTGGAAAGCAGCTCCACGACCCTGCAATACCGCCCCGTGAGCACCCGCTTCCTGGACGCATTCATCGGGGACGAGAAAAAGACCGACATCCGCTACCGCCTGTGGATCAACACGAAGCGGCAGTCCGTCAAGACCATCTTCTGCGGGATGCGCAGCGCGGAATTCAAACTGATGGAGGCCGAATGCTACTACCACCTCGGCCAGGAGGACAAGGCGCTCCAGTCCATCAACGGCCTGCGCCGCCACCGCATCAGCAATTACGCCGACCAAAAGATGGAAGACCTCACGGACGTGTTGCCTTCCGAAATCATCCGCCAGGATGCTGAGGGCAACGCCCTCACGCCCCTGATGGCCACCATCCTGCGCGAACGCCGCAAGGAGCTGTTCCTGGAAGGAGACCGCTTCTTCGAGCAAAAGCGGAACGGCCGGCCGGAATACTGGACGGCAGCCGACGGGCGCAAATACACGACACTGAAGTACATGTACACGTATCCCATCCCCATCCACGACATCGAAATCATCCCGGGGCTGGTACAAAATCCCGGATACACGGAAATCGTAAGCAACTAACCCAAAAAGGAGGTACAGACATGAAGAAAAACAAATGTTGTCAATGGGCAGTCGTCGGTTGCCTGATATGGGCAGGATTCACATGCGCGGCATGCGAGGAAATTGACGAAGTGCCGCCACGCAACGAAAACAGCACCAGCAACAAAGTCTATAAAATGCCGGCTCCCGTGCCGCTCACGGCAGACGAAACGAGCGAAATAGACAAAATCAAAGCGGAATATAGAGAGAATACCGTTCAATAACAAGTTTCACTTAAACAAAAAAGCGTATGAAAAAGTTTTTTTATCTAATGATGGCTGCCTTCGCGTTCGTGTTCGCAGCTTGTTCCGATGACGACGAAGGGGGCACACAGAACCTCCCGCAGCTGAACTTCGCTGCCGCACGTTACGTACTGGCCGATGACTCTGTGGACATCGTACTCAAGGCCGACCAGGCTCCCGCCTCCACGGTGGAAATCCCCGTGACATTCAGCGGGGCGACAGAAGGACAGGACTTCACTGCCTCTTCCACCTCGTTCGTGTTGGAAGCCGGCATGACCGAAGCCACCATCCGGCTGACACGTATCATTGAAAACATTGCAGACGAAGAAAAAACGCTCACCATTAACCTGGGAACAGTTCCTGCAGGTTACCGCGCCGGCACGATGAGCTACACCACCGTACAGCTCCTGAGCAACAATTCCGTGTTCATGACCTTCGAAAAAGCCACGGATGTGTTGACCGAGAACGGGAATTATACCATCAGCCTGGGAACCTTGGAAGGATTGCGTTACAAAGTGCCGGCGGCAACCACATTCGAAGTGACCGTCGATGAAACCTCCACAGCCGTGGAAGGCACACACTTCGAATTCCCCAACGGCAAAACCATCACCTTGGATGCCAACGACTACGAAGGGAAAATCGCCGTCAAGTTCCTGAAGAAAGAAGAAGGAAAAGACAAGCTGGTACTCCGTTTGGCTGAAAAATCGGGCTATGCCTTCGGCAGCAACCAAACCATCACGATTGAGCTGATTGGCCGTTATGGCGCGAATGGCACGTGGGCTTTCAAGGAAATCAAAAACTTGGAATATTATGCAACGATGTGGGGCTCGGACACTAGCAAATTCCCAACCGGAACGGCTGAAGACCTCATCACGTTCATCGGAGACGAAGAAGGAAACACTTATGAGTTCATCCCCGACTTGCAAGGCGACCTGAAAAACTTCTTCGTAACCTCCTGCACGGCAACCTACAAAGGCGAAGCCGAAAAACTCATTGAGGAAGACAGCGGCATGCGCCCCGTATATGCCAACATGACCGTGTTGGAGTTCGGAGAAGTAAACGTCAACTTTTCCGCCACAAATTCCACGCTTCGTGCGGCAGAAGTAAGTTTCCGCACCATCACTGTGGACGATGAGGAAATTTTGGAACTCACTATTGACGACTACGAACCGACAGACTTCCTCACAGATGAATACGGGATGTTTGGCGACACGGAATCTTTGCCGCTCCGCCTCTACTTCACGAGAGTGAACTAATCCTGTTTTTGAAAACAAGAAACATCCAGCCCCGGCTACGGTCTCAACCCGCAGCCGGGGCTTCTGTTTCAGACAGCCGTCCACAAATATCCATCAAGAAAAAGCAGAAAAAGTTTGGCCAAGTGGCACGTTTTTGCTAATTTTGCAGCCGATTTAGTCCATTGGGGCTTAAACAAGCGAGGCCACGACGGCATCCGCCTCATGGAGAAAACCCGTTTAATCCATAAAAATGTACGCAATTGTAGAAATTAACGGTCAGCAGTTCAAGGTGGAAGAAGGCAAGAAGCTGTTCGTGCAGCGCATCCCTGAAGCCGAAGCACACCAGGCTGTTGAATTTGAAAAAGTCCTGTTGGTTGACAACGAAGGCAATGTGACAGTAGGTGCTCCGACAGTGGAGGGTGCGAAAGTGGTTTGCGAAGTGCTCACCCCGCTGGTAAAGGGCGAAAAAGTATTGGTGTTCCACAAGAAGAGAAGAAAAGGTTACCGTAAGCTGAATGGCCACCGCCAGCAGTTCACAGAGTTGACCATCAAACAAGTTATTGCTTAATCCTAAAAGTTAGAAGAAAATGGCACATAAAAAAGGTGTAGGTAGTTCTAAGAACGGCCGCGAATCGGAATCCAAAAGATTAGGCGTAAAGATTTTCGGTGGACAGAAGTGTGTGGCTGGCAACATCATCGTTCGCCAGCGCGGAACGGTTCACTATCCCGGCACGAACGTGGGCATGGGAAAAGACCACACGCTTTACGCCTTGGTTGACGGCGTGGTGACATTCAAGAAATGTTGCTACATGGGTCGTCACGACAGAAGCCTTGTTTCTGTAGAACCTGTCGCAGAAGCATAAGGCGAGAACGTTGTTTCACTAAAAACTTAACGGGGGAGAGAGCCACAGCGGTTCTCTCCCCCGTGGCATTTTTACCACCCTCCCAACACGGCGCACACTTCGCCCTGGGACAACGCGCAACCATAAACCGCCACACGCCCCAAAGTGCCTGCGTAGCCTCCTATGCGGATTTCACGTCCCTGCAAGCCGACAGGCTCAATGCGCTGGTCAATCAACCCATTGCGATAGGCCGTCAGCATTTTCCCGTCATAAACCAACGTCACGATGAGCCGTTCCAACGGTTCAAGCCAACTGTCGCCATGCGTCCCGGTGGAATGCCGTGCCCAACCATCCGAAGTGTATAGGCGGTTCGTGCTCGCATGCCGTTCCCCTCCCGTTAATATATAAGGATACGCGCGCGCACGGGAAATGCCATACGCCCAATTTCCTCCACGCAATAACGTGCCGCCATATACAGCGGAGTCCAAGGAAAGTTCCAAGCAGATTGTGAAACCCTTCCCTTTAGGAAGTGCGATGCTTTCATAATCGCCCGGTTCCATCCGCTTTCCTGCAAAATCAGCCTTATATTTCGGGGCATCCCAACTGCGCGGTTGCGCCTTGCACCAATCCGAACAAATCATCGTGGGATACCCTTTCGGATAATGCCGGTTCACCATCCAATATTGGTAGTCGCCACGCATCCATGCCACCCTCAAAGGCGAATTTTCCGAATCCGGCAGGATAAACGGACGCACGTTGTTCCGCTCGGAATCTTTTGTCAATTGCATTTTCTCGGCCACATTCCCGTCACCATCCAACGTATATTTCCAAATTTCATGCACGGCCTTTCCCTGCGCCCCGTCAGTCGGCAAGGACAAATAAACCGTTTCCGGATGCGCGGGGTCAATAGCCGCACCGCCCCCATAACAATATTCCGTAGGAGATGAGTGGAAAGGCTCTGCGGCCTCGGCCAACAAGCTCTTTCTCCATTCCGTCCCCGTCCATCGCGCATAATAATAAGCATGTTTCCGCTTGGTTTCGTTGATGCGCACCATGGCCACTGCAGGCATGCCGTCTTGGCCGACATGCAGCTGCCACACCCAGTCGCGCATCCTTTCAGGCGCATCCACCACCGTGGCCGGAAAACGTTGCAGGTAGCCGGCCGTCTTGCCGACCTCAAACTTGCCGTCCGCAATGACGGACAATTCCTTTCCGTTTACGTCCATCAACACTGGGGAAACCGACACCCTGCCATCCGCATCGCGCCGGGCTTGCAAATCCACCACGTTAAAATAAAGCCAGTTCGGATATTCATTATCCGGATGCCCGGTGGTGTAAGCCACATAAATCTTGTCTTTCCCATTGCTACAATACTTGGCATATGGACGTGCCCCTGTGGACTGCACCATCTGGTAAGGCCCCCAATCCACCTCCACGTCATCCAACTCATCCGGCAAGGTAAAACGGGCAATCGTGGGATGCCATCCCAATCCGCGCCAGCAAAGATAAAAATGCCCAGGGTCATCGCTCAAGATGAAAGGCGAAGGATAAGTCGTGTTGTGGTTAGTCGCAATACGTTTCTCCTCGCCCAGCATGGTGATATCGCCCGGCTTGCGGGACACGCGGTAATAAAACGCCGCCTCGTCCGTGTGCCGGGAATAGATGATGAGCACCCGCTCGTCCGGCAACACCAGGAACGTGGGATTGTTATGGTCGTCAGGTTGAAAGGCAGAACGGACAAGCACCTCGCTGCGCTCACCCGTCAAGAAATCGACCTGCACGGCACGGATGTTCCCATGCACGTCAATGTATCCCACGTATGAAGCGTTTATCGTCCCGCTCTCATTTTCATAATGCAACGCCCGAGGGTCGGCAAACCAACACCATGCGCCCTCCGCCGCCAACGGGATACCCGTGAAATTTCCGGATGCCCTGACTGTCCACGCGCAACAACATAGCCACACGCACCAAAGAAGTTTCATTGTTTTCATGATATCAAGAAATAATTAGGTTAAAGATTGCTTTCCGACTCAATTGTCCCGCGTGACCAGCACCTTGTCAATGCGCGCACCGTCCATGTCCATGATTTCGAAAGTGAACCCGTTCCATTCCAAAGTGTCACCGCTACGCGGGATACGCTGCAGGCGGTCGAGAATCAGTCCGGCCAAAGTGTGGTATCCCCCCGAAGCCTCATACATGTCGCTGCAATCGAAGTAGCACAACAAGTCATAAAGCGAGCATTGTCCATCCACCAGCCAGCCTCCATTGTTGGCCCGCTTGATGATTTCCGGCTCGTCTTCTTCGTTGTCAATGTTGCCCACCAAGCCTTCGAAGATGTCCTTCAGTGTGACCATCCCCACGAAGTCGCCAAACTCGTCACAAATCAGCGCACGGCTAATTTTCTTCACCTTCATCTGTTCCAGCACCTTGTAAATGCTCATGCCTTCATGAAAATACACCGCGTCACGCGTCAGCTTGGCCAAATCGAAATCCTCGTCACCAAGGCGCATCACCAAATCCTTCAGCCAAACCATGCCTTTCACGTGATCCAAGTCGCCATCGGCTACAGGATAGGATTCATACAGGTCGTTGTTCAACACTTCTTTCACGTCGTCTGCCTTCATGGCCGTGTCCAGCCACACCACATCATTCTTGTGCGTCATGATGGAGCCGATTTTCAGGTCACCCAGCAGGAACACGCGCTGCATGATGTTCTGTTCCACCGGTTCCACAGCACCCTCTTCGGCACCCTCTTTGATGATAGACTTGATTTCCTCTTCCGTCACCTTGCCGTCTTCTTCCCTGATACCCAAAAGATTGAATATAAGTTCGGTGCTCTTCGACAACAACCACACGAAAGGCGAGGCGATAATGGCCAGCACGTTCATCGGGCGCGCCATAAGCTTGGCCACCGACTCCGCCACGCTCAATCCGATGCGCTTGGGCACCAGCTCTCCGAACACAATCGTCAAATAAGTCACCAGCACGACGATGATGGCCTGTGCCAGCACCGCAGCATAGGCCGCCGAGATGCCGCACGACTTCAACAAATCCGTCAAGTCCACGGCAATCTGGTTGCCGGAATAAATACCGGTGAGGATGCCGATGAGCGTGATGCCAATCTGCACCGTGGAAAGAAACTTGTCAGGATTCCCCGAAAGGTCAAGGGCTTTCTGCGCCGCCTTGCTGCCTTTCTTGGCCTCGGTGGACAAGCGCGACTTGCGCGCGGAAATCATTGCCACTTCGGACATGGAAAACATCCCGTTCAATAATATCAAACCAATAATGATAAGAATCTCATTCATATTTTTCGCTTTTTTATATTTCACTCACAAAATCGGCCTACACCACCAACGCCATGACCTGAATGCACACAATCAGCAAAACCATGGCGATCGGATAGACCGTGGCGTAAGCCACTCCGGGGATATTGCTGTCCACCATGGAATCGGCGGCGGCCAGTCCGGGCGTACTGGTCATTCCGCCCGTAATCGTCCCCAACAAGTCCAAAAGGGAAATCTTAAACACCAAACGGCCAACCAACACCGAAACCAGCATGGGCACCAACGTGATGGTCACTCCCACCCCGAAAAGCAACATGCCGTTGTCTTGGAAGGTGGCAACCAACGTTTTTCCGGCCGATGTCCCGACCTCTGCCAAAAAAAGCAATAACCCCAACTGTCTCAACAAATGATTGGAAGGGCCGGACATGGACCACAGTATCGGCCCGGTTTTCCCCACCGCGCTCAACACCAACGCCACAATCAGCACCCCGCCGGTCAATCCCGGAGAAAAAGACATCCCGTCGCCAAACGACAGGTTCAGTTTGCCAAACAAAACGCCCAGCACGATCCCCATCGCAATGGGAAAGAAGTCTGTATCGGAAAGCAACTTGGCATTATTGCCCAGCATGCAGGCCAACCCGTTCAAGCCATCTTTCTCGCCCACCACCGTCAGTTTGTCGCCAAACTTCAAAGCCAAGTCGGGCGAAGGCACAAGGTCGATACCGCTACGGCGCACCCGCGTCACCGTACAACCGAAATTTTGGTGCAGGTTCAGGTCGCCGATTTGTTTACCGACCATAGCCTTGTTCGTCAACAACAGCGACTGTATGTCTTGGCTTTCCACCAAAGGCAACTCCCCGTCCTGCCGTTCGCCCAGCAACACCTCCAACTGCCCGAGTGCCTCCAGGCTTCCGACGGCTTGCACGTAGTCGCCTTCATTCAACTGCGTGTCGCCCATGGGAATCACAATCCGTGCGCCGGATTTCACCCGCGAAAACACGGCACCAGCCATCCGCCCCACATTCAATTGCGCCAAAGTGTGCCCAAAAACCTGCGGATTCGTCACCCTGAACACGCAAGTCTGCAACTCGGGATATTTGCTCCGTCGTTCCATCTCCAGCCTGCGCGCTTCCTGTTCCAAATCCACACGCAACAGGCGCGGCAATAGCTTGACAAAAAGAATCACCCCAATAACCCCGAACGGATATGCAATACCGTAGGTGATAGAAGCCAAAGGAGACCCCGTGCAGTCTATGGCCGCAGCCAAACCGGGCGTACTGGTCAACGCACCGGCCATCAGCCCCACTACGGCAGACGTGTCAAGCCGGAAAGCATACTTCGCCCCCACGGCGGTCAACGCGGCAGACAAGACAATCAGCGATGTAATCAAAATCAAAGTTTTGCCTTTAGTGCGAAACGAGTCGAAAAAACCGGGGCCGGCCTGTATGCCAATGGTGAAAATGAACAGCACCAATCCGAAATTGCCCAGCTCCTTCGGAATGGAAACGCCAAAATGCCCGAAAAGCAAAGCTATGAAAATGACCGCCGAAACATCAAGGGAAATGCCCCGCACTTTGATGCGGCCTAGCATAAAGCCCAAAGCCACAATAAGGAACAAGGCAAAATAAGAAGAATTCAATAGTTCTGTCCACATAAAAATTCATATCCTCATGGATGTGCGTTGCAAAGATACGGATAAAAACGAAAGTGCCCCAAAAGTTTCACAAAAAACTTTTGGGGCACCATCCCTATTTCACCCCGCAGAGAGCGGAGCCGTTGTTCATTTACTCATTCATTGACAGCGAAGTTCCATCTTTTTGGGCCTCTTTCACCGCTTTGACCGACACGGCCACGTAATCGGCAGAAGTCCTGAACACGGGCATGTCCGGCGCAATCACCGTGATAACGATATTTTCCGTCTCACGGTCATTATCCAGCACAAGATTACCTTTGTTCACCCCATAGTAGTAAACACCCTTCTTGGCATCGTACCGGGTTTCACCAGGCTGCAGGGAATTACCCAAAGAAAAACGAATCACTCCGTCCTTCACCGTGCAACGGATGCAACGTGCCACGACAGAATCCTTGGCTTCCACGCTGAACCCGTAGTTCTCGCCTTGGATGAAACGCACACGGGCCGGGATGTTCACACGGGCTTCGTTGAAAGCCACTGTTTCCACTTCACTCGCATTTACGGAGGCAGCCATCATGATGGCTCCTACCATCGTCATTAACTTCTTCATCATTTCAATCTTTTTACCTTAATACTAAATATATGGCCTTTGGCCTTCTCTCCTAAAAACACTGCAAAGTTAAGGGCGGGATGAGGAGTGTGCAAGAAAAAAAGCCTTTTTTTACTGCTTTGGGGGCTCATTCTTGATTTACGTCAAGAAAAAGCCCCCATTTGCAGCCCACATGTTACAAAAAAGTTTCATCCCGTCAGAGAAACACCGCCAAAACAGTCTTTTCGAAAGCATTACTGGCGTTCCCGGCCATTTTTCCACTCCAAAAAACCGTTCAAGGATACCATATTAATACGTTTTTTCACCCAATTCCTATTCCCGCTCCTTTTTTTTAATTAACTTTGCAAATCGTAATAAAGGATAATATATATATAATATAAGGTATGCTTACATTAAAACTCATTAACGAGAAGACCGAATGGGTCATCAAAGGCTTGGAGAAAAAACATTTCACCGGAGCCAAAGAAGCGATTGACAACGTGCTGGCCACAGACAAAAAGCGCCGTGAAGCACAGACACAGTTGGATGTCAACCTCTCGGAAAGCAAAAAGCTGGCCGCACAAATCGGCGCGTTGATGAAACAAGGGAAAAAGGAAGAAGCCGAAACCATCAAGGCGGAAGTGGCGCAACTAAAAGACAAGAACAAAGCCCTGCAAGAAGCCATGGACCAGGCGCAACAGGAACTCACCACCCTGCTTTGCGCCATCCCCAACGTGCCCTACGACATCGTGCCCGAAGGTGCGGGAGCGGAAGACAACGTGGTGGTGAAGATGGGCGGCATGGAAACGGCACTGCCCCAAAACGCCCTCCCCCACTGGGAACTGGCCAAAAAATATAACCTTATAGATTTCGACCTCGGCGTGAAAATCACAGGAGCGGGCTTCCCCGTCTATCGCGGCAAAGGCGCGCGCCTGCAACGTGCGCTCATCAATTTCTTCCTCGACGAGGCGCGCAAGTCCGGCTACGAGGAAATCATGCCGCCCACGGTGGTCAACGCGGCTTCGGGCTACGGCACCGGGCAATTGCCCGACAAGGAAGGGCAGATGTACCACTGCAACCTGGACGATTTCTACCTCATCCCCACGGCCGAAGTGCCTGTGACGAACATCTACCGCGACGTGATTCTTGACGAGAAAGACCTTCCCATCAAAAATTGCGCCTACACGGAATGTTTCCGCCGCGAAGCCGGCTCATACGGCAAAGACGTGCGCGGCCTGAACCGCCTGCACGAATTTTCCAAGGTCGAGCTGGTGCGCATCGACAAGCCCGAACACTCCGAACAGTCACACCAGGAAATGCTAGCCCACGTGGAAGGGCTGCTCCAAAAGCTGGAACTCCCCTATCGCATCCTGCGGCTCTGTGGCGGCGACATGAGCTTCACTTCTTCCATCTGCTACGACTTCGAGGTCTATTCCGAAGCACAAAAACGCTGGCTGGAGGTCAGCTCCGTCTCCAACTTCGACACCTACCAGGCCAACCGGCTGAAGTGCCGCTACCGCCGCACGGAAGACAAGAAGACGGAACTCTGCCACACGCTCAACGGCTCGGCCTTGGCCTTGCCGCGCATCGTGGCCGCCATTTTGGAAAACAACCAAACGCCCGAAGGCATCCGTGTACCGAAATGCCTCGTGCCTTACTGTGGATTCGAGATGCTGGACGACCAACCCTATTAAACACATTTAGACGTTCTAACAAACTACCAAAACGAAACGCATCATGAACAAGATTATCAGCAAGTGCCAGTTTTCAGAAAAGGTCTTCAAGTTCGAAATAGAAGCCCCCTTGATTGCCAAGGCCCGCAAGGCCGGACACTTCGTCATCGTGCGCGTAGGTGAAAAAGGCGAACGCATGCCGTTGACCATCGCCGGAGCCGACCCTGTGAAAGGCACTATCACATTGGTGGTGCAGGAAGTGGGACTTTCTTCCACCAAGCTGTGCAACCTCAGCGAAGGCGACTACATCACAGACGTGGTAGGCCCGCTGGGCAAAGCCACCCATATTGAAAACTTCGGCACGGTGGTCTGCGCCGGAGGCGGCGTGGGCGTGGCGCCCATGCTTCCCATCATCGAAGCCCTGAAAGCCGCGGGCAACCGCGTGATTTCCGTCCTGGCCGGACGCACCAAGGAGCTGATTATCCTCGAAGACGAGGTGCGCAAACACTCCGACGAAGTCATTATCATGACCGACGACGGCAGCTACGGACAAAAAGGGCTCGTGACCGCCGGCATCGAAAGCGTCATCCTGCGCGAGAAGGTGGACAAGTGTTTCGCCATCGGCCCCGCCATCATGATGAAGTTCTGCTGCCTGCTCACCAAGAAATACGACATCCCCACGGATGTGTCGCTGAACACCATCATGGTCGATGGCACGGGCATGTGCGGCGCATGCCGCATCACCGTGGGCGGAAAGACGCGCTTCGTCTGTGTGGACGGCCCGGAGTTCGACGGCCATCAAGTGGATTTCGACGAAATGCTGAAACGCGGCAGCGCGTTCAAGAAAGAAGAAATAGAGGAGTTTGAACGTTGGGAACAACACGGACACCAGGAACCGGCGGGCACCACCTGCCAACTTGACAAGACACCAACGCCCGCACCCGATGCTTCGGACATGGACACCACCACCCCGCTCAGCGAACTGACCGACCGCAACGCACCGTGGCGGCAGGAAATCCGCAAGGCCATGAAGCCCAAGGAACGCACGGCCATCCCGCGCGTCATCATGCCGGAGCTTGACCCCGTCTATCGCGCCACGACCCGCACGGAAGAGGTGAACATCGGCCTCAGCGCGGAACAGGCCATGACGGAAGCCAAACGTTGCCTGGACTGCGCCAACCCCACTTGCATGCAGGGTTGCCCCGTGAGCATCAACATTCCTTCCTTCATCAAAAACATCGAACGGGGTGAGTTCCTCAACGCCGCCCGTGTGCTGAAAAGCACTTCGGCCCTGCCCGCAGTGTGCGGCCGCGTCTGCCCGCAAGAGAAACAATGCGAAAGCCGGTGCATACACCTGAAGATGAACGAACCGGCCGTGGCCATCGGCTATCTGGAACGCTTCGCCGCCGACTTCGAACGCGAAAGCGGGCACAGTTCCGTGCCCGAATGCGCCCCGGCCAACGGCATCAAGGTGGCCGCCATCGGCTCAGGCCCCGCCGGACTTTCATTTGCCGGCGACATGGCCAAGCTGGGCTACGACGTGACGGTCTTCGAGGCCCTGCATGAGATTGGGGGCGTGTTGAAATATGGCATTCCCGAGTTCCGCCTGCCCAACAAGATTGTCGATGTGGAAATCCAGAACCTGGAGAAGATGGGCGTGAAATTCGAAAAGGATTGCCTCGTGGGCAAGACCATCAGTGTGAAAGAACTGGAAGACAAAGGTTTCAAGGGCATCTTCGTGGGCTCCGGCGCGGGACTTCCCAACTTCATGGGCATCCCCGGAGAAAACAGCATCAACATCATGTCAAGCAACGAATACCTGACGCGCGTCAACCTGATGGATGCCTCCAACCCCGACACTGACACGCCGATACACATCGGACGCCGGGTGATGGTGGTCGGCGGCGGCAACACGGCCATGGACTCTTGCCGCACGGCCAAACGCCTCGGCGCGGAGCGCGTGGTCATCGTCTATCGCCGTTCGGAAGCAGAAATGCCGGCCCGCATCGAGGAAGTGAAGCATGCCAAGGAGGAAGGCATCGAGTTCCTCACGCTCCACAACCCGATTGAATACATCGCCGACGAAAAAGGTGCCGTGAAACAAGTTGTGCTGCAGAAAATGCAGCTGGGCGAACCGGATGCCAGCGGACGCCGCAGCCCCGAACCCATCCCCGGCGCCACAGAAACACTGGACATCGACATGGCCATCGTGGCCGTGGGCGTGTCGCCCAATCCCATCGTGCCCACGTCCATCCAAGGATTGGAACTGGGCCGCAAGAACACCATCGTGGTCAACGAAGGCATGCAGACCAACATCCCCTGCATCTTCGCCGGCGGCGACATCGTGCGCGGAGGCGCCACGGTCATCCTCGCCATGGGCGACGGGCGGCGCGCGGCCAGCAGCATGCACGAATACCTGCAGCAATAAAAGGACTTCAAAAAAACTTGTCCGGGAATCCCGTCCTCGAAGAAAACAAACAGAGAACGGGATTCCCGTTCTTTTTTGCATGCGCACACAAGGCGAATATTCTGCCGCCTCAAAAAGACACTATTCCAAAAAGCATCAAATCTGTCACATACTTCCGAAACACGGATGCCCCGTTTTGCCATAAATAAGTTTCGGCGTATTTTTGCGCCTGCTTATGAAGAATGTGACAGTAAAAACAGTATCCACGAAAAGCGAGTTGAGGGACTTCGTAAGGCTCCCCCGACGGATTTACGCACATTATCCCTGCTACGTCCCCGACATGGAATCAGACGTGCGGGACACGTTCTCCCCTCAAAAAAACGCGGAACTGGAAAGCAGCGACATCCAACCATTCATCGCTTACGCCGACGGAGAGCCCGCAGGACGCATCGTCGGCATCGTCAACCACCGGGCCAACGAGCAATGGCACACCCGCAACGTGCGGTTCGGCTTCCTTGAATTCACCGATGACCACGAAGTGTCGCGCGCGCTGCTGGAAGCCGTGGAGGAGTGGGGCCGCAGGCAGGGCATGACCCGCATACAAGGCCCCATGGGATTTTCCGACCTCGACAAGGAAGGCATGCTCGTGGAGGATTTCGACATGAACGGTTCCATGACCGCACTCTACAATCCGCCTTACTATCCTGTGCATTTGGAACGGTTGGGCTATGAAAAGGAAGTAGATTGGCTGCAGGCACACATCAACATCCCGCAGGAAGTTCCGGAAAAATATGCCCGCGTGGCCCGCCTGGCCCGCGAAATGTTCGGACTGCACACACGGGGGCTCACCAAAAAGGAGATTTACAGCGGGTACGGACAGAAAATATTCCAGCTGATCAACCTCGCCTACGCCCCCATCTTCGGGTATGCGGAACTCTCCGAGAGGCAAATCGACTTTTATCTCAACCGTTACGTCCCCCTGTTGGACACCAGGATGCTTTCCGTGGTGGAAGACGAGAAAGGCGGACTGGTCGCGGTGGCCATCACGATGCGCAGCCTTGCCCTTGCCCTGCAAAAAAGCCAAGGACGGCTGTTCCCTTTCGGATGGTTTCACCTGCTCCGCGCCCTGACTTGCCAACGGGAAGACAAGGCTGAAATGTTGCTCGTGGCCGTCCATCCCGACTACCAAGGCTTGGGAGTCAACGCGCTGTTTTTCGAAAACCTGATTCCGGTCTATAACCGATTGGGCATCCGCTGGGCCGAAACCGGCCCCCAACTGGAGAGCAACGTCCGGGAACTGTCGCAATGGAAACCGCTGAGTCCGAGATTCGTCAAAAGGAGGCGGTGTTACACGAAAGATTTATACCATACAGACAACAAAGACATACAATGGAAAAAAGAGTAGTAATCACAGGCATGGGCATCTGGTCGTGCCTGGGCACGACGCTGGACGAGGTGCGCGACTCCCTCTACGCCGGACGAAGCGGCATCGTGTATAGCCCGGAGCGCAAGGAAGCCGGATTCCGCTCCGCCCTCAGCGCCGACATCCCCCGCCCCGACCTGAAGCCCTTCATCCCACGGGGTCCCCGGCAGTTCATACCCGAGGAAGCCGGGTATGCCTACATGGCCACCCGGCAGGCGTTGGAGAACGCCCGGCTGGACACCGACTATATCGCCAGCCATGAGATAGGCCTCATCTATGGCAACGACTCCGTGGCAGAAGCCACCATGCGTACCTTGGACAAATTCCGGGAATACCACGACACGGCGGCCTGCGGGAGCGGAGCCATTTTCCAATCCATGAACTCCACCGTGACGATGAACCTGGCCTGCCTGTTCAGGCTGAGGGGCATCAACCTGACGGCCTCTGCGGCCTGCGCCTCCGGTTCACACGCCATCGGACTTTCCTTTCTCCTGATACGGAACGGGCTGCAGGACTGCATCGTGTGCGGCGGGGCACAAGAAGCCAACATGTATAGCGTGGCGGCCTTCGACGGCATCCAGTCATTCTCCGTCCGCGAAGATGCCCCCGCGAAAGCCTGCCGCCCGTTCGACCGCGACCGCGACGGGCTTGTGCCGGGCGGCGGGGCGGCCACGCTCGTGGTAGAGAGCTACGAACACGCCGTGAAGCGCGGAGCACCCATTTTGGCCGAGATCATCAGTTGGGGATTTTCCGGCAACGGCAACCACATCTCCACCCCGGACATCGACGGCCCCGCCCGCTCATTGGAACTCTGCCTGCAACACGGCGGCATCTGTCCCGAAGAAATTGGCTACATCAACGCACATGCCACTTCGACCCGCATCGGCGATGCCCGCGAAGCACAAGCCATCGCCCGCTTCTTCGGCAGCCTGCAAACGCCCGTCACGTCCACGAAAAGCCAGACAGGACATGAGATGTGGATGGCCGGTGCCAGCGAAATCATCTATTCCACGCTGATGATGAAAAACGGATTCATCGCCGGCAGCCTCAATTTCGAACACCCGGACGATGACACGGCCTGCATCAACGTGCTGCCCGAGCGGCGGGAAACGCATTTCGACATGTTCCTCTCCAACTCCTTCGGGTTCGGAGGTACCAATTCCACGCTCATCATCAAAAATCTATAAACTGTAACGACAAAAACAAACCCATTATGACACGCGAAGAAATCGTAAAACAAGTGAACAGCCTGCTTGCTGAAGAATTCGAAGTTAACGCCACAAACTTCACCCCGGATGCTAACGTGAAGGAAACGCTCAATCTGGACAGCCTGAGCCTAGTGGACTTGGTCGCCCTCGTGCAACAGACCTATAAAGTGAAGATACCCGCCAGCGACCTGCGCGGCATCCAGACCTTCAACAACCTTTATGATTACATCGAATCCCATCTGCCACAGGCATGATTCACGAAGACATACGGACACTGGTCCCGCAACGCGCTCCCATGCTGATGGTGGATGCGCTGCTGGACGTGGGGCTCGAAGGCGGACGCACCTGTCTCACCATCCGCCACGGAAACTATTTCCTTGACGAAGACGGGCGGATGGAAGAGGCCGGCATCCTGGAACACATCGCACAATCCGCTTCCGCCGTGGCCGGACGCCATGCCGTCGCAGCCGGGGCGGCCTCGCCGCCTGTCGGCTACATCGGGGAAATCAGGAAGTTCAAATGCCACAGACTGCCACGGGAGGGCGAAACGCTGCACACCACCATCACGCTCGGGGCGGAAGCGGGCGGAGTGACTTTGCTGAGGGGCGAAACCCGAGCGGGAAATGCCCTCGTGGCCGACACCCAAATGAAGATTTATCTCCCAACGGAATAAACCCAAACGACCATGCGACTGGAAAACCACTATTATGAGCTCATCAGCATGCACACGGACGGACAAAGCGGACGGTTCCACATCGCCCTCTGCCCGGATTGCGAGGTCTATCGGGGACACTTCCCGGACAACCCGGTATGCCCGGGAGTGTGCCACATCCAGACAGTGAAGGAACTTACGGAACGGCTGACGGGCTGCCGTTTGCGCATCCGCGCCATCCGCCTGTGCCGCCTGACCGCCGTGGCCACGCCTGCCACTTGCCCGGAACTCCGGGTGGACATCCGTTTGTCGCCTGCGGACAACGGGGTTCACGTGCAAGCCCGCATGGCCGATGCCGAACGGACTTACATGGAGTACCAAGGCGAGATGGAGAAAGACAAACCTGAAACAGAATGAAATACGACGTGCTCATCATCGGTGGCGGACTGGGCGGACTGGAGTGCGGCTACATCCTTTCACGTGCCGGACAACGTGTTCTCATATTGGAACAAGGACGGCAACCGGGCGGATGCCTGCAAAGTTATCACCGGAAAGGCATGGAGTTCGACACCGGCTTCCACTATGCCGGCGGGTTGGACGAAGGGCAATCGTTGCATGCCGCCTTCCGCCATCTAGGACTGCTGGAACTCCCTTGGCGACGGCTGGATGCCGACAACTTCGACTGCGTGACCATCAACCGTCACTCCTTCCCGTTCGCACAAGGCCATGATGCTTTCGCCAACCGCCTCGCCGAAGCCTTTCCCGCCGAACGGGCAGCCCTGCACCGGTATGCCGGCTTACTGAAACGGGCCGCGAGACTGCAATTCGCAGCATTCAGCCCCCAATCATCCGACATGGACTTGATTACGGAACTCATGGAAACCCCGGCCTACAAGTATCTCTATGAGCACTTCAAAGACCCGTTGCTCATCAACGTGCTGAGCGGGGCTTCGCTCAAGATGGAACTCAGGCCGGAATCTCTTCCTTTGTTCGCGTTCCTGCACGGAAACGGTTGTTTCATCGAAAGCAGCTGGCGGCTGAAAGGCAGTGGCTCGTTAATCACCGACTCCTTGGTTCAAGGCATCCGTGCACAAGGCGGGGAGATAGTTTGCCAAAGCGAAGTGCAGGAGCTGGTGGAAAAGGACGGGAAACTGACACAAGCCGTATGCACCAATGGGGAAACCTACGAAAGCCGGTTGTTCGTCAGCGACATCCATCCGGCACAAACTTGCCGCATGGTGCGGAACGGCCAACGGATAAAGCCACTCTATCGCGAACGCATCCAATGCCTGCCACAGACATTCGGCATGTTCACCGTCTCACTCCGTTTCGCGCCAGGCAAGCTCCGCTACTTCAACCGCAACCACTACATCTACCGGAATCCCGACGTGTGGACATTCCACTTGGACAACCGTCCCGTGAGCGGCGTACTGGCCAGTTGCCGTGTTCCGGAAGACGATAGTGGATATACCCGGCAGGTGGACTTGCTCACCCCGATGAATTGGGAATACTGCAAGGCATGGAAAGACCGCCGGGACAATTCCTACGAAGAAATGAAAAAACAAACAGCCGGCGAATGCATCGCCTTGGCAGAAAGCATCCTGCCAGGCCTGGGCGAAGCGGAAACCGCTTACACCAGCACACCGCTGACATGGAATCGCTACACGCTCACCCCTGAAGGCAGTGCCTACGGCCTGCGCAAGGATTGCCGCGCGGCGTTGCAGACCTTCCTCTCACCGCGCACCCCCATCCCCAACCTCTTCCTCACGGGACAGAACGTGGGGCTCCATGGATTGCACGGGGTCACGATGACCGCCTTCCAGACCTGCGCCGGAATATTGGGAAAAGATGCCGTATGGGAAATGCTCAACGGGAACTGCAAGGGCGGGAACTAAAAAAACAGGCACATAAAAAGGAACAATCATGAAATATGCATTAGTCACAGGAGGCAGCCGCGGGATAGGCCGCGCCGTCTGCATCAAACTGGCCCGAATGGGCTACCACGTCCTCATCAATTACGCAAGCCGTGCAGAAGAAGCCCAAAAGACCTTGGAACTGGTGCGCGAAGCGGGACAAGATGGCGAAATCCTGCCATTCGACGTCTGTCGGCACGAACAAGTATGCAATGCCATCGACGAATGGGAAAAAGCCCATCCGGGCGAATACATCGAAGTGTTGGTCAACAACGCGGGCATCCGTAGCGACAGCGTACTGGCTTTCATGCCCGACAAGGACTGGCATCGCGTGTTGGAAGTCACCCTCACAGGATTCTACAATGTGACACAAGCCGTACTGCAACCCATGCTGGTACGCAAATACGGACGCATCATCAACATGGCCAGCGTCAGCGGGCTCAAAGGACAACCGGGACAAACCAATTACTCCGCAGCCAAAGGCGGACTCATCGCCGCCACGAAAGCATTGGCCCTCGAAGTGGCCCGCAAGCAGGTGACCGTCAATGCCGTGGCACCCGGGTTCATCGAGACCGACATGACCGGCGACTTGGACGAAGCTTCCCTGAAGAACATCATTCCGCTCCTGCGCTTCGGCCGTCCCGAGGAAGTGGCCGAACTCGTGGGATTCCTCGCCTCGCCCCAAGCCGGATACATCACCGGAGAGGTGGTTTCCATCAACGGCGGGCTTCATACATAGGAAAAACGCACATGAAAAAGACTGAATTGGAAGACATCTGCCGGATGACGGTGCGTTTCAGCGAGATTGACTCCATGCAACGCGCTTGGCACGGCTCATTCGTCACCTATCTGGAAGACGGGCGCGAATCGTTCGGGCGGCATTATCCCGGCATCGGGTACGCCGACATGAGCCGGGCGGGCATCTATGCGGCCATCTATGACCTCCGCATCCGCTTCCTGGCCCCGCTCACGCTGGACGACGTGGCAAGGATACACACACGTTACGTTTACCATCCCGGCGCACGAATAGACTTCCTCTATGAAATCTACCGCGAACGGGACAACATGTTGTGTGCCAAGGCGAACACCACGCAGTTGTTCGTGGACACGGAAGGCATCCTGCTGGTGGACATACCTGACTTCTTCAAGGAATGGCAGGACAAACATTTGGGAGACGCACCGCAACCATGAGAAAACGAATCAACAACCTGCTTTTCGCCATCGGCCTGGCGGCAGTCATCGTCATGCTATGTACGTTCGAAGTGAGCTTTGCGGAACTATGGGCATACATCACCCGGGCAGGCTATTGGCTGGCGGCCATCTTGGGATTATGGATCGTGCTCTACCTCATGAATGCATGGGCTTGGCGCGTCATTATCCTCGGGAGCGGGCCGTGCCCCATCAGTTTCTTCCGCCTGCTGAAACTGACCATCTCCGGATTCGCCCTCAACTATGCCACTCCAATCGGACTGCTGGGCGGCGAGCCTTACCGCATCATGGAATTGTCCAAGTACATTGACGTGCGGCGCGCCACTTCTTCTGTCGTACTGTTCGCCATGATGCACATATTCTGCCATTTCTGGTTCTGGGCGACCGGCATTGTGACGTATCTGGCACTGGCCGCTGCGGGCAAAGTCCCGTTGGAAACCGGTACGGTGGTGGCGCTGGTGTTCATCGGCCTGTTCTGCTGGGCAGGAATTTACCTGTTCATGAAAGGATACAAGAACGGAATGGCGGTAAGATTCATCCATTGGCTGGGGCATTTGCCCGGCCTGAAAAAATGGGGGGCACGTTTCATTGCAGCCCACGAAGAAGATTTGGAAAAGATAGACCGGCAAATCACGGAACTGCAAGGACAGAACAAACGTTCCTTCTTCGGCAGCTTCTGCTTGGAATATGTCGGCCGGTTCTGTCAAAGTTTTGAAATTTTCTTCATGCTGCTCCTCTTCGGCATCGACGGGGGCGGCGGCGCAGCGGGCTACCTGCTGACGTTCCTTCATGCGTTCCTCATCCTTGCCTTCACTTCGCTGTTCGCCAACCTGCTCGGATTCATCCCCCTGCAACTGGGCGGACGGGAAGGCGGATTCGCCATTTCCGTGGCACAAATGGGCATGACAGGCGGCACGGCCATGTTCATCAGCATCATCAGCCGCGTCCGCGAGTTGTTTTGGGCTGCGGCCGGCATCTTGCTCATGAAAGTGGGAAAAGACAACAAGCCACATTAAACCTCGTTCGAAACGACCTTGGAAGACACAAACAAGCATAAAACCGTAAAAAACGAGTGCAGAATGAAAAAAACTTTGATGCTTTGGTTGGTTCTTTGGTTTTCCGTATGCGCCGCACAAGCACAGCGGACACGAGTGGAAGGCATTGTGAAGGATTCCCTCACGGGGGAAGGCTTGCCATACGCCGCAGTGATATGGGAAGACTCCAATGTCAAGACCGCCACCGACATCAACGGCCGCTTCTCCCTTTCCGTCCCCAACCGGGAAGGGACTTTGCTGATTTCATATATGGGTTATCACACGCGTGAAATCAACCTTTCCCCACAAGGGCGGCGCATCAGCCTGGACATCCCGATGGCCGATGCCGACATTGCGCTGGACGAAGTCACCGTGAAACCTAAGCGGGAAAGGTATCGCAGGCGGGACAACCCGGCTGTGGAGTTCGTGCGCCGGGTCATCGAGTCGCGCGATGCCAACGACCCGAAAGCCCACGACTTCTACAGTTACGACCACTACGAAAAGATACTCTTCGCCAAAAACGATTATACTTTCAAGCCCAAGGCTGACGGCAAGAAAGGCCGCTTCGACTTCCTGCAGGAATTTGTCGATACGCTGGATGCCGGCACCACCGTCCTTCCCGTATCGGAAAAGGAGAAAATGGAGACCGTGTATTTCCGGAAGTCCCCCCAATCGGAAAAACGTGTCGTGAAAGGATACAAGTCTTCCGGCATCGACGAGATATTCTCCAGCGACGGCGTACACCAGTTCCTGGGCGAAGTGTTCCGCGAGGTAAACATCTTCCAAAACAACATCCCGCTGTTCCTGCAACGTTTTGTCAGCCCGCTTTCCACCATCGGCCCCAGCTACTACAAATATTACCTGCTCGATACGCTCACTGTCGGCGGAAAGCAGTGCGCGAATCTTTCTTTCGTGCCCTTCAACTCGGAGACTTTCGGCTTCACCGGCCATCTGTACGTCACGCTCGACTCCACCTATTTTGTCCAAAAAGCCGTGCTCAGCGTACCGCGGAAAATCAACCTGAACTTCGTCTCGCGGATGGCCATCGAACAGGAGTTCACGCGCACGGCGGACGGCACCCGCCTGCCCGTGAAAGACGACATACAGGTCAACTTCAAGCTCACGGAAAACAGCAAAGGCTTGTATGCCCGCCGCCTGAACATCTATACCCGCCATTCGTTCGAAGTACCCGCGCCCGAGGAAGCCCAAGTGTTCCGGCAAGCCCCCGCATCCGTCACGTTGGACGATGCCTACCGCCAAACGGAAGACTTTTGGGAGGAACACCGTCCGGCGGAAGCCGTCCGCCGCAACCCCAACTCAACGGAAAAACTGATGGAACGGCTGAACTCTGTCCGAGCCTATCGTTGGGGCAAGGAAATCTTCTCCAGCATCGTGGCGGGCTACGTGCCCACCCACCGCAACCGGGAACTCAGCAAGTTCGACTTCGGCCCCGTCAATTCCATCGTCAACCACAACACGCTGGAAGGCATGCGCTTCCGCGTCGGCGGAGCCACCACCACGGCACTCAGCCGCCGCTGGTCGTTCGATGGCTATGTGGCCTACGGCGTGAAAGACCGGAAAATGAAATACGACGCGCTGGCGGAATATTCGTTCAACGACCGCAAGGAGTTCCGCAAGGAATTCCCCGTGCACTCGCTCCGCTTCGAATACATGTACGACATCAACAAGCTGGGGCAGAACTACATGTACACCAGCAAGGACAACATGATGCTGATGATCCGCCGCAAAAAAGACCGGAACATCTCCTACCTGCGGCAGACGGAACTGACCTACACCCGCGAGCACTACAACGGACTGTCCTACAACGCCATCGTGCGCAACCGCCGCGAATACGCCACCCCATACGCCGTGTTCGAACGTTTTGCCCCCGACGGCGCGGCACGTCCCGTCGGACATTACGACATGACCCAGCTGGAAGTAGGCATCCGCTATGCATACAAAGAAAAGTTCTACCAGACACGCAACCTGCGCGTCCCCATCACGTTCGATGCTTGGATTGTCAACGCCAACCACGTCATGGCGAAAAAAGATTTCCTCGGGTCGGACTATGATTACCAGCGTACGGAAGTCGGGCTGCAGAAACGTTTCTGGTTCTCCGCTTTCGGCTACCTTGATGTCATTGCCAAGGCCGGAAAGGTGTGGAGCAAAGTCCCCTACCCGCTCCTGCTCCTGCCCAACGCCAACCTGACCTACACCATCCAAAAGGAATCCTACACCAACATGAACGCCTTGGAGTTCATCAACGACGAATACGCGTCGTGGGACATCACTTATTACATGAACGGCAACCTGCTCAACCGCCTCCCGCTCATCCGGAAACTCAAATGGCGCGAAGTGTTCTGCTTCCGCGGGCTGTGGGGGCATCTGACGGACAAGAACAATCCCATGAAGCACCCATCCGAAGGACTGTTCCGCTTCCCCGCCGGCACCCGCACCATGGGACGCACCCCTTACATGGAAGCCAGCGTGGGCATTGAGAATATCTTCAAGTTCCTGCGCATCGACTACGTGTGGCGGATGACCTACCGCGACAATCCCGGCATCCAGCAGCGGGGTGTGCGGATGACCATGTCGCTTTCGTTCTAAAAGGAATGAGATACATCTAGTATATATAAGTAAACCGAATCACATGGGAAAAGAAAATTCGAAAAGGATTCAGACTTCAATCCTCAACAACGCAGAAAAGAAAGTTTTGATGTGGCTGGCCGGGAAACAGCCCGCTTGGATGAACTCGGACATCATGACCGGCATCGGCGTATTCGGAGCCGTGCTCTACATGCTAGGCGGATATTTGTCCAACGCCAACCTCAATTACCTGTGGCTGGCCTCGTTCGGACTGGTGCTCCACTGGTATGGCGACAGCCTGGACGGCACCCTCGCGCGGGTGCGCCACGAGGAACGTCCCGTCTTCGGCTTCTTCATCGACCACACGCTGGATGCCGTGACCACGGCCATGATTTTCATAGGAGCCGGCCTTTCGCCCATTTTCCGCATGGACGTGGCCTTGTTCGCCCTTTCCGGCTATCTGTGCCTCTCGGTCTATACCTACATCCTGACCATCCTGAAAGGCGAGTTCCGCCTGACCTACGGGGGCATGGGTCCCACGGAGTTCCGCCTGTTGCTCATTCTGCTCAACATCGTTTACATGTACACCCCCCTGCAGGACATCCGCATCCAGGTGTGCGGTTCCAGCCTGAACGTGTTCGACATCGCCTGCGCCGTCGTCGCCCTGCTTCTTTTCATCGTTTACATCATCCAATTGGCCAAAGATGCCCCCGGCTTCCTGGCACAAGACAAAGAAAAAGGCAGCCGCGATGCATAACCGGACATTTATTTTCGTAACTTTGCGCCCGAAAAAAAAGCCACACACATGAACGCAGTCTATACCATCCTGCTGCTCATCTGCAGCAACATCTTCATGACCTTGGCTTGGTACGGCCACCTGAAACTTCAACAAACGGGCGTATCGTCCCATTGGCCTCTCATCGGCGTCATCCTGTTTTCTTGGATTATCGCCTTTGCCGAATATTGTTGCCAGGTGCCGGCCAACCGCATCGGCTTCGATGGCAACGGCGGCCCGTTCAACCTGATGCAACTCAAGGTGATTCAGGAAGTCATCTCGCTCATTGTGTTCACGATTATCGCGACGGTGCTGTTCCAAGGGCAGGCGTTGCATTGGAACCACCTTGCAGCTTTCATTTGCCTCATCTTGGCTGTCTATTTCGTTTTCCTCTGATGCCTGCCCCCACCGAATCCCAACTCCTGGAACGCCGCATCTGGCGGCATTTCAGCAAAGGCCTGACCGCCTACCGCCTGCTGGAAGAAGGCGACCGCATCCTCATCGGCCTCTCCGGTGGAAAGGATTCGCTTGCCTTGCTGGAGTTCATGGCACGGCGGGCGCGCATCTACCGCCCGCACATCGAACTGGCGGCCCTGCATGTGCGCATGACGAACATCGCCTACGAAAGCGACACGGACTGGTTGGAACGGTTTGCCACCGCACAAGGTGTGCGCCTCATCGTGCGCGAAACGGGCTTCGACCCTTCCACCGACACGCGCAAAAGCCCTTGCTTCCTCTGTTCCTGGAACCGGCGGAAGACGCTTTTCACCGTGGCGCAGGAACTGGGCTGCAACAAAATCGCGCTGGGACACCATCAGGACGACATCCTGCACACCACGCTCCTCAACCTCGCTTTCCAAGGCCAATTCTCCACCATGCCCGCCCGCCTGCAGATGCGCAAGTTCCCCATGACGATTATCCGCCCGCTGTGCATGGTGCACGAAAGCGACCTCCGCGCCTGGGCCGCCTTGCGGGAATATCCCAAACAGAAGAAACTCTGCCCCTACGAGACGGACTCCCACCGCTCGGACATGAAGCGCATCTTCGGGGAAATAGAACAACTCAACCCCGAAGCCCGCTACTCCATCTGGAACGCCTTGGAACGGGAAGGCAAGCTGGTGGAGTAACAACTCTCCTTATTCTATGGAATACACAAAAGTCCGATGAGGCAGGCTGTCCCGTTCCCTCCCGGAATGATTTTACTTCTCCAAGGATTCCTTATGCAATTCACGAAGCCCCCAGACGATGACGACCAAGCCTGCAAGACCAAAGACTGATAAAAAAATCAAAAGTCCCATATTGCCTATTTTTTAATGATTCTGAACAACACATAACCGGCAAACGCCATAATGCAAACAATGATGCCGCCGATGACAAACAACCAAGTTGTATTAATGTCCAACTGCATGACAGCCGCAAGAATGACGCCACCGAAAACCAGTTTGGAGATGTCAAGGCAGTAATCCCCGAACTTCTCGAACAACAGGTTCTTCTTTTCTTGGCTTGAATTACCGAGTTTCATACAAGCAAAGATAAGCGTTTCCGTCCGTCTGCACAAGAATAACGAGAGTTTTATTTTTTCTTATTATTTCCGGCGGAGCGACCGGGTTGCCCACCCGTCGGAACGATGGCCAATTCTGCCAACGAGCAGGAAGGAAGCAATCTCTATGCCTTCTCATTAAGAGCCGCCCCCGCACGGAATTATCCGTGACGTGGGGCGGCTTCCTTGGAAATGAAAAAACAGTTTTCTTTTTCTACGATTCAGGCGACAGCACCTCCACCGGCTTCTCGCGCATACAGCGGCGCACCTGCACATAGACAATGAGCGACACCACGGCACACATCGCCACGAGGATGACCGCCATGAAACCTGCGCCCGGCGCTTCGCCGTAATGGAAATACTCCATCCAACGCCGCATGAGCAACACGGCCGGGAAGTAGGCCAGCACGGCTCCCACGACGGCAAACAGCAGATAGCCGCGCAGGTCGGGGACAAAGATGTCGCGGAATTCCGCGCCCATCACCCGCCGGATAGCCATGCTCCGGCGGCGCAGGCGCAAGGAGAAAAGCAGCATGGAGAACACACCCGAAAGCGTCACCACCACGCTGAACACCGTCAGGGCCGTGAGCAGGTTGGCGAAATAAGCCTCTTCCTTGTAGTTACCCGCGATGTACTCGTCCAGCGTGGACAGGTAAATCCGTTCTTCCGGCACGTCGAACTTCCGCAACACCAAGCGCACCGCCGCCTCTGCATCTTCCCGCCGACCGGGAGCATACTTGATGTACACCGCGTCGTGTTCGATGAAGCAACAATCGTGGTTGTCCGGCACTGGCACAATCATCATCGGCTGTTCCGCCCGGTGGAAGTCGTTCAGGCGCACGTCGACCACCTCGTCCACCCGCAGCGTCCGGTTCAGATAATGTGCCTCTTTCTCGAAATCCATGATGGAATTACTGTTCTGGGACATTCCGCCCGTGAAAAGCGGCGGCATCCGGTTCAGGTCCGCCAGCCCGAAATCCTGCAGGGCAGCCCGGTTGAACCACACGTGGAACATCCCGTCTTCCCCCTTGGGTGTGTGCGGCCTTGTCCCGTTCTCCGTCCGGATCCGGAAGAAGTCAACGGCACGGTAAGGCATCTCCACGTAAACCATCTGCTTCACCTTTTCCGGCAAGCTCCGCCCGCCATACGCGTCGATTTGCGATTGCAGGCGCACCCACTGTTCCTCCGGCATGACTTGGATTTCATGCCCCGTCACGCGGTTGAAGATGTCGGTCGGCATGGCAATGGCGTCCGTGATGCCCGCCCCGGTCTCCTTGCGGAACTCTCCGGGCAGGGTCTTGAAGATGGCCTTGTAATTGTAGATGCCGTTCTCGCCCGGAAGGGCTTGGAATCCCGTATAGAGCCGCAGCAGGTTCTCGCGGTCGAAGCCCAGGCCGGAATGCATCATGCCCCACAACTGCCGCTGCATCCCCAGCGAAAGGAAAAGCAGGAACGCGCAGGCGAAGCATTGCACCACGAGCAGCCACGAGTGGGAACGCCCGCCGCCGGCCTGCCCGAGGAACGAACGGCGGTAGCTCCGCCGCATCTTCCGCACCGGATAGGCCATGCCCGCGAGGCAAAGTGCCACCGTGGCCGCCGACACCTCGGCGAGGAGGACGTACAGGCGTGACTCCACGCCCGGCACGTGGCCACCGTAGCGTCCCCACTCCACACCCACCGCCGCGAGCAGGATGCCCAGCAACACCACCGGCATCACCTCCGCCAGCATCCAACGGGCGTTTTGCCCGTCCGAAGCCCCCAGGCTCCGCCGCAAGGCATACTCGCGGGTGCGCCCCAGGAAGATGGAAGTATAGACGGCGACAAGGTTCACGCAGGCACTCAGCAGGAGCAGCACCGAGATGGCCACAAAGACGAGCGGATAGAAGTAAGCCTCGACGAAAGAAACGTCCAACGCAGACTTGTGGAACATCCGCAAGGGAGCCAGTTGGTAATAAGAGCCAGCCGCATGGTCTTCCGGCAACCGCACCCGCTCGATTTCCCGCCGGGTCTGGGCAATGTCGTCCGTGCGGAGCAGGACGTGGAAGCGTTGGTTTCCCGTCCAGTCCCATTGGTTCAGGCTGATGGGCTGGATAAAGTCATAATAGACGTTCGACTCCTTCCGGCAGTCCTCCACCACCGCCGCCACCGTGTAGGAGCCGCCCATGGAGTTCACGCGGCCTATCTGCTCCCCGGCCACGTCCACCCGTCCATAGAGCCTGCGGGCCATGCTCTCCGTGATGACGTACTGGTACGCCCCTTCCTCCAGCGGCTCCAGCGAGCCGGACAGGATTTTGGCACCCGTGGTGCGGATGAAGGCGGCATCGGCCGTCAGTCCGTCGAAGGCCACGCCCTCCTCCGGACGGCCGGGCAGGCAGAAGCCCTCGTTCTCTATCGCCTCACAATAGCGTCCCACCTGCACGCCGTCGCCCAACATGCTGTCCACCGACAAGGTTTGCGGATAGCTGAAGTAATGCGACAGGAAGGTCTTCCCATCCGTCCGCTGCAGCACGTACAGGTTCTTGTAGTCCGGACGGAAACTGTCGTAGTTCGTCTCCGTCCACAGCCAGTTCAGGCTGAACGTCAGGCACACGACACCCAGCACGATGCCGGCCACCGACACCGCAGCCTGCCACCCTTGGCGGCGCAGGTCGCGCAAGGCCTGCTTCAGGTTTTGCATCAACAAATCCATGTTTCTTCTTTTTACACGCTTAATCCGGTTGCTTGTTCGTCTCCTCCTCGCCCAGCACATGGCCGTCGAAGAGATGGATGATGCGGTCGGCATAGCCCGCGTCGTGCTTCGAATGGGTCACCATCACGATGGTCGTACCCTCCCGGTGCAGCTCGCCCAGCAGACCCATCACCTCCTTGCCGTTCTTGGAGTCCAGGTTGCCCGTCGGCTCGTCGGCCAGAATCAGCTTGGGGCGGGTCACGATGGCGCGGGCGATGGCCGTGCGCTGCTGTTGTCCGCCGGAAATCTGGCGGGGGAAGTGACCCGCCCGGTGCGTGATGTCCATCCGCGTCATCGCCTCTTCCACCCGCCTGCGCCGCTCCTCGGCCGGCACACCCATGTAGAGCAGCGGAAGGGCGATGTTCTCCCGCACGGTCAGCTCGTCGATGAGGTTGAAACTCTGGAACACGAAGCCCAGCGTCCCCTTGCGCAGGGCGTTGCGCTGCCGCTCGCTGTAGCCGGACACGTCCTGCCCGTCGAGCAGGTAAGCACCCGAAGAGGCCGTATCCAGCAGGCCGAGGATGTGCAGCAAGGTGGACTTGCCGCAGCCCGACGGCCCCATGACCGCCACGAACTCTCCGTTTTCCACACTGAGACTCACCTGGTCCAAAGCCCAAGTCTCCACTTCTTCCGTCTTGAACACTTTCGTCAAGTCTTTCACTTCAATCATCATAACCGTATCTTTTTAAAATTCGTCATACCTATTATTATATATCAGGATTCGGGAGCCAGCACCTCCACGGGCTTCTCGCGCATACAGCGGCGCACCTGCCACCAGACGATAAGCGACACCATCGCGGACATGCCCGCCCAGATGAGCACCATCAGCCCCACGCCCGGTACATCGCCATAGTGGAAATACTCCATCCATTTGCGCATGAGCAGCGAAGCCGGAAAATAAGCCACCACGCAACCAGCCAGCACAAAGAGCTGATACGTGCGGAGCTGCGGAAGGAAGATGTCGCGGAATTCCGCCCCCATCACCCGCCGGATGGCCATGCTCCGACGGCGCAGGCGCAAGACATAGAGCAACATGGAGAACACACCGGAAAGCGTCACCAACAGACTGAACACCGTGAGGGCCGTGAGCAGGTTGGCATAGTCGGCTTCCTCCTTGTAGTTGTCTGAGATATACTCCTCCAAGGTCGTCAAGTGGATTTGCTTGTCCTGCACATCGAACTTCCGAAGTACGCGCCGCACCACCGCCTCGGCATCCTCACGCCGGCCGGGAGCGTACTTGACATAGACGGCATCACGCATTTTATAGCGGCATTTATGACGGTTAGGCTTGGCCACCAGCATCAGCGGCCCCTCTTCTTCGTGGAAATCGGTAAGACGGACCGGCGCAATGCCACACACATCCAATGGCTTCCCCGTCACACAACTGTTTTTGCTCACCAGAGTGTAATTATATCTTTTTTCTTGTGTTCCCGTGTGAAGATGTGCCTCTCTCAAATCCCGCACGCGGAACTGCTTGCGTGCTGCCTCGTTCAACACCACGGACAAACGGTCGCCACCATCGGTATGCTCCACGGCCTTCCCCTCAGTCATCCGTATCCCGAAAAAGCCGAAAGCCTCATAAGGAATCTCCACGAATGCCATTCTGTTCTGCTCCGTCATCTCATCGACCTTCCCTGCGGCCCATTCGTTCTCGGTCAGCACATTGACATTCAACCGGGTGAAACGGTTGAAAATGTCCATAGGCATGGCAAGGGCGTCCGTGATGCCTGCCCCTTGTTCTTTGACGAACTCCTGCGGCAGGTCAAAAAAGATGCCATTGAAATCATAATAGGTCCCGTCCCAGTTCGACACCATAAAACCGTTCTTCTGGGGATAAGTATGCAGGCGCAATATGTCTTTGCAGTCGAAGCCAAGGTCGGTATGCACCATGCCGGAAATCTGCCGCTGCATGCCCAAAGACACAAAGAGCAGGAACGCACAGACCAGGCACTGCACCACCAACAACCAGGCATGAGAATGTCCACTGTCCGCCCTCCCTTCAAACATGCGACGGCAAGTCCGCCGCATCTTCCATACGGGATAAGCCATTCCCGCACCGACCACCACACAGGACGCGGCCGCCACAGCGACAAAGACTACCTTGGCATGGGAGAAATTGCCCGGCACGTCGCCCCACCAGATCGCCCATTCCATGGCCATGCCCGACAGCAGAAGTCCTATCAACAACACAGGAAAAACCGCCGTGTACATCCATCCGACATTCTGTCCCCCGGAAGCTCCCAAACTATACCGCAAGGCATACTCGCGGGTCCGCCCGAGAAATATGGAAGTATAGACCGCCAAAAGGTTGACAATGCCCCCCAACCACAGCAACAAGGCGATACCCGAGAACGCCAAAGGATAGAAATAAGTCTCCAAGAAAGAACCGCCAAAACTCAATTTCGGCATGCGCAAGGGGATGTACATTAAATCGGGGGCGTCTTTCCCCTCTTCATAACGACCGCGCTCGAAGGCTTTTATGGCATTTTCGGGATTATCGGTCCGGAAAAAGACACGATAAGCTTGCCAATCACGCTCGTAGTCGAGAAGTTCGGCCGTAGATATCAGCATGTCAAACTCCACAGCGGTTTGTCCGACATTGTCCGTCACAACTGCTCCCACAGTCCGTGCCCATGCCCCCTCACCGAACGATTTGCCAACCACATCGGTGTGGCCAAAAGCCCTACGGGCCACACTCGCGGTGATCACCACATTTCCCGAAACGGAAAGAGCTCGTTCCGGATCGCCCGCCACCGCCTGCAATCCCAACACAGGCACCATGCCAGGAGACGCCTTTAACGCTCTACACAAGACCTCATCATTCAAAGAGTCGGATTGAATCCGGATACCCTCCGGGAGGGGACGTAGAATGCCGACCTCCACAAGTCCGTCCGACAAGCTATCCAAGCGCTCTGCCATGCGATAGGTTACACTACCTTTCAGCATATATATATCCTTATACCCCGGACGGAAATAATCATAGTTCGTCTCCGTCCATAACCAATTCAGACTAAACGTCAGGCTGACGATACCTACCACCAAACCAGCAGCAGAGATCCCGGACTGCCAGCCGTGATGCTTCAGGCCGCGCAAAGCCTGCCTCAGATCCTGCATCCACAAATCCATTTTCATATTCTTTTTCATTTTCAATGGTTAGATTCTCTTTCATTCGTCCCAGGCCAGCTCTTCGGCATTTCCGAAACGGGCGTAGCCGGTGGTAATGACCCGATCGCCGGACTGCAGCCCTTCCAGCACCTCATACTGCCGGGGATTCTGCCTCCCAAGGCTAATCGGGACACGCACGGCCCGACGCTCGCCCGGCACCACACGGTAAACCCATTGACCGCCCGTGATGCTGTAGAGGTCGCCGCGCGGGACGACCAGCACGCGCTCCGGATTGCCCAGCTCCACCTGTGCGCGGAGCGTCTGCCCGATGCGCAGGGAGGGCGGCACGGAATCGGTGAAGGCCAGCTCCACAGTGAAGGTTCGCTCCTTCACCTCCGGCACCACGCGCTTCACCGTCATGCCATAAGCCTTACCTTTATAAGTGGCGCGGGCCGGCAGCCCCGCCACGATGCGGTCGATGTAGTACTCCCCGGGCGTGATGCGCACCTTGAAGCGGTCGAGCACCTTGACCTCGCCGATTTCGCCGCCGGCCGACACCTGCTGCCCGGGCACCACCTGCAGGCTGCTCAGCTGTCCCGCCAGCGGGGCGCGCACCACCAGCCAGTCGCGCTTAGCCTTCGTGCGTCCGAACTTACGGATTTCCTGCTCGCGGTCGGCCTTGATGAGCGAACGGCGCACCAGCGTGGCGGCGGAGTCGTGGAGCAGGCTCTCCTGCTCAAGCCGTCCGGCCTCCGTCTTGTACTCATACTCCTTGCGCTCCACGTCCAGCTCCGCCTTGCTCTTGATGCCCATGCGGAACTCCTCCTCACTCAGGGCGTAGCTGTCCGCCAGCCGCTCTATCTCGTAGCGGTTGGCCAGCACCTGCTTGCGCAGTTGGAGCGTCTTCTGTTCCATCTCGATTTCCTGCTCGCGGTAGGCCATGAGCTGCTTGTGCAGCGCGTCCTCTTGTGTCTCCACCTCTTCTATCAGTTCGGGATTGGACAGCAACAGGATGGTGTCGCCCTGCTCCACCTGCGCCCCCTCCTCCACGACGATGCGCTCCACGTAGCCGCCCACGCGGCTGTTCACCTTCAGGGCCAGCATGGGCTGCACCACGCCCTCCTGCTCCACATACTCCAGGAAGTCGGCCTCCACCACTTCGGTGATGCCCAACGACTCGGCCGACACCCGTTGCCGGGCGGGCGAGCATTGCAGCACCAGCGTGTAAACGGCCAGCGCGGCAAAGAGTACGCCTCCAATCACGTAATACTTGTGGCGCACGAGCCACGGTCTTTTCTGCAACTTGATATCCATAAGATGTACCTTTTATTCTATCAATCCTTCATAGTCCGCCTGCAGGGGCCGCCCCGCGCGGAAGTCGTACAGCGTCAGGCTGCGCAGGGTGTAGTAGAGGCTCCAATAGGTGTGCAGGGCGTTCAGGTAGCTCCGCCGGGCGGCATCCTTCTCCTCGACGGAAGCGTTCAGGTCGAGCACACTGGAGCGGCCCAACAGATAGAGGCGGCGGGCCACCTCGCTGCGGCGCAGAGCCGTGCTGTCCGTCCGAGCCGCCACGCGGACGCGCATCGCCTGCAGGTTGAATTGCCCGACGAGTTTGCGCACGTTCTGGTCAAAATCCGTGAGGCTCTGCTCCACCTGCGTTTCCACCAAGTCGCGCTGCGAACGGGCCACGCGCACCTGTCCGCGTCCGCGCCCCCAGTCCAGGATGGGCAGGGTGATGCCGACGCTCACGGCCTGCTGTCGGGACGGGTCGCGGTAAACCTCGGAGAAGCGGTCGGAAGTCTGCGTCAGGCCGAAGCGGAGATAGAAGCTGGCCTTCAGCCCGGCATTGGCCTTGGCCTGCGCCACGTTGCTCTCGGCCTCCACCCGTCGGCGTTGCAGGCTCGTGATGTCCGGGCTGTGTACGCGGGCCCACTGCAGGGCCTCGTCCTCGTGGACCACCACGTCCGGCAGTTCGTCCGACACCCGGATGTCCGGCAACGAGTCCCCGTCGGACAGTCCCAGATAGGAACGCAGTTCCAGGGCGCACTCCTTCATTGCGATGCGGGCATCCATGCGGTTGGTCTCCTCGTTCAGCAGGTTGATTTCGAGTTGGAGCATCTCGTTCTCCGTCGTGGTCCCGATGCGGTAACGCCCTTGGGCAAAGCGGTAGAGCGTGTCGGCCTGGGCATAGTTCTGGCAGGCCGTGTGGTAATCGCTCTGCGCCAGGACGTAGGCGAAGAACTTGTCCACCGCCGTGGCGGCCACCAGTTCCAGCGTCTCGAGATAGGCGCGGCGGGCCTCCTCATAGCGCAGGGGATAGATGCGGCGGTTCCACTTCAGGCTGTTGTAACCGAAGAGCGACTGGCTGTAGGCCACGTTCACCGGTACGCTTTTCCACGAGAACGTCTTGTCGCTCAGCAAGTCCATCCGCTGCAGCGAGGTCTGCAGGGAGAGCGTGCCGCCCGTCCAGGCGATGTTCTGCTGCAGGGAGAGCGAGAGGTCGGTGTTCAGGTAGTTCTGCTCCACGAAGCGCACCGCCCCGTCGTCCATGGTCACTTGGTTGATGGCGCGGTCCAAGCCGGGGTTCGAGGTAAGCGTGAGCGACGGCAGGTAATTCGCGCGATAGGAACGGTAGTCCCAATAGGCCGAACGGAAAGTATGGCGGGCGGCCTGCGCGTCTGGCGAGGACTGGCAGGCCAGGGCCACCACGTCCTCCAACCCCCAGCTCCCCGCCATTCGGACGGATTGCGCCGCCAAGGGAGAAGCCAGCCACAGGCCGCACCACCCGGCCACACACTTGTTGATGATAGCATATACGTTCATGTGCCTCATGTCCCGTTTCTTTTCCAAGATTTCTTTCAAACTTCGTGCCATAAAACGCAACCATTCGCATACCAACGACTTACAGGAGTCAAACCATCTCAAACCAGTGCGGAAACGCACTTTCCGTGAGCGAAATCGCACAAAAAAGATTAGGAGGTGCGGCATTCCTGCCGCATAACACCCGGGAAAACAAGGACGCAGAATGAGTTCCACCCGCAGGAATGAACAGCCCGCCTTGGGAATCGTGAATTTCAAGGCTTGAAACTGTGAGTGCCAAGGATTGGTATTGCGGACACCAATGGCGTACCAAAAACAAAAAAGCCTTGGAAATCCGGAAGAGTATGCTTATTTTTGCCCCCAACAATAACGACAGACATGGCCGAATTAGGAAAAATTCTCATCATCGACGACAACGAGGACGTTCTCCTCGCCCTGAACCTCCTGCTCCGCCCGAAGGCCGAGAAAGTGAAAACCATGCGCTCGCCGGAACGCCTCGTACACGCCATGACGGACTTCCGGCCCGACCTCATCCTGCTCGACATGAACTTCACCCGCGACACCGTGAGCGGACAGGAAGGCATGGAGTGCCTGCAGGCCATCCTGAAGCTCGACCCGAACGCGGTGGTCATCATGATGACGGCCTACGCGGACACGGACAAGGCCGTGCAGGCCATCAAAGCCGGTGCCACGGACTTCGTGTCGAAGCCCTACGACAACGACAAGCTGCTGGCCACCCTCCATTCGGCCATGAAGCTGCGCCGCCTGCAGGCCGACGCGGCACGGCTGCAGGAACGGGTGGAGGCCCTCAACGCGGAACGGGAAGAGGCCCGCCCCCGGCTCATCGGCGAGTCGGACTGCATGAAGCGCGTGGCGGACCTCGTGGGACAAATCGGCGGGACGGATGTCAACGTGCTGCTCCTCGGCGAGAACGGGACGGGCAAGGACGTGCTGGCCCGCCTGCTCGTGGACCGCTCCACACGGGCCGCCGAGCCGTTTGTGCGCATCGACGTGGGTGCCGTGCCGGACACGCTGTTCGAAAGCGAGCTGTTCGGCCACGAGAAAGGTGCCTTCACCGATGCCCACCAAGGCAAGAAAGGACGAATGGAACTGGCGCACGGCGGCACCCTCTTCCTCGACGAGGTGGGCAACCTCTCCCCCTCCGCACAAGCCAAACTGCTGACGGCACTGGAAAAGAAGCGCATCGTCCGCGTGGGCGGCACCAAGGAGATTCCCATCAACGTGCGCCTCATCTGCGCCACCAACGCCGACCTGCACACTCAAGTGGCGGACGGCCGCTTCCGGCAAGACCTCTTCTACCGCATCAACACCGTGGAGATCCACATCCCGCCCCTGCGCGAACGGGGACACGACATCCAATTGCTGGCCGACTTCTTCCTCGAAAAATACGCCCGGAAATACCATAAGCCCGTGAAAGGCATCGCCCGGGACGCCCGCAACAAACTCCAGCAATACCCCTGGCCGGGCAACGTGCGCGAACTGCAGCACACCATCGAACGGGCCATCGTGCTGAGCCACAACGAACGGCTCGCCCCGGAAGACTTCCCGCTCTATCCCACAACAGCGAAAGCCGCGCCCGAGACCCTCAACCTGCAGGAGCTGGAGCGGCAGGCCGTGCGCCGCGCCCTGCAACTGAGCGAGGGACACCTGAACCAGGCCGCCGAGATGCTGGGCATCACGCGCTACACCCTCTACCGCAAAATAGAAAAACTGGGACTATGAAAGCCACGCGCCTCCTCCGGCCCGCCGCCATCGCCGCCAGCCTGTTCCTGACGGCCACCGGCACTTTCTTCTTCGCGGAGAAAGGACTGTGGCTCTCCGCCACAATCTGCCTCCTCGCATTCGCCGGCACCTGCATTTGGCTCCACCGCAAGCAGAACCGGCAAATCCGCATCCTCCGTTCCTTCATCCAGCAGAAAAGCCACGGGAGAACCAACGAGCTGCCCGTCCTCGACACGGGCGGAACCGCAAGTGCCGCCGAGATGGAACGCGAAATCGAACACATGCTGGCCGCCTACCGGAAGCAGCTGCTGGACGAGACCGCACAACAACAATACTACAAGCACCTGCTCGACCACGTGGACACCGGCGTGGTGTCATGCGACGAAAAAGGACAGATACAATGGATGAACCGGGCCGCCGAACAGCAACTGGGATCGCGCCCTGTCCTGCCGGAAAGGTGGCTGGCCTCTCCCTCGGGCACCGCCCACATCGTCCACGTGGAACGACACGGACAAATCCACGAGCTGCTGCTGTCGCTCACCCGCTTCACCCTCGAATCGCACCCCCTGGTTCTCCTCACGCTGCGCGACATCCGCCACGTGTTAGAACAGCAAGAAATCGAATCGTGGAAAAACCTCACGCGGGTGCTGACCCACGAAATCATGAACTCGCTCACGCCCATCCTCTCGCTGAGCAAGACCCTCATCTCGGCCGACTACACGCAACCGTCCGACCCGGAGCAGCAACAGCTCATCAGGCAAGCCCTACAGGCCATCCACCACCGGAGCCAAGGCCTGCTGGACTTTGTGGAAAACTACCGGAAACTGACGCGCCTGCCCGCCCCGTCCTACTCCACGATTCCGGCAGACGAGCTTTTCAGCCACCTGCAAAAGCTGTTCCACGACCCGCACGTCACCTTCGACCAGCCCTATCCCGGCTTCACCTTCCGGGCCGACCGCGGACAAATGGAACAGTTGCTCATCAACCTGGTGAAGAACGCCCGCGAAGCATCCGCCCCCGAAGGCGGGATAGAAGTAAGCCTGCGACGCGACGTGGACACCGACGAGGTGCTCCTCAGTGTGCAGGACCACGGCACGGGCATCCCCGCCGACGTGCAGGAACGCATCTTCGTCCCCTTCTTCACCACCAAGCCGGACGGATCCGGCATCGGCCTGAGCCTCTGCAAGCAAATCGCCTACCAACACCACGGCTACCTCTCCGTGCGCTCCGTGCCGGGCAAAGGCAGCCGCTTCGTCCTCCGCATCCCGAGGAAGGGAACTATTATTCCACCGTGACGGACTTTGCCAAGTTGCGCGGCTGGTCCACGTCCTTTCCCTTGCACACGGCGATATGGTATGCCAACAGCTGCAAGGGAACGGCTGTCACCAACGGGTCGAAACATTCCATCGTCTCCGGCAATTCAATGACCTCGTCGGCCAAGTCCCTAATCTTCGTATCTCCTTTGGTCACGATTGCGATGACACGGCCTTGCCGCGCCTTGACCTCCTGGATGTTGCTTACCACCTTGTCATACAACCCGTTGCGCGTGGCAATGACAAACACCGGCATCTCGGAGTCGATGAGCGCGATGGGGCCATGCTTCATTTCCGCCGCCGGGTAACCTTCGGCGTGGATGTAAGAAATCTCCTTCAGCTTCAACGCGCCTTCCAAAGCCACGGGATAACTGTAGCCGCGCCCCAGGTAGAGGCAGTTGCGCGCGTAGGTGAACATCTTGGCCAATTGGGCAATCTGGTCGTTGGCCTTGAGTGCCTCTTTCATCTTGTCGGGAATGGCAACCAGTTCGTGTACCATTTTGACATACTCCTCTTGCGAGATAGTGCCCCGCGCCTTGGCCAAAGCCAGCGTCAGCATGGCCAACACCGTGACCTGCCCCGTGAAAGCCTTGGTGCTGGCCACCCCGATTTCCGGCCCCACGTGAATGTATGCCCCCGTATGCGTTGCCCGGGGGATGGACGAGCCGACCGAGTTGCAAATGCCAAAGACAAAAGCCCCTTGTTTGCGGGCCAGCTCGATGGCCGCCAAGGTGTCGGCCGTCTCGCCGGACTGGGAAATGGCAATGACCACGTCGGTGGGCAGGATGACAGGATTGCGGTAACGGAACTCGGACGCATATTCCACATACACGGGGATGCGGCAATAATTCTCGATGAGTTGCTGGCCGATAAGCCCCGCATGCCACGACGTGCCACAGGCCACGATAATGAAACGGCTCGCGCCGAGCAACTTGTCCTTGTGGTCGATGACGGCGGAAAGTGTCACGTTGTCCGCGTCCACGTTGATACGCCCGCGCATGCAGTCGCGCAGGCAATCAGGCTGTTCGAAAATCTCTTTAAGCATGAAGAACGGGTATCCGCCTTTCTCCAACTGCCCGAGATTGATGTCCACCGTCTTCACGGTGGGGTGCATCCGCGTGTTGTCCATGTCCACCACCTTCAGCTCGTGCCCCGGACGAATGACGGCGATGTCTCCGTCTTCCAGGTAAACCACCTTGTCGGTATATTCCACGATGGGCGACGCGTCCGAAGCCAAGTAGAAATCATGTTCATGACCGATGCCCACCACCAGCGGGCTGCTCTTGCGCGCGGCAATGATTTGCCCGGGGTGACGTTTGTCGAGGATGGCAATGGCGTATGCCCCGATCACTTCGTGCAACGCGACCTGCACGGCCCCCAGCAAGTCCAAGTCATTGCTCATTTGGATATATTCAATGAGCTGCACCAGCACCTCCGAGTCCGTCTGGCTGCGAAACTTCACCCCGCGTTGCACCAGCCGCTCCTTCAACGTGGCATAGTTTTCGATGATGCCATTGTGAATCAAAGCCAGGTTGCCTGAAGCGGAATAATGCGGATGGGCGTTGGCCGCACAGGGTTCGCCATGCGTGGCCCACCGGGTATGCGCGATGCCCACGTGCCCGCTGACATCCTTCGACTCCACGGAACGCTCCAAGTCTGCCACCTTGCCTTTGGCCTTATACACGTTCAACTCGCCCGTGTCGCTGATGAGCGCCACCCCCGCACTGTCATAACCACGATATTCCAAACGCTTCAGCCCCTTTATCAATATGGGATAAGCTTCCCTTTTTCCTATATAACCGACAATTCCACACATGAGAGTCTTCCTTTTCTACTATTAATATATATGTATAACGTATCAACACCGATTATCGTACAAAAATACATCTTTTTTGGGCATTTTTAGGGTCTCGCGGGCAAAATCCTTCCGGAAATCCCCTGAAAACAGGCGGAAATCAACATAGTTAACCCAAAAATCAACATGAGTAACCTGGCTTTGCGGGAAGACGGGCTTAACTTTGCAGCAGGAATCAAGACTGGAACCATTCACATCAAAAAAACTCAAACATGAAGAACCAACTATTCATCGCATGTGGCCTCCTCCTGGCGGCCATGGCACAGGCACAGGAAGTGGAACGCACGGTTGGAGGAGCGAAAAACTACATCCGCATGCAAGATGCCACGCAGGAAATCCGCTTCTATTCCGACGACATCGTGCGGGTCATCAAATACCCCTCCACCCGGATGCCGGAAAAGAAGAGCTATCCGGTGGTCATGACTCCGGAAAAAGTGGACATCACCTACACGGACCAAGGCGGCGGCCTCTCCATGAAGACGGCCAATCTGGAAGTCGTCATGGATAAAAACTCCGGAAAGGTGACGTTCAAGGACAAAGACGGGAACCTGCTGGTGCAGGAAAAGGAGTTCGGCACGAACTTCGTCCCCTGCAAGGACGGCCCGCACGACAGCTACCGCGTCAGCCAACGGTTCATGCTGCAGCCCGACGAGACCATTTACGGCCTCGGGCAACAACAGACCGGGAAACTGAACCAACGCGGACAGGAGCTGATGCTGCGCAACGAAAACACCCGCGTATGCATCCCCTACATCACTTCGGAGAAAGGCTACGGGCTCTATTGGGACAACCCTTCGCCCACCGTGTTCTCCGACACCCCGCAGGAAACGAGCTTCAACAGCGAGGCCGGACTGATGAGCGACTATTACCTTATATATAAAGACGGCTCCCAAGACGGTGTCATCGCCGGCATCCGCGAACTGACGGGACAGGCCACCATGCTCCCGCTTTGGACAATGGGCTACTGGCAGTGCCGCGAACGCTACAAAAGTCCGGACGAACTGTGCGAGGTGTTGGACAGGCACCGCGAACTGAAGGTGCCTCTCGACGGCATCGTGCAGGACTGGCAGTATTGGGGATGCGACTCCAACTGGAACGCCATGAAGTTCATGAACCCACGCTACATCAACAAGATGGGCGACCCGCAATGGATGAAATACCTGCCCTATGACGAGGATCCGAACGCCCGCTATCCCGAACCACGCATCAAGAGCCCGCAAGAGATGATTGACTACGTACACAAGCACAACGCGCATATCATGATTTCCGTATGGGCCAACTTCGGTCCCTGGACCGACCAATACAAGGAACTGGAAGCCATGGGTGCCCTCCTGCCTTTCGAAAGCTGGCCGCGCCACCGGGGCGTACATCCCTACGACCCGTTCAACCCCGAGGCCCGCGACCTCTACTGGCGTTACCTGAAAGATCTCTACGACCTGGGCATCGACGCCTGGTGGACCGACTCCACCGAACCTGACCGCTTCGACATGACTGAGGCCGACTTCAGCCTGCCCACGGCAGACGGCACCTTCCGCAGCGTACACAACGCCTTCCCCCTCATGAGCAACATGGGCGTGTATGAGCACCAACGCGCCGTGTCGGACAGCAAGCGGCTGTTCCTCATGACCCGTTCTTCTTACTTCGGCCAGCAACGCTACGGCTCGTTCTGCTGGAGCGGCGACGTGGTGTCGCAATGGGACGTGATGCGCCGACAAATCGCGGGCGGGTTGAACTACTCGCTCTGCGGCATCCCCTACTGGAACACAGACATCGGCGGCTTCTTCGGATGGGAATACAACAACGACTGGAAGGATGTGGCCATGCAGGAACTGCAGGTGCGCTGGATGCAGTGGGGCTGCTTCATGCCCATCATGCGCAACCACTGCTCCTCGCCCATGGAATCCGAGATTTACAAATTCGGCGAACCGGGCTACTGGGCTTTCGACGTGCAGAAGAAGTTCATCGAGCTGCGCTACCGTCTCTTGCCTTACATCTATAGCCTTTGCGGCGCGGTGACGCAGGAAAGCGGCAGCATCATGCGCCCCTTCGTGATGGATTTCCCGAAAGACAAGAAAGCCATCCGGGTGGATAACGAATACATGTTCGGCCGGAACTTGCTGGTGATGCCGGTGACCGACTCGCTCTACACCTACTTCGACAAGACGGCCAAGAAGGGCTTCACGACAGTGCCCGACGTGGCCAAAGCCTCGAAGGACGTGCAGGTCTATCTGCCGCAAGGCGCGAAATGGTATGATTTTTGGACGAACGACATGCTTGACGGCGGACAGACCGTCAGCCGCCCCTGTCCCATCGACCTCATGCCGGTGTATGTGAAGGCCGGCAGCATCCTTCCCTTCGGTCCGGCAGTGCAGTATGCCGCAGAGAAGAAGTGGGACGACCTCGAAATCCGCGTCTATCCGGGTGCAGACGGAGACTTCACGCTCTATGAGGACGAAGGCGACAGCTACAACTACGAGAAAGGCGCATTCACGCAGATCCACTTCCACTGGGACGATGCCGACCGCACCCTCACCATCGCCGACCGCAAGGGCGCATACGACGGCATGCTGAAGAAACGCACGTTCCGCATCCTCGTGGTGGACGGAAAGTCTCCTTCAGGTGACCAAAAGCCTGCCAAGTTCACCCGCACGGTGCGCTACAACGGCAAGGCACAGGCCATACAGCTTTAAGCTTATTCGGGCATTCCCCGTCCGGAGCCCCCGCGCGGGGAATGCTTCACATCTAATTTCAAGCAATTATTAACCTTTAAACATTTCAATCATGAAACAAACCTTTTTTCCACGGTGCTACCTGTTCCGTCTCTTCACGCTCGGTGCGCTCGGACTGGCCGCCAACGAGATGATCGCGCAGGACGTCTATCGCTTCCACTGCCGCGACTATGTGACCACACCCGACCGTCTTGGCAACACGTTCGTGTATGACGATGAAGCCAACACGTTCACCATTCAGAACGCCGGAACAGACACAAACAACACGGCTTTCCAAATGGACAAGTCGAAAGACGGCGACTACTACATCAACAACACGCAAGAGTGGTTCCTCGTGCGCGGCACGGATTTGAATGCCAATGGCAACGTCATTTGGTGGTTCAACGGCTTTAACAATCCGGGAAATTCCCAAAATCACAACGTGACCGACGAAAACGGCATCACTTATCTACTGTGGGACATGAAGAACACACCTGCCATCAACGGAGGCATGGACTTCAGCAGTCCTACGATCTTACTCTCGTCAGGCGGGAAAGAGTTCATCAACTGCGTAGGCCTGACTTCCACGACCGGCAGCTCCACCATCTCCGACATTGGCTATTATGCCCCATACGAGGCGGCTGCCACCTATCCCGTCTTGATGGAAACTTTGGGTTACACGGACGAAAGCCTGACCACGGAAACCAAGGAGGCATTGAGCCAGGCCATCCAAGACGCACAGGCCGCCATCCAAGATGACGTAGTCCAGTCGGAGGCCAAGACGGCGGTGGAGAACGCCATCAACGTGGCACAAGGCATCATCTCTACGGGAGAAACCACGGACTACACGACTGCCTTCAACGCGCTGAACGAACTACGCGGCGCGATGGATACCTATAAAAACACCGTGGTCACCTATTCCTACAAGACCACGGACTACGGCATCCAAGCCCGGCTGAACGACCAATACGTCCACATCATGTGCTATGCCGACGACATCGTGCGCGTGGTGAAAGGCTACACGGAGGACATCGCCAAGAAGAGCCTTTCCGTGGTGGACACGCCGCAAAGCGGACTTTGCAAAGTGGCGGAAGACACGGAGAACAAGACCGTGACCGTAAGCACGTCGAAAGTGAAAGTGGTCTATCACCTCGCCACGGGACAAGTGGAGGTGCTCCGCTACAACGGTGCCGAGCTGCTCCGCGAAAAGGCAGGCGGCACCTCGTTCCTCGCCAAGAAGGACGGCCCCTTCGACAGCTACCAAATCACCAGCACCTTCCAGCTGGAGGACGACGAACAGATTTACGGCATGGGGCAAATTCAGGACGGCAACCTGAACCGCCGCGGACAGACGCACTCGCTGGCACAGAACAACATGAAGGTGTGCATCCCCTACTTCCAGTCCACCAAGAACTATGCCCTCTTCTGGGACAACTACTCGCCCACCACGTTCACGGACAACGAGGAAGGCACCCGTTTCCAATCGACCGGCATGGAGATTGACTACTATGTGCTCTGCGGCGAGGACGGCAACGACGTACTGGCCTCCATGCGCGAACTGACGGGCAAAGCCCCGCTCATGCCACTATGGAACTTCGGCCTCTACCAAAGTAAGGAACGCTACACCAGTGCGGACGAAGTGAAACAGGTGGTGGACGAATACCGCCGTCTGGGTGTGCCCCTCGACTGCATCGTGCAAGACTGGCAATATTGGGGAATGGACAATGCCTATTGGAACGCGTTAGAATTCCTTAACCCGGCATACAGCAACCCGGAAGAGATGATTGACCACGTGCACAGCCAAAATGCAAAGTTCATGATTTCCATCTGGGCCAACTTCGGGCCAAAAACAAAGCCATACGCCAAACTCAAGGAGATGGGACGACTCATCCCCGTGGATAGCTACCCGCTGGGCTGCGGCGTGAATCCCTATGACGCTTATGACACGGAAGCGCAAGACGTGTATTGGGACTTCCTCTATGACGGCCTGATCAGCAAAGGCATCGATGCCTACTGGATGGACTCCACCGAACCCGACTACACTGCTTGGCAGAATCCCACGTGGAAGGAAAGCGACCTGGACTACCTGAGCGGCGAAGGACGCACCTGGCGCAGCCTGCGCAACGCCTTCCCGCTCGCGCAAGTGGGCGGCGTGTCCACACGTCATCGCCAAGCGGAAGCCCAGGGCGATTCCTATCTGGCCGGCAAGCGCGTGTCCATCCTCACCCGCTCGGCCTTCGCCGGACAGCAACGCTACGGGGCCAACACCTGGAGCGGCGACGTGACGGCCAGCTGGCAGAACTTCGCGGCGCAGATTCCGGCAGCCTGCAACCTCTCCATCTGCGGCATTCCTTATTGGAACAGCGACATTGGTGGTTTCTTCACTGGCGGCTATGGCGGCGTCGGCGACCCCAACTGGCGGCAGCTCTACATGCGCTGGATGCAGTTCGGCACGTTCACACCCATGATGCGCTTCCACGGCACGAACACGCCGCGCGAGATTTACCAGTTCGGCAGTGCAGGCGACGGCGTGGGCGACTACGACCAAATCCTGAAATACGTGAAGATGCGCTACCGCATGCTGCCTTACCTTTACAGCACGGCATGGCAGGTGTATAAGAACGACGCTACTTTCATGCGCGCCTTGGCCATTGCCTTCAACAGCGACCCGCAGGGCTACGACGTGAAGGACGAATACATGTTCGGCGACGCATTCCTCGTGGCTCCCGTGGTGCAGGAAGCCGCGCCCGGCCGCGATGTTTACTTGCCGGAGGGCACCAAGTGGATTGACTTCTGGACAGGCGAAACGCTCGACGGCGGACAGACCGTGAACAAACAGGCCAACGTGGACATCATCCCGCTCTACGTCCGCGCCGGCAGCATCCTGCCATGGGGGCCGGACGTGCAGTACTCCACCGAGAAACCTTGGGACAACCTCGAAATCCGCGTCTATCCGGGGGCCGACGGCAGCTTCACCCTCTACGAGGACGAGAACGATGGTTATGGTTACGAAGACGGGGCTTATACGGAAATCCCCTTCACTTGGGACGACGACACGCAGACGCTGACCATCGGCGCACGTAACGGACAGTTCGACGGCATGTTGGAAAACCGCACCTTCCGCATCGTCAAAGTTTCGACTCGCCGTGGGACGGGCGACCTGCACACCACGCAGTACGAGGCCGTGGTGACGTATGACGGTTCGGAAACCCAAATCGTGCTGGACAGCAAAGACCAAGAAATCGGCCTGACCGACATCACGACGGATTACATCAAGAACCCCAGCTTCGAGGAAAACAACGGCTCCACTAACGGATGGACATTGAACTGCAACACCACCAATTGGGGCGTGAACCCCAGTGGTGGCGACAAGAATCCTTTAGCCACAGATGGCAACTATCTCTTTTACGTATGGGACGATGACAAAAACAAGAATGCCGACATCAGCCAGCAAATCACCTTGCCCGCAGGCACCTATCGGCTGACAGTCGATATGCACGCGCCAGACAGGACAAACGAGAAACGCGTGGGCAACCAGCGGTTATATGTAGATGACGCCATAGCTTACTTCAAAGACCAGGTTCCCTCCGCAGGCATGACCGACTACTATCCCCTGCAGACCATCAGCCTCGACTTTACCGTGGCAGCCGACAACACGCCGGTGACCATCGGGGTGACCACCTCGGATGCCCCGGCGGAAACGTGGTACAAAATTGACAACTTCCGCCTCTACGTCGTGAGCCGCCCCGTGTTGGAACTTGATGAAGAGAAAGACTACACGAACGGGCAAGAGGGCATGACGGATGTCCACATCTTGCGCTCGCTGAAGGCCGACACGTGGAACACGTTCTGTGTGCCGTTCAGCCTCGACGAGGCACAAACCAAAGCCGTGTTCAGCGAAGTGAAAGCCCTCTCCTCCGTGGAGAAGGACGGCGAAAGCTACACGCTGAATTTCACCGATGCCGCCCGCATCGAAGCCGGAACGCCTTACCTCGTCAAACCGACAGCAGCCACCACGGAATTGACGCTGGAGGACGTGGCCGTGACGAACACGGAGACAACCAGCGCGATAGTGGACGGCGTGAGCCTCATCGGCACCTACAGCCCGATGACCATCGCGAACGGCGAGTTCTTCATCTCCGACAATGCCTTCTATCTGGCCGACGTGTCGGTGCCGATGAAAGGCTACCGCGCCTACATCAAGCTGGATGAGAATCCGGGCAACCGGGTGAACCGCCTGCTGATTGCCATTGACGGCACCGTGACGGGCATCGGGGAGGTCTTGGATGCCAAAGCCGATGGTGACAAGCCCGTGGATGTCTATACCGTGGGCGGCCTGCAAGTGAAAGCGGGTGTGCGCAAAGCCGATGCCCTCCGTGGTCTGCCCAAAGGCGTGTATGTCGTGGACGGTGAAAAATACGTGAAATAAGTCTTGTCGTATAACACAAAAGAAGAAACAACAAATGGAAAAGCTCAAATATGTGGCTCCCTCAGTGGAGACCGTGGAAATGGAAAGCGCGGCCGCCATGCTGCAAGCATCGGTAAATTCCAACTTGGAAGGCACCCGCTACGGCGGGAAGGCATCTTCCCTGACAGCACCGTTTGAGGTGGATGCCAACCGCGACAACGCTTGGGATTTGTGGTAATTGATTAATGATAATGTATCCGTCCCCCTCGCAAAGAGGAGGAACAGTAGAAAGGCAAAGGGGCAGGCCGCTGCAAAAAAAACGGTTTGCCCCTTTGCTTTTCCTGCATCCATTCATCAGATGGCAGGCGACAGTGGAGTTTCAGGCTCTTGGAACTCGGTGTTTCAGGCCTTGAAACTGGGTGTTCCAGGCCTTGGAACTGGGTGTTTCAGGCTCTGAAACTCGGTGTTCCAGGCTCTGAAACTTTCATCTCGCAGGCATCCATATCGTATATCCTTTCGGGAGGCTCAGTCTTCCAGCAGGTAGTCGATGGTGGTCACCACGCGCACCCGTTTGATGTGGGGCGTGTTGGAGTCGCGGTCGCTGATGGAGAACTGGCCCTGGTTGGCGCGCTGGATGCCCCCAAGACGGCTGCCGGAGTCCTTGGCGAACTTCTCCGCCGCCGCGCGGGCGTTCTTCGTGGCTTCCTCTATCATTTTGGGCTTGATGTCGTTCAGGCCGGTGTAGTCGTAGGCCACGTTGTAGCGATAGTCGCCCGAGGTGACGGCCACGCCCTGCTTGAGCAGTTCGCTCTGTTCGTTGATGAGGTTGCGCACCAGGTCAACCTGCCGCGAGGTGACGGTGACCACGGTGGTCACGTTGTAGCGGTAGGGTTGCGGCGTATTGTTGTAGCGGTCGGCCTTGGTGTCGATGATTTCGGGCGCGTTGACACTGATTTCCTCTTCTTTGATGCCTTTGCTCTTCAGGAAGTCGGTGATGGTCTTGTTGGTCTCCTTGATTTCGTTGTAGAGCGACACGAGGTCGTTGCCCAGCACCTTGTAGGTGAGCGGCCAAGTCACCTTGTCGGCCTTCACTTCCATTTCGGCCAGTCCTTTCACGGTCACCACCCGGCTACGGGCGGAGAAGTCGGAAATCCCGTTGCACACAAACAGTCCCGCCAAGGCCAGTCCCACGGCCAAGATGACGGATTCAATGATTCGATTTTTCATACGTCGAGGTTTTTTAGATAAACAAATCAAGGGCAAATATAGCATTCCCGCGCGGGATTTCCGCGCGGAAAGCCTGAAAAATCCTAAAACCGGGATGTTTTTTTCTTAAAAACTAACCGGGCGAATTGGCGGCTTCCCGTTTCCGCGCGGCATATTCCGACGGGCGGCAACCATACACCTCGATGAAACATTTGCTCATGTAGCCCGTGGAGCTGAACCCCACGGTTTCGGCTATCTCCGTGATGCTCATCTTCCCTTCGAGAATCAAGTCGGCAGCCCGCTTCAGGCGCACGTTACGGATGAACAGGCTGGGTGAAGTGTCGAGCAGGGTGCTCAGTTTCTTATAGAGCCCGCTGCGCTCCATGCACAAGTCCTTGCTCAGCTGCTCCACGGAATAGCCCGGGGTGCAGACATTGGCTTCCACGAGCGACACGGCCTTGTTGAGAAACTCGCTGTCGGCTGGGCTGATGGGCGGCTCCTCCTGTTCCTTTTCTTCTTCCGCCACGGCGGGCGTTTCGTCGGGCACGTTGGCACGTTGCCGCTCGTAGTCGTCGCAACGTTCAAGCAGGTTGCGGATGCGCAACAACAAAATTTCTTCTTTATGTTGGCGTTGTATGCGGCGTTTGGACTGTCGTACATAGAGCCATGTGCCGCCGGCGACAGCCAAAATGGTGAGGAGGGCGTAGGAGGCGTAAGCGGCACGGGTGCGCCACCACGGCGCATGGATGATGAAGGACAACTCGGCGGGTTGCCCTTGCCAGTCTCCGACCCGGGTGGAAGCCATGACCTGGAGGCGGTAGTGCCCGGGGGACAACATGGCGAACGACAGGTGGAGGTTGCCTTTTCCGTCCACCAGCCCGCCGCTTTTCTGTGTGCCGGCCATGTACCAGGTGGAGTCGTTATCGTGAATCAGGCGGTAGCGGAACCACGTGTGTGCCGGCCAGGCATAGTTGAGGGCGGAAAAATGGAATCCGAGGGAGTTTTGGTCATGGTCGAACTCATAGTGCGTCACGTAGGGAGGGGCTTGGGGCAGCAAGGGACTGCGGGCGGCGGAGTCGGCGGTGATGCCCAACGGCTGTCCGTGTAGGGATAATCCTGTCAGCAACGGACGGAAATGGCAGGCAGGAATCTCCACGCTGTCGGGGTGGAAGAGCGTCCAGCCGTCCATGCCCCCCATCAGGATGCGCCCGTCTTCGAGGACGCAGACGTCTTGGTTGCGGTATTCCTCTTTCAGTGTGCCGTCTTCCCTGCGGTAGGCAGTGAACAGGAGCGAGTCGGGGCCGCCTTGCACGAGGATGCGCGAGATGCCATAACTGGTGGACACCCATATCCGCCCCCGGTCATCTTCCGCGATGGCATGGATGAAATTGTTGCCCAGCCCGTCTTCCGTGTAATAGTTGCGCGGCGTGTCCGCCCCGGGCAGGAAGAGGCGCAACCCGTCCGCCGTGCCGGCCCACACCCATCCCCGGCTGTCGGTATATACGTCGTTGTAGCTCCGTCCGTGGATGCCCCGGCGGTGTCTTTCCCTCGTCCCGGCTTTTTCCATCAGGGGGAAAGCCACAGGAAGGGCTTCCATCGTAGCGGCGGAAAGGAAAGCGAAACGCCCGGGATGGGCATAAAGCAGCCCTTGGTTGCCGGTGCCTAGCCAGATGCCCCGCTGGCGGTCTTGGTAAATGGTGTTGAGGTCGGCTTCCATCTTCGTGCCTTCATTCGTGGCGATGGTGGATTGGAACGTGTGCCTTCCCGTGTGGAGATTGATTTCCCAAATGCCGTTCAGGCTGCTGATGTAGGCCGTGTGGCTGTCGGGCACGATGAGGGTGTGCAAGGGCGTAGTGGCATCCATGAGCTTGCGCCATTGGCGTGTGCGGGGCGAAAAGGCGAAGAGGGCGGCCCTGCGCCCGACCCGAATCTGGTAGAAATTGCCGTCCGGCCCCTTCACCACGAGGGAGGTGTGGGCGTAGCGGGGGCGTTCTTCGGGAGGATAGGCCGCACTTTGGTAGAGAAGTCGGCCATCTGAGAGGGCGTGGCAACGGAGGATGCCGGTGTTGAAAAACAGGTAAGCCCGCTTGCCGTCGGTCTCCACGTCCTGCAAGATGCCGGTTTCGACGGGAAGCGGGAGAAAGCGTTTGCTTTTGCTGTCCCACAACCCGTTTCCGGTGACCAGCCACAGCCGCTGCCCGGAGTCCACGAACAGGTCGTTCACTTCCTCCGTGATACCCAACTTGCGGAACACCTCGCCGGGACGTTCCAAGTAGCGTTCGTGGCGCAGGTCGAGACACCACACCCTTTTCCAGTCCTTTACCCACAGCAAGTCGCCTTCGCCCACATATACATGATATGCCCCAGTGTAGTTTTTCAGGCCATACACGTCGGAGTCGTTACGGTGAATGTAGCGGAACTGCATGCCGTCGTAGAGGTTGATGTTGCCCCGGGTGGTGAACACCATACGCCCGTCGGGAAGCTGGAGAATGTGTTGCACTTGGTTGTCGCTCAACCCGTCTTGTGCGCTCAGGCGGGTGAACACGTAAGGCATGGCTGCGGCAAATGCGGGCAAACAGGCGGCCAAGAGAACCACCCACAGGATGGACAGGAGATGTTTCATGGCGTCAGAGATTGATTTTCACGACTCCGCCGTAGGGCGTCAGGTGCTCGAATCCTTCTTCTAAGGGGATTTCCCCTGCATAGACACGGGCGCAAATCAGTACTCCGCCATGGGCGAAGACAGCCACGCGGGAGAAGGACTGTTGCCGAAGCCCGTCCAAGAATGCGGCCACGCGGGCGTAAAGCTGGCGGAAGGACTCACCGCCCGTGGTCGGTTGGTTGAGGAAATCGTCGTACCACAGTTGCAGGCGTTCGTCCGTGATGTTGTCGAAACGCTGCATCTCCCATTCGCCCATGTTCATCTCCTTGAGGCGCGCATCGCGGATGGCATCAGGGAAACCGCAGAAGGCGGCCAGTTTGGCCGCCCGGCTGAGCGGGCTGGTGAAAACCCGGTCGAACCGCAGGCCGCGCAGCCTGAGGCGGGCGGCCGTGGCTTCGCGCCGGAAAGAGGGCTTGAGCGGCACGTCTGTGAAACCGTAGCAAGTGCCTTTGGGAACGTTGACAGAAGTATGACGGATAAGATAGACTTCCATGATAAATGCGTTTTAAAGGTCAGTAAACATAAAAGGTAAGTGCCACGGTGGCCAAGTAAAAGCCCATTTCACAGAGCAGGAACGCAGCACCGCAGCAGTCGCCCGTGTAGCAACCTATCCGCCGTTTGAGGAAAGCTGCCAGGAGAATTTCCACAACGAGCGGAACGAGGTAAGCCCAAAAGAGGTGCGGGCCGGCAGCGTAGCCCAACAGAAGGGCGGTCGGGGCGACGGCCAACAGGCAACGCCCGGCATGCCGCGCAAGGGCACGGGCATCCCAAGCGGCATAGACCACGCCGGACTTGGCACCTTCCGCCGTGCGCCCGTAAGGGAGCTGGCGGATGAGAAAGCTGGCGCAGGACTTGGCATAGACATCGGCAGCAAGGATGGCGGCGGGGGCACAGGGAAGCGCATCCAACAGGTTCACGGCCAATGCGACGTAGAAGATAAGCCCCAACACGCCATACGTGCCGATGCGGGAATCCTTCATGATGGACAGGATGCGGTCGCGGGACGTGCCGCCACCGAATCCATCGCAGCAGTCGGCCAACCCGTCTTCGTGGAGCGCGCCGGTGAGCAAAATCCGTGCGCCGACAGCCAACAAAGCCGCGACACTTCCCGGAAACCAGCCCGCTGCAAGCCAATAGACAAGGGCCATCGTGCCGCCCGTGAGCCATCCGGCAAAAGGCCAATAGTCCACCACGTGTTTGAAGCATGCGGCATCCACCCGCTTGATGCGCCAAAAAGGCAGGCGGGTGAAGAACATCAGTGCGGCAAGGAGACGGTCGGTCATAGATACATACCTAGGTTAGAAGTATTTGGTGATGTGTGCATTTTCGAAGTTGTTCATCTCGCCCAGCATACGCACGGCGGAATCCACCACGGGATAAGCGCACAGCGCGCCCGTGCCTTCGCCGAGGCGCAGGCCGAGCTGCAACAGCCCGCGGGCATGGAGGGCGTGGAGCAACAGGCGGTGTCCTGCCTCGTCGCCTTCGTGGCAGTAAACTGCATAGGGACGCACGGCGGGACAAAGCCGCGTGGCCATCAGCATGCAGGCCGTCATGATGAAGCCATCGACGAGGATGACCATGCCGAGCTCGGCAGCGCGGAGCATGGCACCGACGGCGGCCACCATCTCGAAACCGCCGAAATGGCGCATCACCACTTCGGGTTTCGGGCGGCCGCCAGCCAAGGTGGCCTGAAAATGTGCCACGGCCTGTCGCAGGATGTCAAGCTTGTGGCGGATGCCTTCGGTGTTCAGTCCGGCGCCGGCCCCCACGCATTGTTCCAGCGGGATGTCCGTGAGCAGGTGCATCCACACCGAGGAGGGCGAGGTGTTGCCGATGCCCATTTCCCCGATGGAGATGATGTTGCACCCCTTGGCATGGCAGTCGGAAACCAGCTGTGCGCCGATGTCGATGCAGCGGTCGGCCTCTTCGGAGGTCATGGCGGGTTCGTGAAGGAAGTTGCGGGTGCCTCTTGCGATTTTCCGGTTCAGAATGCCGGCATGAGGTGACAAATCATAATCCACCCCCATGTCGATAAGGAACAGTTCGAAGCCGTGTTGACGGCAGAACATGTTCACGCCGCCCCCGCCGCGGCTGAAGTTGATCATCTGTTGCCACGTGATTTCGCGGGGCGAGACGCTCACGCCTTCGCGTTCGATGCCATGGTCGGCACCGAAAAGCAAATGGCAGGGATGCCGGAGCACCGGGTCCAGGCTTTGTTGGATCAGCCCGATTTGCAGGGCCAGCTCTTCGAGCCTCCCCATGGAACCTTTGGGCTTGTTCAGGTTGTCGATTTTGTCTTGCAGCGCGGGGCGCATGGCCTCGTCGGGCGCGGAAATGCGGAATGTCTTCATGGCGTGTCATTTGATTTTGACAGGAATGCCGCTCACCATCAGATAGACCTCGTCGGCCTGCGCGGCCACGAACTGGTTAGTCCATCCCAGCAGGTCGGTGAAGCGGCGTTGCACTTCCTGGGTGGAGACACCGCCCATGCCGATTTCGTTGGTCACGAAAATGAATGTGGCGTCTTGCGCGGTGAAGCGCATGAATTCTTCTTGGATGGCTTGCAGGGTTTCTTCCACCTGCCTGATGCCGGCTCGTGCCTGGCGGCGTTCCACCGTTTCCGTGCCGTCGTGTGCCGGGAGTGCGGCCTGCGGGCGATGGTCGAAAAAGAAATTGGTCGCCCAAAGGGTCACGCAGTCCACCAGCACCGTCCGGCCCGTGAGGTCGTGGCGGCTCAGATGTTTTTCTTCTTCGATGTTCGTCCATTGCGGGCCGCGCCGTTCGCGGTGGATGGCTACCCGTTGGCGGAACTCTTCGTCCCAAATGCGGGCCGTGGCCAGATAGACGGGATTGGAAGAAAGGCTGAGCGCAAGCTGCTCGGCATAGACGCTCTTTCCGGAGCGTTCCCCTCCCGTAATGAGTATGATTTTCTTCATACCGCAAAGTTAGCGAAAAGAATCGGGAAAAGGAAAGAGAGTGTAGCAAAACCTGCGAGAAGCAACTGCTCCGCCTTGTAGGGGAGCTGGCCCAACGGGCCTGAGGGGTTTCACACCCACGGACACACACTTAAAGTATGTCTTTGTGGACGTGAGACCCCTCCGTCGCTTCGCGCCACCTCCCCTACAAGGCGGAGGAGTTTATTTTGCTACACCCACTTTTTCCTACTTGATGTTCTCCCGGATGCGGGTAAGATAGGCATTGAGCGCGTCCTCGTCGCGCGCGTCGATGATGGCGATGAGGTCTTTCAGCTCTTCCCGGATGCGTTCCACATGGCTTTTGGTGCGCGGGTTGAACAGGATTTCGCGCAACAGGCCGTCGTCCTCGCTCAACACGCCTTGGGCGATGCCCAGGTGGCGTTTGAAGGTGGTGCCCGGTGCGTCCTGATGTTTCATCACGGCGGCGAACACGAAAGTCGAGACAAACGGAATGCTCAGCGAATAGGCCATGGTTTCGTCGTGCTCGTCGAAGCTGTATTCACATACGTGAAGCCTCAACCGGTTGTAGAGATCGCGGAAAAAGATGCGCCCCATGTAGTCGCCTTCGTTGATGACGATGGCGTTTTCGTGGCTCAGGCTGCCGAGGTTGGCAAACGTGGGGCCGAACATCGGGTGGGTGCTGACATAACGCATTCCTGTACTTTCGTAGAACTCCTTGAATCCCGTCTTGACCGAAGAGATGTCGCTCAAGATGCAGTCTTGGGGCAAATGGGGAATGACCTGGCGGAACACTTCGAGCGTGTATTTCAGAGTCACGGCGTTGATGACCAGTTCGGGACGGAAGTTGTCGATTTCGTCCATTGAGGTGAACCGCTGCGTGTTGTACATGAAGCGCAGGCGTTTGGCATCGATGTCGAACACGGCGGTCTCATGCTCGAAGCTCAACAAGTCCACGAAGAAAGAGCCCATTTTCCCGGCTCCAAGAATCAGTATTCTCATGGCTTGTCCGTGTTATTTGTTGATGAGTTCCATTTGCTGGCGCACACTCTCCTCGTGGATGGCTTCGAAGATTTTTTTCACGAAGTCGGCATCCATGCCGCACAGTGAGCCTTGTGCGCCGCGCTTGTCGAGGATTTCGGAGTAGCGTCCGGTCTGCACCACGGCCATGTTGTGTTCCTTCTTATAGGTGGCTATTTCGCGGCTGATGCGCATGCGGCGTGTGAGCAGGTTCATCAGCTCGTTGTCTATCTCGTCGATTTGTTTGCGCAGGGCCGAGAGGCTTTCCGTGGTTTCCATGTTTTCGCGGATGACCAGCCGGTCGAGGATGAAATCAAGCACCTCGGGCAACACCTGTTGTTTGGCGTCGCTCCACGCACTGTCCGGGTTGCAGTGGCTTTCCACGATGAGCCCGCGGAATCCCATGTCCATGGCCTGTTGGCACAACGGGGCTATCAGGTCGCGGCGTCCGCCAATGTGGCTCGGGTCGCAGATGATGGGCAGGTCGGGATGGCGGCGGTGCAACTCGATGGGGATGTGCCACATCGGGGCGTTGCGGTAAATTTTCTGGTCGATGCTGGAGAAACCGCGGTGGATGGCCCCTAAGCGGGTGATGCCCGCGCCGTTGATGCGTTCCAACGCGCCAATCCAAAGCTCGATGTCCGGGTTCACGGGGTTTTTCACCAAAATGGGGATGTCCACGCCACGGAGCGAGTCGGCGATTTCCTGCATGGCGAAGGGGTTGGCCGTGGTGCGCGCCCCGATCCACAGCAGGTCGATGCCCGCCTTGAGCGCGGCCTCCACATGTTTCGGCATGGCCACTTCGGTGGCGGTGAGCATGCCTGTTTCCTCCTTGACCCGTTGCATCCAGGGCAGGGCCGCTTCGCCCATGCCTTCGAAACCTCCGGGCTTGGTGCGCGGCTTCCACACACCGGCACGGAATATCTTGCAGCCCCGGTCGGCCAACTGGCGGGCGGTGTTCATCACTTGTTCCTCGGTTTCGGCGCTGCACGGGCCGGCGATGACGAGGGGTCGCTTGTTGTCGTCCACTCCCGGAATATTCAGGGGAGAAAGTTGTAGATTGTCCATATGGTCAGTGTTTGTTGGGTCAGTGTTTGAATACGGCTTGTATGCGCTTGAGCGCTTCTGCCAGTTTCTCTTTTTTGGCGCAGAGCGAAATGCGGATGTAGCGTTTGCCGTTGCTGCCGAAGATGAACCCCGGGGTGATGAACACGCGGGCTTCGTGGAGCACTTTTTCCGTGAGCTGTTCCACGTCCTCGCAGCTGTCAGGGATACGTCCCCACAGGAACATGCCCACTTGCGACGGGTCGAAAGTGCATCCCAGCGTAGTCATGATTTGTTCGGCCAAGGCCCGCCGCTCGGCATAGACACGGAAGTTGGCCTCTTCGTGCCACTCGGCATCGTTTTGGTAGGCGGCTGCCGCAGCCAGCTGCATGGGGCGGAAGGTGCCCGAGTCGATGTTGCTCTTCACCTTCAGGATCCATTTCACAAATTCCGCGTTCGTGGCCAGCATGCCCACGCGCCATCCCGGCATGTTGTGGCTTTTGCTCATGGAATTGAATTCGATGCAGCATTGCTTGGCACCTGGCACTTGCAGGATGCTCAGCCGCTCATGGTTGAGGATGAAGCTGTAAGGGTTGTCGTTGACGATGACGATGTTGTGCCGCTGCGCGAAGTCCACCAGCTTTTCGTAGGTTTCGCGACGCGCGTTGGCACCCGTGGGCATGTTCGGATAATTGCTCCAAAGGATTTTCACGCCCGTCAAGTCCATCTGTTCCAAGGCATCGAAATCCGGTTGCCATCCGTTTTCGGGCAGCAGGTCGTAGTAGGTGATTTGCTCCCCGAGCAGTTTGCTGAGCGAGGTGTAGGTGGGATAGCCGGGATTGGGCACCAACACCCGGTCGCCGGGATTGGCGAGGGCGAGCGTCACGTGCAGGATACCTTCCTTGGAGCCGATGAGCGGCTGGATTTCGCTGTCCGGATCCAAGTCCACGCCGTACCAGCGTTTGTAGAATGCGGCCATGGCGCGGCGCAGTTCCGGGATGCCCACGGTGGGTTGGTAGCCATGCGCGTCGGGCTTGTGTGCTTCTTCACACAATGTCTCGATGGTCTTCGGCGAAGGGGGCATGTCGGGGCTTCCGATAGCCAGACTGATGACGTCCTTGCCTTCCGCGTTCATGCGAGCCACTTCTTTGAGCTTCACCGAGAAGTAGTATTCTTTCACGGCGGCCAACCGGTCGGCGGGCCGTATGTTCGGGTTAAATTGTCTGTCTTCCATCTTGATATTCTCCTAAAATTTTGAGTTCCTTGGTCAGCGGGGTAATCGCGTCAATGCTTTGCGAATAACGGGTATAGTCATCAAACGCCAAGTCCACGTAGAACATGTATTGCCATTCCTTGCCCACGAAAGGCAGGGACTGGATTTTGGTCAGGTTCAGCTTGTAAAACGAGAGGATGGACAACACCTGCGAGAGGGCGCCTTGTTCGTGGGGAAGAGTGAAGACCAGGCTGGCCTTGTTAGTCTGCCGGATGTCGCGCAACAGGTTGGCACGTTGCGGCTGGCAGAACACGAGGAAGCGGGTGAAGTTGTGTTTGTTGGTTTCAATGCCTTCTTCCAATACTTTCATGCCGTAGAGCGGAGCCGCGAACTTGGAACAGATGGCGGCGTGGCCGTGCAGCTGTTCGCGGCTGATGATTTCGGCCGCCCCGGCAGTGTCTTCGGCTTCCACCACCTTCAGCTTGGGATGGTGTCCCAAAAAGTCGCGGCATTGCATGAGGGCCACAGGATGGGAGTTGACTTCCTGCAAATCGTCCCAATCGTCTTCGGGGAGGCAGAGCAGGCTGTGCGAGATGCGAAGTTTGTGTTCTCCCACGATAGTCAACCCACTATTACGCAGCAGCTCATAGTTATGTAACAGGCTACCCGCAATGGTGTTCTCAATGGCGGCCATGCCGATGACGGTGCTGTCCCGCTTCACGGTGTCGAACACTTCCTCGAACGTGGCGCAGCAGATAAGTTCGATGTCTTCATGTTCGAAGTAATAGTGGGCGGCCATGTCGTGGTATGAGCCTTTGATGCCTTGGATTGCGATTCGTTTCATGTTTCTTGTTTTGTCGTTTTACAAAAAAGTCCCGCTTCGATGGAAGCGGGACTCAATCGTTTTATGTTTGTTAATATGGTTTCCGGTTTGATACACACACGACTTCCCGCTTCACTTTGTGGCTAAAGTAAAAGTAAAAGAAGAAGTAAAAGTATGTATTGAACAATTCTCTCATGTTTTGTACTTTTTGAATACGTGGCAAAATTAGGCATTTTTTTGTTTTCTGCCAATCTTAACGCAGTTTTTTTCGCGAAAAAACAGATTTTTGTTTCAAAATACCTAGTTTTGATGACGCGCAAGCGGGACAAACCAGGCCAATCAGCCTGATTATCCCCCTCAAATATTGCTGAACTTCCCGCCCAATGCTTTCATTGCGTCGGGCGAAGTTTCCAATGCCCTTTTCAGGTCGTCCATCGCGCCGGCCTGGTCGTGCAGCAGGAATTTGACACGTCCCCGTTCCTTGTATCCTTCGCTGAAATCCGGCAGACGTCCCAAAGCTTCGTCCATGACGGCCAGGGCCAAGTCGAGCCGGCGTGTGGCCGTGTAGGCGGTGCTCAATCCAATATAAGCACTCCCTTGAAAAGGATTCGCCTCCCTTACCTTATTATAATATAGGACGGCCGCGTCCGCATCTCCTTGGGCAAGACGCAAATCGGCCTTGCAAAGCAAGACATCCTCCGCGTCAATCGTTGCGGTTAAGAGCTGGTCGATGTCCGTTTCGGCGTCTTTCAGGCATCCCATGTTGCGGAACACTTCGGCCCGCAGCCACAAGGCTTCTTTATTGTCTTCCTCTTGTGCGAGGATTTGTGTCAACAAGACGATGGCACCCAACGGGTCACCCGCCTTATATTTCCGATGCGCTTCTTCTATGTGTCTGTGATTGCCTTCCATGCAAAATTTCCTCTTTGATACCCCGCGCAAAGAAACTATTTTTCGTAAGTACCTTGCAGCGACGACGATTATCTATTTTTTAACGAACTATTGATATTTATATTGTTGGACAAATGCCGTATATTCTATTAATCCATAATGGCAAAAAGTTTATCCGTCACAGAAAAGACTTTGTTGACCTCGGTTATAAGGTCTTTCTCCAAAAGTTTTTTGTAGCAGGTTGCACGAAACTGGCAGAAGTTTTGTCGCCATGAGTGAAACGTTTTATGCAAAGGTAATTATCATTTTCGGATTATGCAAACAGAATAATAACATATTGTTTCATTACGATTTTAACTTGAAAGTCAGAACCCCAAGATTAAAGGGCGGCGTCCTGTTAGCTAACGCCCATGCCGGGCATACCTGACACGAAGCAATGTTAACCCAATTTATGGCATGCATAGAGTCTATTGTCCGGACAAAAGTGAGTAAAAATGCTCCTTCATTGGAAAAAATCCTCAGAAAGGCGTAAGTTTTGATGATTTTATTCGTATTTTTGCTCTGTCTGTCAAGAATTTCTTAATTTCTAAACGCAATACTAAGTCAAGTGATTCTTCCGACAAGGAAAAAACTTTGGCAACTTTTATGGGCGCAGTCGAAATTCAGTGAGGAAGAACGGTTTCATGCTCCCCCGTTGATATGCTGCGACAGATTTGAAATCAATCAAGCAAAGAGTTTGTCCGTCCGGAGGCAAAACTCCTCCGCCTTGCAGGGGAGGTGGCCCGCAGGGCCGGAGGGGTTTCCCATGCACAAGAGTGACTTCTCCCCTTTTTCCGACCCGTTTATGTTGTCCGTGGATGCGTCCGGTGTTGTTCCAGTGGGCGTGAGACCCCCTCCGCCCCTTCGGGGCTCGTCCCCCTGCGAGGCGGGACAGTTTTGGCATCCGCATGGATACACTACATTTCTACTGCCCCCGCATTCCCGGAGTTGAAGATGAATTTTTCCGGAATACAACCACGAAAGGGGGCAACGCAATGCGCTGCCCCCTTTGCAATCTTAACAATGTTAACCTAATTTATGACATGAAAAACTATTTCATTACTTTGGTTTCCACCTTCACTGTGCCGTCAGCATAGTAGGTCTTCACGATGAATACACCCTTTCTCGGACGTTCAACCTTGATGCCATCAACCGTGTAGAACTCACGTTTCACAGCTTCGGCTGCAGCTTCCACTTCATCGATGCCCGTCAGGCCGGCAGAGTAGTCATAGCCTTCCAACGGAGCCACGAAGATGAGGCGAGCCTCGTCGGCATAGCAGTTAGTATCCCAATTGCCACCAATGCTGTCCGGATAGAGCGTCCATGCATTGTTGTTATTCGGATCCCTGAAGTAATGGTTGCCGTATGACTTGTAATGCTCAACCACACCGAAGGTCAGCACAGTGTTCTCATTCACCGTGATTTCCTGTTCTGTAACAGTCGGGTAACCGCCCCAAGAATGGATAGGATATTGCGTAGCACCAGCTGCGAACTCTACACGGATTGTGTCGCTCGGCTTATCGGAAGACACTATCCACATATACTTGTCAGGAATGCCCGTCGTGTCGTTCACCGCGTTCATGACGAAGGTTTCGCCATTCGCATCCGTCTGAGTAGCCGTACGCGTACGCATGTGTACCTTATACTTACCCACCGGCAGGCCGCTCACGCTTTGGCCAATCTTATAATTGTTCATGTAAGAGTTCAAGCAGTTGTCAGCCACAGGACGCGAATCGGTAACAAGACCTTCCGCATCGCCATTCACGTGCACGTAACCGTACATGAGGTCCCAACCCGGAGTGTTCTCGCTCCGTACAGTGTCGCTGGCATTCTTCAAATAAGTGTAGAACTCAGGATTCTTCACGAAGCTGGTCAAATCCACACCGGCAGCCAAGAGCTTCTTGCCCGTTACTGTCGTGGCATCGTCTTCCGTCTCGCTATAGATGGTGTCCTTCATCTCGGCGGGGATTTCCCCGGCAGCCAAGATTTCATAGAGGCGATACTTGATGTGACCGTTCAAGCCTTCAGCAATTTCGTCATTGTCGGTCAAGGTGTTCTTGGCATCCATGATGGCACTCTCCTGTGCCACGCCAATCCGTTCAGCCGTTTCGGCAGCCTTGGTCAAGCGGTAAGTCAAAGCATCCACGCAAGACTTCACGTTGCCCAACAAATTCTTATTGAGCACAAAGTCATCCACGGCGGCGAACAGTTCTTCGTCCTCCAAGTCGGAAGAAGAAACTTCCATATATTCATTGGCCAAATTCACGCCATTGATGTAGTCTGCAGACGTTGCATACTTCGAAGCAGCGTCAATGGCACCCACGGCATTCTGCAAAGCCAGCAACTCTACATCGTAGCGGTCCACTCCAGCCTTGCGGGCAAGAGCCTGTCCACACAAGTCATAGAGTTTCGCATTCATAGCCTCCACAGCAGACGGTGAGGTGAACTTCGTTTCCGTTGCTTCCACAATAGCAGCTTCCAAAGCGGACTTGGTTGTGCCGTTATAAATGGCATCGGCAATGGAGTCGGTCATCACGTGTTGTGCGCTGTCCACAGCCGCACTCAGCAGGGTCTTGTAGTAAGCCGCATCCGAAGGCTTCGTAATCAGACTCACTTTAGCCAACAGGAGCTCAGACCAACCGATACCAGGCTTGGTGGCAAACTTCAGCACATAGTAACCTTCCTTCGGCGGAGTAAATTCCGTTACCAATTCCAAAGAACCAGTCACTTCACCCTGTACACCGTTCACATTCGGTTTCGCTACCTGGTCACGGAACTCGGCTACCACTTCACCATCCAAAGTCTCTAATGTAAAGTCGAATGTAGGTTCTCCCTTCCACGCGGCCATCAAGAAGGACAGTTCATGTTTCTTCGGTTCCAAATAGAGCGCGATGCGCGGATCCATATCAGGACTTATATTGCCGCTCTCGTCCATATAATTCTCAACTTGGGCACCATAGGTCAACGTGGAAATTTCATCCGTAGTGGTCACACCACGGCTACCCCAATAAATGGCTTTCGTGAAGTCACCGGAGAAACCACCATACATGCGGGATCCACCACCACCTTTATTACCTCCCCAGTCATAATTCCAAACTGTGGAATCAGCATTCAAGCCATATTCATGGATGGTAGGCCCGTCACTGCAATAAGAAACCCAACCCACTGGGAAAGTCCCATTAGCAGTTTGTGAGAAGTCAGGCACATAGATATTTTCGGTCACACCCACAGACGTGTCTTCACCAATGGTGAAAATCACTTCGGCATCCTCGGTGGAGAAAGAGCCACTCGCCGCATTCCGCAGGCCGGAAAGCACCATACGGTAGCCACCGTCTGCCAATCCGCTCACCGCAATAATTACGGAGTATTCATCTTCCGGATCCACAGAGATTGCATCTGCACTCGTATAAGAAGCTACTGTACTGCCATCATCCGTAGAATATAGCACTGCATTGGACTGACTTATATCCACCGGACGGTTGAACGTCATCTTCACCTGATTGAAGGTCGCACCATCCAAGTCAAAGCTGCGGTTCTCAGGTACTGAAGATACGAACTCTGGTCCTGCGTTCAGGTAAGACTCTTCCTGGAAATATTCCATGGCGAGCAACTTCTCGTCAGTGAACGGCAACACCGTCATCTCGCTCTCCACGTCCATGCTCGGACGCTGATCGGTGTCGTACTTGATTGCGCAATCGGCCGTCGGGTTGAAGCTAACAGTAATGCCTTCGATTACTTCGAGATCATCGCCCAAATAACCGATTGTCTCTTCCAAATAACCTTCATCAAAGAAGATGTAGAGGCAACCATCAGACTTACCTTCCAAAGAAGAAATCTCCAGCACTTGGTCGCCATACTTCACCGTCACCCACTCCGTGGGGAACAGGATGGTGCCTTCCACAGGATCGTCGGAGGCCTTTGCCAAGTCATCCAAGTTCGTGGGATAACCCAAGTCGATGCGGATGCCATTGTAATCATAGAAGCAACCAGCCATCGTAGCCTTCTCGATCTTGATGTCATCCAACAGGTATTCCACCGGATTATACATGTTGATGGTCAGGAAGAATTCATCGGGGAATTCGGTCAAATCCTGCCCCCAATAGATGGTATCGTTATCCGTTGTGTCATCGGGATCGTTCTCGATGATTTCCTTGATGTTGTTGTTGTAGTTGTCAAACACCTTGTTCTGCACTTCCTTGCCCGAATAATAGGCCACGAAGGAGAAGCACTTCCAATCGTCTTCGAACACCGGAACATCTTCCGAGCCCGTCCAATTGTAGTAATATTCCGTACCACTTTGGGAAACAAACGGAGCTTCCACATTCTCAATACCCACGGAAAGGGTGGACTTGATGGCCGTCACACCCGTACTTGCCCCATCGGAAGAGGTGTAAGTAGCCGGAGCTTTCGCCCAAAACGTCACACGATAGGACGTTTCCGGTTCAATCTCCAAGCCACGCATCTTGATGGCACGGTCCCACGTGTTACCCGTGGTGGAATTAGACCAAGCCAAGCCGGCATTGCCCGCCCTCAGGGCATAAGAACCCGAGTGGACGTCATCGGCATTCTCTTCAGTCCACACATCCTCCAAACCGAGGTTGATGTGGTCTGCGCTCCAGTCAGGGTATTTGCTTACCGAGTCCGGGTTGAGGTACTTCTGTTCCTCCCCTTCTTCAAACCCCAACGAAGCAATGACCTGGGCGTTGGCCGTCGCGCCAAAGCCCAAAAGGCCAAGCATCATCAAAAAGTTTCTTTTCTTCATACACTCACACTTTAATTAATAAAAGACTGTTTCTTCAAATTAGTTCTCTCCATTCATTTGGCAGCCGCCCGAAAACGGCTTCCAACCTCAAAGATAGCGTTTGTGAAGGAAGGCGCCAAAAAATTGTGTAACACAAACTTTCGAATTTGTAACATGCCGCAGAACAGCCTGTTTTTCAGGCGTTCTGCGGCATAGTTTTTTATTCCAACGGCAAGTACCAGTTGTCCTTATCCAGCAAACGGTTGTAGAGAGCCTCGTCGCGCGGCACGGAACTACCCTTGCGGCGGGCCACCTTGTCGGCCAAGAAGGCCGGATTGTTGCGCCGCAAGGCGATGCGCTGCAAGTCTCCGAAGCGTGTCCCTTCAAAAGTCTGCTGCAAAGCCATCTCGTCGCAGATGAGGTTTTCCACGAAGAGGATGGAATCCTCCAGCGTCGTCAAGTCATCGGGAATGGCATAGAGAGTGTCACAGCGTGTGTCGCCGCATCCCACCGCATGGATGCCCCATGTGTTTTCCAAAAGCGTAGAAGTCACCATGTCATTCGTGATAAAAAGATAGGGATCCCACACCAAAAGGTCGCCGCCACGGTTACGCTCACCTTGGTTGATGTATTTGGACACCGTGGAGCTGCTCAACCCATATTTCAGGATGGTGAAAGCAGATTCCGGCAGTCCTGCACGATTGTAAGCCTCAGCCATGCGGAGGTAAACCGTCAGGACATGATAGAGGTAAACAAAACCTGAGGTGATTTTAGTGTTCGACACATGCGTACTTGAATAGTTATCGCCCATGGCGGTAGAATAGGACGTGGACACTGTGCCAAAATAACGCAAGTCACCCTTTTGATTAATATCCAAATACTCGAAGTCGGGTGCAGGGCTAACGGTGTCCTCCGGCACAATAGTGCCGGCACTCGACGTGCGGAGCACCTCATACACATACCGCTGGCTGCGCGACAGCTCCTCCAAGGCCGGCGAAGCGGAAGCCTGATAGTAGTAGTAATTATCCGATGTCGAAGTGAAAATGTCATCCAAATAGCTGACAATACCGTCATATTCCTGCGTTTCCATCCGGATTCCCATCAGCGATTCATTCGTTGAAGACATCATTATCACACTTAAGAACTCATCACTGACCCATCTATAGCGCCCTCCATCTTGCACATAATGCGGCTCATCGACATGCGTCAGATAGTCATGATAATATTGCGCGGCCTCTTGATAACGCCCTGCCCACAGGCAAAGGTCACCCAAAATGAGGCGGACAGGAATGAAGTAAGTCTTATAACCCGCATCACCCAATGGAAGGTCTGTCTCCACGTAAGGAGCCAAATCGGGAATGAAATATTCGGCAATCTGCTTCACATCATACTTGGGATAGAGCGAAGGGTCGGTCTCCGCCTCCGTCATCAAGGGCTTGGTGTAGAAAGGCACTTCGCCATAGTTGACGGCCAGCTGCAGGTAAGTCCACGCCCGGATGGCCTTGATGGCCGCATATTCTCGAATGAACACTTTTTCGCCACGCAAGGACATGTTCGTGTCGGCATGTGCGATGTAGTAGTTACAGTTTTGGATAATGGCATAATAATCTTCCGGTTTGTTATAACGGTTGTCCGCTCCGACCGTGAAATTGGCCACATCCTGCAAATCCGTGGTGGCGGCATCGGTGAGGGCGGTCATGTCGCCCTTTACTTCGCCAAGGATGATGGTGCGGTCGGCAATGGCCTGCATCTTGTTCAGCACACCAAAGAGGGAATACACCGTGTCATTGGGCGAATCCAAAGCCGAGCCGAAGTCCACCAAGTTGGAATCCGTATCCACGCAAGAGGTGAAGGCGGCCCCTGCCCCGATGGCCAGGGCCACACCCATGGAAAATATCTTGTTCTTTTTCATAATTCGTTCCATATTGAAGGTTACAAGTTAATCTTTACACCCAACGAGAAGTTACGCCCCTGGGCCAGCAAACCGCGGTCGATGCCCATGGACAGAACGCTGTTGCCCGCGCTGAATTCGGGATCGGTGCCCAAATATTTCGTGAACGTGAGCAGGTTGTTGGCTGCGCCCCAAATCGTAAGCCCTTGGATATAGGTATTGTGGATGGGGAAATAGTAGCTCAGCGTGACGTTCTTCAGGCGCAGGTAAGACCCGTCCTCGATCCAGCGGTCGGAGAAACGGCTGTTGCCTGCCGCATCCTCGTAAGAGATGCGCGGGATGTCGGTCTGCTGCCCTTCGTGCGTCCAGCGCGAAAGCATGGCCGTCGTCTGGTTGTGGAAACGCGAACCGCTTTCCAACAGCCGGCGCTGGTAGTTATACACGTCGTTGCCCAATGAGTAGTTGAACACCACGTCGAGGGAAAGGTTCTTCCAACGCACGTTGGTGAAAATGTTACCGTAGAGCTCGGGGTTCGGGTCGCCAATGACCTGCATGTCGGCCTCATTAATCTCATGGTCGCCGTTCACGTCCACGAACTTCATGTCGCCCGCCCGGAAATAGGTCTTGGCACCCGTCTCGTCCGTTTGGAAAAGGGCGGCAGACTCGGCTTCCTCCGTGGTGGAGAATACGCCATCCGTCTTGTAGCCATAGAACACACCGGCTGCCGTGCCCACCTGCGAGAGGATATTTCCCCCGTAGAGTTCCGTCACGAAAGAGCCTGAAGGCAGGGACGTGATTTCATTGTCATAATGGCCTGCGCTGGCACCGACCGTCCACTTCCAATCCTTGCGGTCGATGAGACGCCCTGTCAACGTCACGTCAAAGCCTTGGTTCTCCATTTCGCCACTGTTCTTCCAGTTGGTCTCCAAACCGCTAAGGTAGGACAATGTGCTTAAGTTAAGCAAGTTGGAAGTCTTTCCATAGAAGTAATTGAAGCTGAAGCCCAAGCGGTCATGTATGGCCGAGAGTTCCAATCCGGCGGTAAAACGCTTCGTGGTCTCCCACTGCAGTTGCGTGTTGCCAATGTTACCCATCGAAAGTCCGGTGGACATGTTCCACATTTTGTTGGCCACGAAATACGTGCGCGAAGCCAAGGCGTCGATGTCATCGTTACCCACCATGTCGAAACCCACGTTCAGGCGCAGGAAATCAATGCCGCTCACGCGGGGCATCCACGATTCGTTGGTCACCACCCAAGCAGCCTGCACCGAGGGGAAGAAGCCCCATGCATAGTTACCAATCTTCACGCCGTCGGCTGCATCGACACCAAACTTGGAGCTACCCGCCATGCTGAGAGCTGCTGAGAGGTAATAACGTTCACGCCAATTGTAGTCGGCGGAGAGATAATAGGTCATGTCCACCACTTCCTCTTCCGTGCCGTCCGTAGTCTTATACAGAAGGTTTGTTGACATGTTCGGGGTTTTGTCGTTACCGCTGTTGTAACCCACCTGCTGGTTCAGGCTGTAGCTTGTGTGTTGGTAACGGAGTCCTCCACGCACGTTCAACCAATGGGCCTTGAAACGGCGCGCATATTCAAAGTAGCTATGGCTCATCAGCACCGTCTCACGGGCTGCCAAAGAGGAAGCACGGTTTTCCAATCCGTCGGCCACACCTTCCACGTCGAAGAGCGGCGTACCATTCACCGGCAAATAGGCATTTTCATCCGTGTTCACCAACTGGAATGCGAAGTGCTCCGCAATGCTCCAATACTTGTTGATGTTCCACTTCGGCGTCACAGCCAGCGTAATCAGTCGGTTACCGAAATAGTTCTTGTTGTCTCCGTCGCCGTTCTGCAAGATAAACAGGGGATTGGACAACGAACTGCGGTAAGCGTTGCTGGGCAACACGTCGTTCAGGTAATCATCAGCCTCTGCCAAATAAGAAGATATGTTACCACTCGTGTCAAACGCATACGGGCTGAGGAAGGGCGACTTGATAAGGCTCAAGAAACCCGGAGCCGAGATGATACCATCGTCCAGCGTGGCCGGTGCGCCATCGTCGCGCATGTCGCGCGTCACGTCACTGTAAGAAGCATCGAAACGCACCGAAAGGTTCTTGGCCAGGATGATGTCGGTGTTCAAGCGCAGGTTGAAGCGCGAATAGCTGTTGTTCTTCAGCGTGGCATCCGCCATGGCATAGCCCACGGAGAGGTTATAGTTGGCCACATCGTCACCACCCTGCACGTTGATGCTGTAGTTCTGCGTGAAAGCTTCGTCATACACCTGCTTCTGCCAATCCGTTTCATTATGGTAAATGTCGTAATAATAATAGTTGGGGTCGGTTTGCAGGAACTTGAAGCTGTTGCCGTTCGTACCCGTCGAGCCAATCAACTCGGAAGCATAGATGCGGTATTGCTCCGAGTTCATGATGTCCATGGATTTGGGCAACAGTTCGTAGCTTCCACCGATTGACACGTCAATCTTCGTGGCCATGCTCTTGTTGCGCTTGGTCTCGATGAGGATGACGCCGTTGGCACCCTGTGCGCCATAGATGGCCGTACCGTTCTTCAGCACACTGATTTTCTCAATGTCCTCCACCATGATGTTCGAAAAGATGTTGTTAAAGAAACCATCATGGGTGGAAGGCGCATTCAGCCGCATGTTGGTCACGACCCCGTCAATCACCACCAAGGGCTGCGCGTTGGCGTTCAGGGAGTTCAGGCCGTTCATATACATGGCTACACCCATGCCCGGCACCCCGCTGCGGGTAATGGAATGCACGTCGGCGCCCAGCTTGTTCTGGATTTGCGGATCAATGCTCACATCGTTGGTATTGTAATCCACCCCTACCGTGCGCCCGTTTGTAGCCGTTTCGACTGCCGAATAAACCGGGTCGAACACATCACTGAAGATATAGGCATCCACCGGCTGGTCACCTTTGCCAATAGGCACCTGGATGGAGTTGTAACCGTCACCACGCATCCAAAGGGAAGTGACGTAAGTGGGGACTTCGATGACATAATCCCCCTTCTCGTCGGTCATGGCGGCATAACGCGCATCGTTGAACGCCGAGATGCTCACGCCGACAGCCGGCTCCTTGGTGGAGTTGTCATAGACACGCCCCTTGATTTCCCGCATCGGCACGTCCGGCAATGTGTTTCTTGCCGCAATCCTCGCGGAATCCTGCACCGCAGCCTGGGCGGTGTCTTGCGCCGCCTCTTGCGCCGCCACCGGAGCAGACACGGCGGCCATCAGGCAAAATGTTGACAATATATGTTTCATGGCACTTATTCTTCTTTAGAGGGTTTGAAATAGATACAATCAATAATCATTGAGGGATAATAGTTCCGACGGTCTGCAGTAGTCGAAAGCCGGCAAGTCAAGCTGACCTGCACGTTCGCTTCCGGCTGGCCATAGCTGGTCACCGGCACCTTGAACGTGCCGACCTTCACCGTGTCCATCTCATAAACCTTTGGAATGCAGTAATCCTCAAAATCCTGTGTCAGCTTCGTCCCGCTTTCATCCACATAATTCACCGCGCCCGTGAAACGGCATGGCAACGTGATTTGGTCATTGGGGTTGACCGCCCGGCGGGGCACCGTGACCACGCACACGTCATACGTGCCAGAAAGCACATTGGGCACGTCAAACGTTACCGTCCAATTGGGACGCTGTGAATTGCTAGCCGTCACCGTCAGGTAACCATCGGAAATGCTATCCCGCGCCACGTTGCCCGTCGCCTCGTAGCTGCAACCGGAATATTCTTTCAACAAGCTCTCCACCTCTGCTTCGGCCTTCACGGGATAGAAATAAATGTCCTCCGGCGTGAAAGGCCAATCGTAAAGGTTATAGAACACCCCGTTGCTGGCATCCATGGAGTCGCGCACGAAAGAAGAAGAGAAAATGCCACCGGGAGCCAAAGGCTTGTAATAAATGTGGTGGCGTTCCTCATCGCCTACATAATAGGAAGTGGAATAGACGGAATCGGCCATGTGCTGGCAACCATAGTTACGGTTATACACCAAGTCCCGGATGACCGCCAAATGGGCATAAAGCTCCTGCAAGGAATCTGCCTTGTAAGCACTTCCAAAATTAAAATACCCCTTCGCTTCTTCGTAAACCTTATCCCATATCTGCGCATCAGGCACCAACATGATGAAGTTACTGTCTTCCTCATTGATATTCTGGAAAGTTCCAAAAAGGATGTTGGTGCGGTCCATCACAGAGTCGGAATACACGATGTTACCATCCACCATACCGCTTGCCACGCTGGCCGCCTCATTCAGCTCCAATTTTTCATAACGTTTGAAAAAAGCCCCCATGCCCGAATATTCCGGCAGGGTGGTCAATCCTTCATATATATTATATAGGTAGGGAAGGCCACCGGACATCACGTGAAGCAAACCGTTACGCGCAGGCTGCCCCGAACGGCCAGCGGCATAGCTGACCCCCTCGAAACTCCCCGGTTCGGCCGCAAGATATTTGCCATTGAGCATGATGGTGGACTTCGTGTCCGTGCTGTTGGTCACGTAATGGGCAATGTGGTTCTGCACGAAGTGCTGGCCGCACATGGAGTCGCCCACTATCCCCGTGGCGCATTCCGCCAAGAGGGAATCCACGTTGAACGTCCCGTCCTTGGGAGCCCAAACAGTAAAGGTCTGGTCGCTGGCCAAGAGGTCGGCGTAAGTCACACCAGTGGGTTTGTTATTGACAAACACATGCGTGGACTGGAGCACCTTGAGGAAATCGTTCAGGTCGCCCGCTTCCTCCACCAATTGCAAGAGCGACTTGTCGGAAACCGGCCCGCCCTCGTTGCCATAATGTTCGTCCCACGTGTCGGTGCAGGCGGCTGCCGCAAGGGCTGCCACCGTCACCATCATCATGGTTTTGAATTTATTGTTTGTTTTCATGAGTCTTACAATTTATCGTTTAAGCAATTTTTTCCATTCGCCACAGCTTAATGCGTATCCTCGGCTTCCACACCTGCATAAATGCTCTTGGGCACAAGTTCGAAATAGTTGATCGGCAACTCGGCCTGCGGATTATCCATCAATTGTTTGATACGGATATAGTAAGTCACCTCCGGACTCATGGTCTCGGTCACCAAAATCTTGCGCAACTTCATCGCCTGTGCCCTCAGGATGTTGACGCCACCCTGCGCCCAAGAGTCCATGTCCTTCATATAGCCACGGTTGTGCATGGCCTTGTCGATGGCGCGGTCGGTTTCAGAGTCGCCCGTGTCTTCCACCCATCCGATGAGCGGATCCGTGGGCCACAACGTGAAGTCAATAGGCAGCCCGACAGGTTGCAGGTTGTCGGGATCCGTACCGAAATAGATTTGCACCTTTCCGCGCATGTCACCCCAACCGTATGCGAAACGCACCTCATAGGTGTCTGTCTTGGGCACCGGAAGGAGGCTGAACGTCACATCGAACTGGCCTACCATGTCCACACAGTCGGCGTAGGTCACCATCCACACATCGCGCTTACGGAACGTCATGGAAGGGGTCTTCCCATGGAAATCCCATCCTTCGACCACCTTGAATCCCGTAGCCCTCAGGGTGTTTCCACGTGCGCCACAGTTCATGAATTCAGGTGTTATCGTGGCCGAACTGATGCGGATGCGGTCGTTGCAGACTTGGTCGCGCATCGCTTCGTCAAACTCCAATATCTTATCTACGTAATGGTAAATGCCGTTCAACGCCTGCTGGTCGATGCCGCTGCCCATCTCGGAAGGAGACAGCACTTTTACGCCTTCCACCGTGGCCAAGGCACCCAGGCCCTTACGGTTGATGTAGAGGCCTTGTTGCGGGGAGCTGAACTTCATGAGCGTACCCGGCATCAACGTCTTGTACCAGTCGGTGCAGTCAATCAAATCCATTTTGGCGCAAGTGGTTTTCACATCGCCCGACACCGTCCAGTCGTTATAAGCCCCATAGTAAGGCAAGAGATGGTAAGCGATGAAGCGGTTGAGCGGATTTTTGCGATGTGTCCAGTCGTCATCATACTTGCCTGCATCTTCCGGATACATCCGGTCGTAGGTCTGCTTGGCACGTGCTTTCAGGTCATCCAGATTGTTGATGCCGTTTTGGGCATAGACATCGTTGGTCTCGATGAAAGCCGAATAACGTTTCATGCGGGTGCCCACATATCGCATCGTATAAGGGGATCCACCGGTGGAAATCGTCATGTCCTGGTTCACGGAGTCCGCGCCACACGTATAAGACTCATCGATGTATTCCTTAAGGGAATCATCCAAGTGCGTCAACACTAACGCCTCATAGAACAGGCTGACATCGGGATTCTCCGCCAACACATCGGGCAAATAGAATGTCTGTGGCACCACCACCTTGTCGAGGGTATGCACCACGCCGTTTTCCACCGAGTCGTCCCACACGATCATGCGCGAAGTCTTATTGATGTAATACACCACGTTGTTGTTGTTCATCGCGTCAGAGTCGCAGGAGAACGTCAGGTTACGCCCGTTCATGTTGGCCGACGGGATGTTACCATCTATCAGGTCAGTCGTAAAATAGGCATCCTCATCAATGATGTGGTTCCACGAAAGCGTGTCGCACTCTTCCTTGGTGAGCTGGTCCACGCTGGTCAATCCACGTGAATGAAGATACTCCTCCACCGCCGCATTGGTGGGTGCCAGGCAGGTGTAGCTGCCGTAGGTGGCCATCATGCCATACATGCCGGAACGCTGCAGGATGGCGACAAACTCGCTAAACTCCTCCGGGCGGTTCTGGAGGTAATCGCTCACCATCTCCCCCGTGAACGTGTAGTAGTTCTCAGGCAATGGATCGTCGGAGCAGGAAACTGTGAAGGCCGGCAACGCCAAAAGCCCCAAGACGAGCCGCATCAAGATTTTATCTATTCTTTTCATATATTTATTCAGTTTGGGTTATCGATTCATTTTCGTAAGCCGGGTTCTGCACAAGATACGGGTTGGCGCGCAACTCATCTTCGTGATAAGGCAGGTAGAGGGCATCGGGAGATGCCAAACGGATGCGGATGGCCACGATGTTCTCCTTGAACTTGCCCATCACCTTGTCAAGCATCCGCTGGTTGCTGCCGTCGCGGCGGCATATACGTACCAAATCAAACCAACGTTTGCCCTCGAACATCAGCTCACGCTGCCGTTCGTCCATCACAAGGTTTTCCATGGCCAAACGCGAAGTGGCGTAATCCGTATAGACCAAAGTATCACTCGCCGTGCGCTTGTTGTTGGCACGTTTCCACACGGCAATCACGCATTCCCAAGCTGCCTTGAAACGGGCATCCTGTTCCGGTGTCAAGGCTGTACCATCCACCACGTCACCGGCCAGCATCACTTCGGCCTCCGCCTTCATCAACATGACATCCGTCAGGCGATAAACAATCCAATTGGCCGAATGGTCATCGGAGCGATTCGTAAACGTGGGCGAATACCCCAAAGCAGTCGAACTGCTTGCCAAATAATCCACACTTTTCTTGAAATACTTAGCCACCGTGACTCCAGAAGTTTCGTCACCTTCCATGTTCTCGTATGCCCTCGTGTCCGAACGTTGGAAATAATTGTTCGTGTTTTCTGACAGTCCCTGCTTCAGGTAGCTCAAAGGAGCCACCTGTCCTACGGAACTACCATCGGACTTTCCGAAAAGATCCCTCACCAAACCGTTTTCACGAGTCTCGGAGTCCACGATATTCAGTTCAAAGATGCTCTCGAAAGAAAGCCCGGTGCCAAAAATTTCCGTGAAAACAGTACCGCCACGTGTAGAATTGGCCGGTGCCACGGATATCAACGGGAAACGCCCGTAAAGCTCCACATCCAATGCAGAAGTCTCCTGCAAGTCTTCCTCGTATTCCGCAATCTTGTAATCAATAATCTGGTCGCAGTATTCGATGCACTTCTGGTAATTGCCCTGCCACAGATACATATCGGCCAACAAGGCATAGATGGCATAACGTGTGATGTGGGTCTTGTTTTTGGGATTGTCCTCGCCATAAGTGCGCACCGCATCATTTTTCACCGCTTCCAAATCATTGATGAGGTTGGTCAGGATTTCATCAAAGCTGGAGGCCGGCACCCGGTAATTCTGCCCGTCATCGATGGACGGTTCCGTCACGTAGGGCACATTGCGGAAAGTGCGGATCAGATAGAAATAGCAGAGGGCGCGGATGGCCGTCACCTCGGCAATATTAGCACGCAATTCGGCATCGGTGTAATTCGGATCTTTCTCATTCACCGAAGGCGCATAATACAAGACGGTGTTGCAACGGTTGATGCACTGGTAGAAAGCTTCCCACTTCACCAAACCATTGGTCTCCAAAATGTTTTCTTCAGCTATGCGCGCAATCTCTATATTATTATTTCCTCCCGTCGCCAGGTTGTCGGAACGCAATTCGCCCCATATCAACATCCGCTTCAGGCAGTCGTCAGCCAACAACTGGCTGTAGCAAGAGTTGACCACGCTCGTCACGTCGGCCTCTTCCGTCCAATAATTCTCCAGCACCACATCGTTGAGCGGAATGATGCTCAGGAAATCGTCGCAGGCCGTCAGCGAGGAAGCCAGCAAGGCCGCCGAAAAGAAGCGCGCGACTTGTTTGTTTATATGGATTTTCATAATCTATACCTTATTATTATATAATATACTTAGAAACCTATTGACACACGGGCCGTGAACTGGCGCGAACGCGGAGTGCGCGCATTGTCGGTAGCCACACCCAAACCGCCATATCCCACCTCGGGGTCGGCTCCGGAATAGTTCGTCAGGCAGAACAGGTTGCTGGCATTCAGGTTGATGCTCAGCGAGTTCAGGCCAAACTTCCGCAACAGCTTCGGGTCGAACGAATAACCCAGCGAAAGGTAGTTCAGACGCATGAAGGAAGCATCCTCCACAAAACGGTCGCTACCCAACCAGTTATAACCGCTGTTGTACAAGGCACGGGGAATCTCGGCCACCTGGCCCTCCACACGCCAACGCCAGTTGACGGAAGCCGCCTGGTTGTTGTTGTTGTACATGGACTCGGCATTCATGCGGGCGGCATTCACCACCTTGTTGCCCACGCGGAAGTTGAACTGCGCATTGAGCGACCAACGGCCATAATTGAATTTCAAGCCCCATCCACCGGTAATTTTCGGAAGTGAAGAACCGAGATAGACGATATCCAGCTCGTTGATGTTGCCGTCGTGGTTGATGTCTTCATAAATGGCATCACCGCCTTGGAACTCGTAGGGATTGGGGTTGCTGTCCTCATCGTAACCGAACACCATGGGTTTGGTGAAGCCGTCGGCATCCTTGATGACATTGCCATTCGCATCACGGGCCACCGGAGCGTTCGGGCCGCTCACGCCGGGCACCTCCACATCGGAATAGTCCGTGTATTGATATACGCCCTTGTAGCGGAAACCATAGATGGCACCGTAGGGGTTGTTCAGCTGCACCCGGCTCAGGTAAGACCCATTGTTGTTATTGAAATCCCCATTGAGGTTGGCCAAGATGGTGGGATCCATCTTCGTAATTTCGTTCTTGTTGTTGGCAAAGGTCACATTGAAGCCCATGGAGAACTTACCGGCCTTCACCACGTCCGTACCGTTGATGTTAAATTCCCAACCGTTGTTGCGCATGTCGCCCGCATTGGTCCAATCCAACTTGGTGAAGCCAGACGAAGAAGGCAGTTTGACAGCCGTCATCAACAGTTTGGAAGTCAACTGCGTATAGATATTAAAGTCTGCCGTAATCTTGTTGTCAAACAAGCCCAAGTCGAAACCCACGTTCCATGTTTCCTTCTCTTCCCATTGCAGGTTGCTCAAACGGATGTTGCTCGGATAGACCGAAGCTCCTCCATCGTAAGCATCCGTAGTGGAATATTTCGAAAAATAGAGGTAGTCGGTACCGGGCTGGTTACCCACACGTCCCCAACCCGGACGGATGGACAACATGGAGAGCCACTTCTCGGACCACTTCATCCACGGTTCGTCCACGATGTTCCAACGCAAAGAGAAAGCAGGGAAATTACCCCAACGGCGGGAATCACCGAACTTAGTGGAACCGTCGCGACGGACAGAGAAGTCGGCAATGTAGCGACCCTTGTAGGCATAGTGGGCGGAGAAGGTCAGGTAAATGCTGCGCCACTGACCCGCACCGGTGGACATTGCGGTAATAAGACCGTCCGCCGTGGCCGACTCGATGTTTCCCGTCGGGAGCCTCGTCACCGTATTGTCCTGGCTCTTGGAATTACCATTCACCAACTGGAACTGTGCCATGGCCATGAAGGAGTGGTCGGAGTTCTTGAACGCCGGCGTGAAAGTCAAGCGGTGCGTCGTGGTGATGGAATTGCTCTTATGCGCCGAAGAACTGGCCTTGTTGTTATTGTCATTATTCCAACCAGAAGTCACCAAACTGGAAGGATAGAAGGAGTCATTATAGGTGTTGCTGATATTGAACAGCACCTTACCCTCATACTTGAGTTGCGTCTTGGTGGCATCGAGCCCCAAAAGGTTGTAATGCAACTGGAACTCCGGCTGGATGGTGTATTTGGACTCATCACTGGTAGCCTCGTAGGCCAAAGCCACCGGATTCACCAAACTAAACTGATCGCCATTCTGCCTAAAAGTAGAAGAAGCCGTTGGCAACATGTGGTAGTAATTATTCGTATTGTTTCCGTAGGCATCCTGTTCGTAAATGGACATGTTCGGCATCTTCTTGTAAGCAATGCCCAACAAGTCGCTATAGTTCTTCTGGTTGTCCTGATAGGTCATGTTGAAGTTCGTCACAATCTTGATGCGGTCGCTCACGAAGTAGTCCAAAGCCACACGGGTCGTGAAACGGTTGAGTTCCTGCCCGATGACGGTACCTGTCTGATGGTCGTAACCACCGGAAATGCGGAACACGGCCTTCTCACCACCACCGGAAATCGTCACATAGTGTTTCTGCAACCAACCGGTCTTGCGCACGGCATCCACCCAGTCGGTGTTGTTGTTGTAGTTCTCATACTCAGCGAAAGAGGGATCGTAGTTGAATTCCGGGATGTCGGAAGCGGCATCGCTCAACTGCGGGTTATAGTAGGCTTCCTTCATCAACATGGTGTATTGGTCACCATTCAGCATGCGCATGCCCTTGGGCTGGTAAGTCATCGTGGCACCATAAGAATAGGTGACGTGCGTCTTGCCCCGCGCACCGCGCTTGGTCTTGATTTCGATGACACCGTTGGCACCCTGCGAACCATAAAGGGCCGTGCCGGCGGCATCCTTCAGCACGGTGATGCTGGCGATATCGTCCGGGTTGACGTTCAACAGTTCGGAATACTGCTCTTCCGTGGCGGAAGCGAAGTCGAAGCCTGAGAGATAGTCACTCTCGAAGATGTTGCCGTCCACCACCACAAGAGGTTGCGTGTTACCGTTGATGGAGCTGACACCACGCAAGCGCATGGTGGTACCGGAACCCAGGTCACCGGAATTGAACACGATATCCAAACCGGCCACACGTCCTTGCAAAGCTTCGTCGATACTCGTCAGGCTCAAGCCTTCGAACTCCTTGGCATCAATGGTCTGATGCGCCATGGACACTTCGCGTTCGGGAATGGCCAAACCGCTGGACTGCACCACCCTTTTCTGTTGCACGACCACTTCCTTCAGCTGGAGGTTGCTCTTCAGCGTAATGTTGTAGCGTGTGCCCTTGATGGGGATGATTTGCGTGGCATAACCCACATAGGAGATTTTCAAACGGTGTTTGGGATCCACAATGCGGAAAGAGAAGTTTCCGTTGATGTCCGTCACGCCATGGGCCACGATACGGTTGGCCTCGTCCACCTCGACGACGTTCACCATCATCAACGGCTCGATGTCGTCGGACACGGTTCCGCTAATCATTGTCCCCGGCGCCTGCGCGAAGCCTGCCAACGGCAAGGCTGCAAACGCACCTAAAATGATATGTCGATATAGGGTTTTCATTCAATTATGATATTAGTTATTTGACATTTATTCGATATCCACCACTCATTCATAACGCAACGGGCCGTCTATCAGATGCACCACGGCATACGAAGAAGTACGGATTGTGGTTGCAGATTCAATCGACGGGACATCGAACTGGTATTCGCGTGCCATCAGGTTGTAAAGGCCGCCGCTCGTAATCACCTTGCGCGTATTGCCCATCGCATCGGTCACGGACAAATGTGAGTTGTCGCCCACAGGAGTCACTTTCAGGTAAGACAATACGCCGTTCTCGTCAATCGTATAAGCTGAAGTCGAATATTCATTACCCGCCAGGTTGAGGTCGCCTTCGCCAATGTAGAAGGAGTTGTCCTGGATGTGGTATTTGATGAACTGCACGACTTTGTCAAGCAACTGTGCGCGGGCATCCTCCGTGAGCGTGGGGCTTTCCAAATCTTCCACCGTCGGCAGCTCGCCATTTTCCTGCATCTTCACAATGGAGTCGTTGCAGGGCACGTACACCGTATAATTAAAGGTGTTGAACAGGTTGATGTTGTCGGAAGGACAAGCATAACGATACTGGCTTTGTTCGTCGGATGGATTCAGGTTGACCACCTGCGTCAACAAGCCCGATGCATCCAGCAATTTCTTGAATTCTGCGAACTCAGAATGAGTGGCCAAAATATCGGCTACGGAATTACGTGCCGTTTGAATGGGAGCATCTTCAAGGATGTAAGCCTTACCATTGTTTTGGTTATAAATGCCGCCATCGCGAACCACAGAAGCACCACCATTCATTGTAGAGGCATCGTTCTCCACCTGCCAACCACCATAAACCTTCATGGAATTCACCACATCCGGATTTTCAACCTTGATGACGCCACCATCTTTAGTCTTATAATATGTATTGGAATTATTCAAACTTCCAATCACAATATGGGTTTCCAAAATATCTTTCAGACGATTCTGCGTTTGAGCCGTTGAGGCACGTGCGATGGAGTCGCCCACCACGCCGGTAGCTGCATCATAAGAATGAATGGAAGCATATACGCGTTCGTCTTCCGTCAATGCATTGGGGTCGTAGTGGAAGCGATAAACTTGCAGGCCAGACTCAGGCTGGAAGCCGTCATCCGGATTCTCTGGGTTCTGGCGCACCCGAAACGACACGGGATCCACATATTCCAAAGCCCCATTGGTGGGAATAAAGAAGCTATACGTGGAATTTTGGGAATTCAAATACACGTCGTAGTCCAGCTGCTTGATGGCCCAGTTGATGATGCTCATGTTTTCGTTCACCAAGGCCGGGAAAGACACGGAGATGTAAGCCGTGGGGCTGAACACCTTATTGGTCAGGTAAATCGCGCCGTTGCAAGCGAAGAACACGCTGTCCACATTTTCCTTCGAAAGACCCAATTCGTCATTGGCATCGTTCAACACCGTGCTGAACTTACTCGGTACGGAATTGGAGAAAGAGTTAAGCATGTTCACGTTAATCAATTCGGCGAGCACGTCATCGGGCACGTTGTCCCATGTGCCATAACGGTCTTTCAGCACCGCACCGGCACCATTGTTCCAATATTCATTCATCGCCTCGTCGGTAGGCACAAGCATGACAGCCATATCCTGCTGGAGTCGTACATTTGTAGCTGTGCTGGCGTTCAATTGGGAATAGAATTCATTCCATCCCGGGTCAAACTTCAGCAAAGCTTCCACCGGACGGTTATCTTGTGTCAAATTCAAGATCTCACTCCCATCCGAATTAGGTTGGGAACGCTCAGAAAAGAAACGTTTTTGGAACACAGAGTCATAACTGGTGCCGTACAAACGGTTGTACTCGCGCGTAAGCGTCTCGCTATAAAAAGGAGCGGAATAACGATCCAGCAACTTGGAGAAAGTCTTGGCACGAGGCAACTGGGCTATACGGTTCGCCAAATTGGGCAACGGAGGCATCACCTCAGCCATCTTGTGTACGAAACCATTGGAACAACGGATATTCTGCTCCGCAATGTTCACCCCGTTCACATTGGCATCACCTGCCTGACGTTCCGTGGAATAGTTAAAAAGGAAATTGCAATCGTCGTTGGTAATACGACGGTTCTGCAGATAAGCCTCGATAAAATGAATCATCGGCGCGGTGGTAGCGTCTTCCAAACAGGGAATGGTCTTCCCGGCTTTCTTGTAGTAAGCCCAATACTTGGTGTCCGGCATGTCGGCCGGGGCCAAAATGGGTACCGTGTCGTAGGCCGAAGACGAAGTCAGACGACGCATACAATCGCCTTCGGTGGGTCCGGCAGAGCTGGAGAGGTATGCCACCTGGCTGGAGTTGTTAATCATGGCACCGTAGAGCAACATCTTCTTCTGTGCCTGCGAAAGCTCTTCATAACTCCCCACGCCCCATGTCCTATTATTATAGAACCGCGCGTAGGCATCGTCATCGGCCACGAAGAGGGTTTTGCTACCCGTGCGGGCGAGCACCTCGGTATAGCCAAGGTCATCAATCATCCGCACCACATTCGTGTAGTTCCCGTTCGACTTCAAATAGTCGTAGATGCTGCTACCCAACCACGACGGGTCTTCGTCAATCAACTCGTAACCGTCGTTACAGGAGTAGAAACACCCCATGGCGCAGCAGGCCATGCCAGTCCAAATCGGGACAAACTTCTTTAGGTTTTTCCTTAAACTCATATTAGATTCTTTTATCAGTTATCACCATGTTCTTTAAATTGTCCATAACACTCTTAATCGGTCGTAAAATTACGTCAACAAACGCCAACTCGTTTTCGGACATGTAACATATATCTTCGAATTTGTATCATTTTCCATGTTGCAAAGCCGTTTCATGCAACATGGTTTATAGATTTTGTAACTTTTTTCAGATTTCAATCGCCATTACCCCCGCGAATGGCCATAAATCCTCATGCAAAGCCGAGAAAACGCTTTCCGAAAAACACCATATCAAACGTTGGAAACGCCATGAAACCGCGTTAAAAATACCCGACAAACAGAAAGTATGTTTTTGCGGATTACAAATTTTAATATTCCATGGCGGGAGATTGCAAATCCCCCGCCATCATATCGCTGCGACGGATTTGCAATCCGGCGCAATTGAGCTGCGGATTTCCGAATCCGCAAGCCCGAAAGGGCTTTCATGAAACACCTTGCAAGACCTATATTTAATAGGTATCTTTTTGCGGATTACAAATCCTTATACTACATGGCGGGGGATTGCAAATCCCACGCTGCATTTAATCCCCCGCTGCACACTACCGCATATCGCTGCGACGGATTTGCAATCCGGCGCAATTGAGCTGCGGATTTCCGAATCCGCAAGCCCGAAAGGGCTTTCATGAAACACCTTGCAAGACCTATATTTAATAGGTATCTTTTTGCGGATTACAAATCCTTATACTACATGGCGGGGGATTGCAAATCCCACGCTGCATTTAATCCCCCGCTGCATACGTACCTCGCTGCACTTCTATTATCTATTTGAAGCCGACAAACGCAAAGTGCACGAAAATCAAAATATCAAAGAACAGCTAATATTTTGCACAAAGTGCCACATAAACACTCTCAAAAAGACTTATTTCCCTGCCAAAACCACCTAAACACGTCCATTTAGCTTTCAAATTGAATATCGTAAACCTCGCGAGAATGCGATATTCCCAGCCATTCCGTCTTCCGGACGAGAATACAGGATTCTTGAAGCATAATAAAACAGGAATATCAGGCTAGATTCCGTCTCCAAAAAGTCAAGGAGCTTACTTGGCAAAGTAAGATATCTTAAATGGGCAAGTAAGTACTACTTACTTTGCCAAGTAAGTATATCTTCTTTTTGGAAAGTTAGTTTCCTTTTTACACCGTACTGTCATGGCTCATATTTTCCATACGCCAAAAACACAGATCAGGAACTGTCTCCCTCTTTTGTGGAGACAGTTCCTGATCCGCAAAACTCATCACGCACCATGCCGTCAAGGCAACTTGTCCATGTCGGCAGCCGTGTAGTTATCAATGTGCAAACGATACTTCTTCAAATCCTCCAACTTATGTTCGGGAGCCGGACAATCGGCAGGAAGCGGCAACTTGGAGAATTCCTGGAAATAGAGCAGGCATGCATCGCGCCACCACACGGCATCTTTGGCCTGACGGTCGAAACGCGCCTTTTGACGGTCGAAACGCGTGGCATCCACATAGGGGCGCATACCGTCCCACACCGTGGCGAAATGGCGCGCCTCATCTACTCCGTGGTTATAGATATAACACAGATTGTCCCACAAAGTCAGCCCGTTGCGCATGATATGTTTCCAAGGCACATGGTGGAACCAAAGGAGGTATTCCTCCGGACAGGTATGCAAATCGCCATAGAGCGTAGCCAAAGGTTCGTGGTACTGTACCGCCCCACCCGACCCATTCCGGGTGCGGTCGAAACCCAGCCCCTCGGCATCGGCACGATGATAATAGGAGGGCAACCAATCTTCACGGATATTGCCGCCCGGATGGTACCACGGTTCGGGACCATAGTGGTGATTACCGGCAAAGATGTGGTGCAAACCATAGGGCATCATGTAGCTGACTGCCGCATCCCACGACCTCAACAGCACCTGCCGCATCGGCCCGACAAAACGTTCATCAGCAGAGAATGTCTGTTTCAGGAATTCATTGGCCAACTGTTCGGCCGACAGGTCGGGATTCCAACACAAACGGCCAAAAGCATACCAGTTGGCCTGCGCCATGTCGCTTCCCGTCCAGTTTTCGGAATCACCGATATTGGACACACCGGCCATGGCGGTCACCGACTTGGGCGTCACCTTACGCAAGGTGGCAGCAGCCACCGTCTCGCCCTCGTGATAGGTTTGGGCGGAAAGCACGTCTTTCCACATCGTGGCCAAGAAGACCGTGTGGATGGACTGGCCGAGATATTCCTGCGTGATTTGGAGTTCGGGCATCACCTGCGTGTGGCGCATCGCACCGAACAAGGGGCTGAACGGCTCGCGTGGCTGGAAGTCCACCGGCCCGTTCTTGACCTGGACAATCACGTTGTCGCGGAACTTGCCGTCGAGCGGCATGAACTCCTCGTAAGCCTGGCAAGCCCGGTCGGGGCTGGAAGGCTTATAGACAAAAGCCCGCCACATGACGATGCCATTGTACGGCGCAAGCACATCGGCCAACATGTTGGCACCATCGGCATGGGTGCGCCCGTAGTCCTGCGGCCCCGGTTCGCCCTCGCTGTTGGCTTTCACCAAGAAACCGCCGAAGTCCGGAATCAGCTTGTAAATCTCATTCACCTTGTCCGTCCACCACTGGCGCACATCGGCATCCAGGGGATCGGCAGTGTCCAACCCGCCCAACGCCTTGGGCGAAGCGAAGTTGACAGACAAGTAAGTGCGGATGCCATACGGACGCAACACATCGGCGATGGCCGCCGTCTTGCGCAACATGTCGGTTGAAAGTGCCAACGGCTTGGCATTCACGTTGTTCAACACCGCGCCATTGATGCCCACCGAAGCATTGGCACGTGCGTAGGCTTCGTAACGGGGCGACACCTTGCCCGGCAACTCGTCCCATTTCCAAAGCGAACGTCCGGCGAATCCGCGCTCTATCGTCCCGTCGGGATTGTCCCAATGGTTAAGAATGCGCAAATCATAAGATGGTGCATACGACATCTCCCCGCCGATGAGGAGCGTGTCGCCCAGCTGCTGCCCGCGCAACAACTCATAGGCCGCATACAGCAAACCGCAATCTGACGCAGAAGTCAACTCTACCTTCTCTGCAGTCCGCTTAATGGCAAAACCGTCGCGGCCAGGGCCGTCAGCCGTCTTCTGCAAAACGACTTTCCCGCCTTTCCAATAGTCCTTCAGTTCGCGGACGGCAATGTCCACGGTGGCAGTGCGCTTCGTTCCCCGCTCCACTCGCACATCGGCAGCATCAGCATTGCGCTCCATGCGAAGCCAAAGCCGGCTGCCATCCTCCGCGCGAAGCAAGGAAGCGAAACAAATACACGCCAAAAATGCTATCAGTCTCATTCTGTCAAGCATTGCAAGTTATTCGTCCAAACCTTCGATGGGCAGGATACGTCCTTCCTCGTCATACTGCAACTCGCACACTTTCAGGCTGCGCAACCACGTGCGTCCGCCCGAAGGCACAGAGTCGTGATGGAACAGATACCACTTGCCTTTGTACTCCACGATGCAATGGTGCGTTGTCCATCCCACCACGGGAGTCAGTATCACGCCTTGGTAAACAAACGGGCCGTAAGGATTATCGCCCACGGCATAGCACAGGAAATGGGTGTCGCCGGTGGAATAAGAGAAGTAATACTTGCCTTTGTACTTGTGCATCCACGATGCTTCGAAGAAGCGGTGCGGGTCGCTGGCCGTCAACGGTTTGCCATCCTGACCAAGCACGACGACAGGACGCGGAGCCTCGGCAAACTGCTTCATGTCGTCCGTCAGCCGAACCACGCGCGAGGGAATGGCCGGTTCATCATCTGCCGGAAACTCGGCTTTCTCCAAAGCACTGTTGTCCTTGTAACGCTGGAGCTGTCCGCCCATCAAGCCGCCGAAATAGACATATACCTGCCCGTCGTCGTCCTTGAACACCGCAGGGTCAATGGAATAGCTGCCGCGGATGGGGTCGGGTTCAGGCACGAAGGGGCCATAAGGCGTGTCGCTCACGGCCACACCGAGACGGAAGATGTCCGTCTTGTCCTTTGCCGGGAAATAAAGATAATACTTGCCGTCCTTCTCGCAGCAGTCGCAATCCCACATCTGGCGCTTTGCCCAAGGCACATCATCCACATCGAGCACCACGCCATGGTCGGTCACCGGGCCTTCCATCACGTCGTCGAGCGAAAAGACGTGGTAGTCGCGCATGTTGAAATGCGAGCCCCAATCGTCTTCGGGTATTCCGCTCTCGTAGTCGTGGGAGGGATAGATATACACTTTGCCATCGAACACATGCACCGAAGGATCCGCCATGTAGTCCTCGGGAACTAAATATCTCTTCTTCATAATCTTATTGTTTTTAAAGGTTTATAGTGTTATTGAACAAATCAGGCTAATTAGACTGATAGCCCAATTAGCCTAAGTAACTTATTTTGCATTCTCGGCCATCTCGATGATGGTGTTGACAAAAGGTTTCGGCTTCATGTCGCGGTCGAAAGCCAACGGATAGTCCGTGCGTCCGCGCACGGGGAAGTTGTTCTTCCACGAGTCGGCATCGGTCAAGCCCCAGAACGTCACGCGGGTCACGTCCTCACTGTGGCGCAAATAGATGTCGAAAAGCTTGGCATAGAAATCGTCCTGCTCCTTCTGCTTGTCGGCCGGCAAACCTTCGGTGTAAGGATCCATTTCCTTCTTATAGTCAAAATTGGTTTCAATGGCTGCGCCATAGTTTCCTTTCGGCCAAGGCAACACACTGAGGTCCAATTCCGTGACCATCACCTTCACCCCGGCAGCGGCAAAAGCCTCCAGGCTCTTCTCATATTCGTCAAGCGGAGTGTCGAAACCCACATGCGACTGCATGCCCACTGCGTCGATGCGGCAACCATGCGCCTTCAAGTCCTTCACCATCTTCACCACGGCTTCACGCTTGCGCGGGGAGTCCATGCCGTAGTCGTTGTAATACAATTCCACGTTGGGGTCTGCCTCATGGGCGAACTGGAACGCCAAGCGGATGAATTCGGGGCCGATAATGCGGTAGTAAGGCGACTTGCGGAACTCGCCATTGCCCTCGATGGCCTCGTTCACCACGTCCCAACCTTTCACACGGCCTTTAAAATGCCCCACTACCTTATATATATGGTCTTTCATGCGCTGGATGAGCACCTCGCGGCTCACCTGCTTGCCATCCTTGTCCCTAAACATCCAACGGGGAGCCTGAGAATGCCACACCAGGCAATGGCCGATGACAGCCTGCCCGTTTTTCTCGGCCAAATCACAGAGCTTGTCACCATCGGTGAAGTCGAACACGCCTTCCTCCGGTTGCACCTCGGCGGCCTTCATGCAGTTTTCAGCCACCACGGAACTGAACTGGTCGCGGATAAGTGCCTGCACTTCCGGATTCTTAGTCGTCACTTGACGGGTGTTCAACGCCACCCCGATAAGAAACTTGTCGGCAAACGCCTCACGCATTGTTTTACCTCCCTCGGCGAACGCCATCGCAAACATGCAAAACGCCGCCCCTAATACCACAAATCGTTTTTTCATATTCGTTTTTTTCTCTAATAATTAGTTATTGGTCAAATTCGTCCTAAACCTAATTAGTCTGACCAGCCACATGGCTAATCGGACTAATTAGGGCTATCCACATCATTGTTCTTCCGCACGGCGACGGGCCAACTCAGCCTGCATCTTCTCGTTCACCGACTTGGAGATGGGATAGAAGAACAGGGCTGCCACACCGATGCCGAAACAGATGCCCGGCACAATGCTGGATGCCAAACGGATACCCAAGATGGATTCTTGCGACTGCACGGCCATGATGTCGTTCACATAACCGAACATGGAGAGAATCAAACCCGCAATGGCACCGCCCACACCAAGGCCGGCCTTGAGGGCGAACACCACGCCAGAGAAACACAAGCCCGTGGCGCGGCGATGGCTGACATACTCCATGTGGTCGGCCACGTCGGCAATCATCGCCCACAACAAAGGCACCGTAGGCGCGTAAGCCAAGCTCTTCAGGATACCGAGCGTGAAGATGAACCCTATATCATCCTTGCCAGGAATCATGAAGGCCGCCGTGAACACGGCCGTCAAGGCCAGGCAAACGATGAAAGTGGATTTCTTGCCGTAACGATTGGCCAAGAATTCCGAAAGCAACATCACGCCGACCAACTGCACAATCGCACCGGTCATGTTAAACAGCGAAAGACCAATGGTGTAGGACTCCACAGGAGCTATCGTCCCGTCTGCCGCACGGGTAGCCAACAGGCTGAAGGAATCCAATATCTGCATGCCTGCGCCCAACACGGCGCCTTCGTCCTTCACCAGACCAAGCCGGTCGAGGAACTGTCCTAAGGATTGCGGATCGACATAGTTCTGGAAATAATAGCACATGGCCGAACCCCACATGGCCAACGTCACAAAGACAAACAACGTGAGGATGAACATCGAACGCCACGAAACGTCGGCAAACAAACCCTTGAGGTCGTTCCTCACGTCCATCTTTTGCGAAGGCGGCGGGGCGATGCGTTCCTTGGCCGAAAGGCCGGCCACCAACAGGAACACGAAACCTACTACGGCAAAAATAGTGATGGTCGTCAACCATCCCTGTGCGTCATCGCTCCCGGCACCGCGCCCGAACTTATGTACCAAAGGCAACGTCAGGCCTTGCACCACGAACTGGGCTACCGTAGCTGCCACGAAACGGATGGATGTGATGCTCGTGCGCTCCTTGATGTCGCTCGTCATCACGCCGCCCAGCGAACTGTAGGGCGTATTATTAAAGGAATAAAGGGACATGAGCAGGACGTAGGACACACCGGCGTAGAAAGCCACAAGGGCCTTGTCCTCGATGCCGGGATTGTAGAACGCCAGCACATAGAAGACCATGAACGGAAGAGCCGTCCATACCACCCATGGGCGGAACTTGCCCCAACGGGTCTGCGTCTTGTCGGAAAGGATGCCCACCGTGGGGTCCACAAAAGCATCCACGATGCGCGCGATGAGCAGCACCGTGCCTGCAATGGCTCCTTCGAGCCCGAACACGTCCGTGTAAAACTTCAATTGGTAAATCATCATCATCTGGAAGACGAGGTTCGCCGCCGCGTCGCCCAGTGAATAGCCGATTTTCTCGCCTAATGGCACTTTCTGTGATACTGTATTCATAATGTTTCTATATTATTAGCCAAACCGTTTTTTCATGGCATTCATAGCGTCACAAAGTAACGCATTTTATGCGTTTCTCGTTTTCGGCTATGTAACCAATTGTTTTTAATATGAAACATTATTGGGGAAAATTCGGGAAAAAGAAGGGGTTACATGAATCCTTTTTGTAACCTTTGCCATACCGCCGCTGTGAAAAAACTGCCCCGAGGTATATTTTTGCGGATTACAAATCCTGATATTCCATGGCGGGGGATTGCAAATCCCCCGCAGCATACGTTTCCCCCATCGAAAAGATTATCCCGCTGCGACGGAAAAGATTATCAAAGGAAATCACCTTAGGAGATTGCTCCCGCTGCGACGGATTTGCAATCCGGCGCAACTAAGCTGCGGATTTCCGAATCCGCAAGCCCGAAAGGGCTTTCCTGAAAACACATGCACAAGTTTCAACTATATCTGTGAAAGAGGCAACACCCCACGGCCACCCGCAAAATCAACAGCCGAACTATACAAATATTCCTCCGGTCTCGCCACAAATTCTTGGCGCACAGGATTGGCATGGATATAATCCAGTTTTTGAGTAAAGAACTCACCTGTAGTCAGAAGCACGGGATGATAACCATCCTGCCAAAAACGATAATCTTTCATTTTCTTGTCATTGGAAGCAGAGAAATGAAATCGGTCAAGCATCCAATCACGACGGCTTTCTTGCAAATCAGTTTGCAGTTCATTCAAAATCCGTTTGCTCGTGAACTTCTTAAAATCACGGATAATATCTCCCAATGGAAACTTTTCCCCTGCACTGACAATTGCATGTAAATGATTCGTCATTAGCACCCAAGCATAAATTTCAAGCCCCTTATGCTGCTGACAATACAACAATGAGTCCACTACAATGCGCTTGTATCTCGGACGAGTAAAAACATCTATCCAATCTACAACTGTAATAGTCACGAAATACACTTCACCTGATATCCATTGCGCAACTGCCATATTCTACCTCCCGTTTCCGCTTCTATTGTTCGCCATTCTCCACTTACGCTGCGACGGATTTGCAATCCGGCGCAACTGAGCTGCGGATTTCCGAATCCGCAAGCCCGAAAGGGCTTTCCGGGAACACATGCAAAACCTATATATTTAATAGGTATCTTTTTGCGGATTATAAATCCTTATGCGCTATGGCGGGGGATTGCAAATCCCCCGCAACGTTAATTCCCCGCAACGTACTTCCCGCTGCAAACATCCCACCCCATCCGCTGCGGCGGATTTGAAATCCGACGCAAACGAACTGCGGATTTCCGAATCCGCAAGCCCGTTAGGGCTTTCCGGGAACACATGCAATACCTATATATCAAATAGGTATCTTTTTGCGGATTATAAATCCTTATATTCCATGGCGGGGGATTGCAAATCCCCCGCAACGTTAATTCCCCACAACGTTAATCCCCCACAGCATACTGTCCCCCGCAGCGTGGAGGAGTTTTCCAACTCAAAGGATAATCACCTTAGGATATTGGTCACCAACGAAGCGATAGACACCAAGATGCTGATGGAGCTAACCCAATAGCTCGTGCTGGAACCGATGTCGGAGTTCTTGGCCTTCGTCCTGTTCGGCGTCACGTAAAGCACATCGTTCTGCTGCAGGTAGAAATAAGGGGAATTGATGATGTTCGCATCATTCAGGTCCAACACATGGATGCTTTTCTTGCCCGTGGAATCCTCGCGGATAAGTTTCACGTTGTCACGGCGACCCCAAATCGTCATGTCCTTGGCCAAAGACAACGCGCCATAAATCGACACCTTTTCGGAAGGCACGGTATAAGTTCCCGGGCTGTTCACCTCGCCCAACACGGAAATCTTGTAATTGCTCAAGCGCACCGTCACGACCGGACGATCCTTCAGGTAAGTGCCTTGGATTTTGGAAGCCACCAAGTCCTCCACCTCGTTGACAGTCAACCCGCCCACTTTCAAGGTGCCCAAGACCGGATAGTTTATCGTCCCCTCGTTCGTCACCAGGAAAGTCTGCAACGCAGGTTGCGAGGTCAACTGTGTGCGTCCCGTTCCCGTATAGGGTGCCGCCACCGTCAAGTTGAAAGGTATGGCCGCTTCGGCATCCGCCGGATAATTCACGTTGATGGTCAGCTCATCCTTCGGCATGATGCGCGCTTCGAAAAGCACGGCACTGGAATCCAAATCCACCATATCGCTGTTCAGCATATAGGGCACAGTCTTATAAGAGGTGCAGGAAGAGACCAACACCACCACACCCCAAACGAGCAGTTTGCAAAATTTCAATACGTTCTTTTTCATATCATTGTCACAGGTTGTTTCTTTTTCATACATATGTCTCCAACACGGTGGTTCCGACTTCCGCCGGCACAAGCCATACAGTGTTTGCTTCGGCCGCCACCAACAGCGTATGCCCGGCCGTGAGCACCACCTCTTCCACGCCGCACGTCACGTGACACGTGCCTTCCGTGCAGACCAGGATGACAAAACTGTCCAAGTCGCTGTAATCACACTCCATCGGTTCGGTCAGCCGATAGACACTCGTCGTGAAATACGGGCTGCGCACCAATTCTTCCGGCTCGTTCTCTATCAGCTCGTGCTGCTGTTCAGGCTCTGCCACGGCATAGTCGATGGCCGCCTTGGCCTCTTCCACGTGCAACTGGCGCGGCCGCCCTTGGCTGTCCACCCGGCCGAAATCATAAATGCGATAGGTCACGTCGCTGCTCTGCTGTATCTCGCAAACGAAGCACCCCGTCCCGATGCTGTGTACCCGCCCTGCGGGAAGGTAATACACATCTCCCCGCCGCACCTCATAACGCCGCAACACCTCGGGCAAGGTGTGGTCGGCCACGCGGGCGGCATATTCGTCGGCCGTCACGGCACGGCTGAACCCATCGAGCAGGTATGCCCCCGGCGCACAGTCCACCACATACCACATCTCGCTTTTCCCCGGACAGCCATGCCGCCGCATCGCCAGCTCATCTCCCGGATGCACCTGCACGGACAAGGGTTGGGCTGCATCGATGAACTTCACCAACAAGGGGAACTTCGTGCCGAAACGCCGGAAGTTGTCCACCCCCAGCAATTCCGCGCCGCCCTTTTCCGCCAGCTGTGTCAGCGTCAGGCCGTCGTAAGCACCGCCCACGACCACCGACTCGCTGCCCGCGATGCCGGAGAGTTCCCAACTCTCACCTATCGTCCGCCCGTCGGCGGGAATCCCTTTGAAAGGCAGGATGCGATGCCCGCCCCACAAGGTTTCCTTGAATATATCCGTGAACCGGAATAATTTATTTTCCATTTCTGTCCGAAAAAACGTTCAAAATTACGAAATTCATACAGAACGGGCAAATAAAAAAGAAAGTTTGTGAATATTTTTATTCAGTTTCACCTGTTTGCCCGATTTGTAATCAACTTAAATTTATATCATTATGAAAGAAAACAAGTATGACGTGACGGCCTTGGCTTGCCGTTATTTTCCCGAATCCACCAAGCGGAACGCCCGCCGTAGGTTTTTCAACGTGCTCCGCAGCGAAAAGGACTTGTGGCAACGGCTCACAGCCCTCCATTTCGGCATCTACCAGCGCAACTTCACCCCCAAGCAATACAAATTGGTCATCGACATCTTGGGATTGCCGGAAGGCGATGATGCCGACTTCGGGGAATGGGTGCATTGAAATCCTGTTGTGCTCATACCTTATATAAGGAAATGGGCCGCGAAACGTAGGACCTGAAAAACTCCTCCGCCTTGCAGGAGGAGTTCATTTTAATACGCCCCCCCAAAAAAACGTGCAGAAACCACCACAAACGTGCGGAAATGCGCGGAAAGGTGCGGATTTGCGCACCCCTTCCGCGCCGGTACCCTAACTTTGCATCGTCATCCGGAAGACAAGCGAACATTAACCCAAATTCAAACCTTAAAAACAAAACGCATGAATTACAAACTCATCGAACGCAAGAACCCGCGCAGCCAAAGCGGGGAAACCAAGTTCTACGCCTACATCATGAACATGGAGGAAATCGGCATCGACGACCTGGCCACCCGCATCAGTGCCACTTGTACCGTCACACGCCACGACTGCCTGGCCGTGCTCTCCTCCTTGCAGGAACAAATCATCTACGCCATGCAGGAAGGCAAACGGGTCAGCCTGGGCGACATCGGGCGGTTCCGTGTCACGGCGAACGGCGCGGGCAGCGAGACGGCGGAAGCCTACGACATCAAGCTCCTGAAGAGCCTCCGTGTGCGCTTCACGCCCAACACCAAGCTCAAGGACGCGCTCTCGCTCACCAACAAGACTTTCACGCTGCGCCACCTGCAGTTGGTCGAGGAGGAGGAGGAAGAAACGGAAGAAGGACAAATCTAACCGGCTTCCGAAAATGGAAAAGTTGAACCAGCAAAGAGGGTTGCGCAACTGCAACCCTCTCAACATCCGACGCTCCGCCGACTTGTGGCAGGGGTTGGCCGAAAGGCAGCCCGACCCCGAGTTTTTCACCTTCAGGAGCATGGCATGGGGCTACCGCGCGGCCTTCATCGTGCTGCGCACCTACCATCTCAAGTATGGCATACGCACCGTGCAGGCCATCGTCAGCCGATGGGCGCCGCCCGAGGACGGCAACGACACGGAGATATACATCCGCAAGGTGTGTGCCCTCACCGGTTTCGCTCCCGACACCCGGCTCAACCCCTTCAACCCTTCCCACATGGGACCGCTCGTGGCTGCCATGAGCCGCGTGGAATGTGGGGTGAAGCCGGACATCAGGCAAATCAAGGAGGGGTGGATGCTCTACATGGGTGAAGAATAAAAAACAGAACCAGTCATTAACCTTTAAAACTTTCTGACACATGAACAAGACCATTTGGAACACCGTGCTCAACATCGTCATCGCCGTGGCCAGTGCCATACTGGGTGCCATCGGAGGTGCCAACATGTAACTCTTGTATGCCACAAAAAAGGGGAAGGCGATTCACATCGGCTTCCCCCCAAAACAGTTTAAATGAACCTATTAAAGATAAATTATTTAATTAAGACTTTCGTTGCTTTCTGCGAACCGTCATCCATCTTGTTCACGCGGACATAGATGCCGCCCTTCTTGGGCTCAGCAACCCGCATGCCATCAATGGTGTACCATTCGGTAGCCACAACCGTAGCTGCGCTTTCACCGATTACGTCGTCCACGCCTACAACGCCCGGATTGTTCTCTTCGCCGTCACCCAAGTAGAGCAATACGAAGTCATCAAACGGACACCAGTCGTTCGTCACGCCATCAGCCTTACGGATACCAACTTGCACAGTACCACCTTCGGCCACATAGAAGGATACGTCATTGCGATAGAAGCCATAGTTGAAGGCCACGTTGGCATCATCAACCGCATTAGCCACGCAATAGTAAGCCTGCGGCTCCATGTACGTGAAGAGGCTGTCCGGCAACACGGCACTCGAAGCTGTGAACTTCGCGTCCATTACGTGTTCATAGATAGACACAATCGGAGTGAAATAGTCTTCTTCCGCAGTTGCATAAATCTGGGCAAACAATTCTTCATCTCCATCGCGATGGGCCACGCCGGCGGGCGTCATATCACCATAACGGTAGAATGCAGATACAGACAGCGTGTAGTAACCTTGCGGCATGTTGTACAACGTCTGATGGAAGTCGAATTCCTTCGTGTTGAAGTATTCAAACAAAGAATCCGCTGTAGCTGCATCATTGGTCAATTTAGGATCGTGCTCCCAATATTCGTGTGTCGATTGCCATACTCCGTTCACGAGCTTCTGCAAGCGCGGGTTGCGAATCAAAGCCGAAACGTCCACCGGTTCTTCCTTGGAAGCCGTTGTGAAGTTGAGGGCCGACTTCACCATCGCACCGTAAGCATTGTTCATGTCAGCCAAAGCCTGGTTGGCTTCCGCCATGTCGGCATAGAATGAAAATCCATCCACATAGTCCGTTTGGTCTGCCACGACATCTTCAAGGTCAGCCACGGCATCCGGGTCATAGGCAGTCAGGTCGTCACCGTCCTCAATGGCCATCAAGACGGCATCATAGCTGTTGTATGCACTTACCATAGCCTGAATGGCGGCATCAGACTCCGTAGCCAAAGCCAAAGCGGCATCAAGCGCGGCGTTGTGTTCTTCTGCTATCTCCTGTGTCAGCTCACCGGCCAATGCAGCACTTGCATTCGCGCTCGCTGTCACGAGGGCAGACACGGATTCATCCGTGGTGTACATGTCGCCACCGTTCGCAATGCTTTCTGCTTGGTCAATCTTCGTCTCCAAGAGGTTCACCATGCCCGTCGGGTCATCCGGCAAGTATTCGATGCGGAAGTTGTCGAACAGGCACCAGCTATTGGCCAAAGTCGTCGGTTCGCCGGTGATGCCGAAACGGAGCACACCGTCCTCGCCTACATAACCAATTACAGACACTTCGTAGTTCGTGCGGTCGCCAGCTGTCAGCACGGCTTCTGCGGAAGCCAAGTCATCGGCCACCATCTTGCCGTCCAATTCGTTGCCGCTGCCCGAAATCGTGGCGAAACGTCCGGCCATGCCATCGGTGCTATCGAATGTCAGTTCAAATATGCTGTGTACTTTTTCTCGTGCACCATTTGCATCCAAATAAACCGTCACGTCTGCCTTCGGGTCTGCGGAGTTAAACATCGCTGCGGCCTCATTGTATCCCGCCGGGCGATAGTAAGCCTGTGCAGTCACTTTGTAAGAGCCGGCGGGCAGACCGGTGATTTCCTGGTAAACCTCGAAACCATCGTGTCCCTTGTCACGGAACTCTTCAGCGGTGTTGTTGCCATAACCATGGTTGGTATCCCCCGTAGCAGTCCAACCGTTCCGGCTGCCCGTGAAGTCCATGTTCACGCCCAGTCCTGTCACATTCGTAGCATCTTCTCCAACGATGGCTGCGGCGATGCCCACCTGATAGAGGCTGTCGGCAATGATTTCCACGCTGTCGATGCCGGCGGGGTCGAAGGTGCGGGCGTCAAGTTCAGCCTGCACATTCACGAGGTATTCGTTCAAGGCTACCATCTGATAGTTGGCAGCATCGCCGGTGAAATATTCGTTCACATCCACTGTGAGGAAGGTGCTCAACTCAGTGTATGCATCCACATCGGTCTGCAATGTGGCCATTTCGGTATATAAGGCGTTGCCCAAAGCCGACAACGAGTCGTTGTCCACCTGTGCGGCCATCGCTTCGCCGACCTTGGCGAGCAAAGCGTTCGCGCTAGCTTCGCCTGCAGCCGAATATACGAGGTTGTTGTTCGCATAATCTTGAATCTGCGCGTTGAATTCGGCCACAATCTGCTGCACCATGTCGGCCATGCTGCTCACGCCCGTGTCGCCGAGGTATTCCAACCTGAAGCTATCCACGGCGGCCCAGTTGCAGTTCGTGTTCACCGTCTTGAAACCAATCCGGATGTCGCCACGCTCGGGATTCACAAACTCCATAGAGACGGCGCGCGGCTGGGGAACAGTGGCAGGATCCTCTGTAGTGTTCACGTGAGTGCCGCCGTACTCCAACGTATGCGCCTCTGTGCGCACTTCCAAGCCGTTGACGACGGAATAGAGATACACGCCCGTCGGGGTCACTTCCCGGTCTGCCTGCCAATAGCCGAGGGATGTCGCGCTCAGGCGGTATTTTCCGGCCGGCATGGCGCTCAGCGTCTGGTTGATGTCAAAAGTGCTACCCAAATTCTCTCCATTGCCGGAGTTGACCCACTTTTCAGCGAATCCCTTCATCTCATTCTCGCCGTTGGCATCCACGTAAGCAGAGGCCTGATACCCCTGTGTTGGGATGAAGCTCCAACCTGGGATGTTATCTTTTGCGCCATTAGTGAAATTGGCATTGCTGATCACCGCCGTGAAGTTGGCCGGCTGCTCTTCGCTGGCCTCTCCTGCTTGCCATGCGATGATGTCCACCGGCAGGTTGGCGATGACCGTTTCCAGCTGTTCCGACGTGGAAGCCTGGTTGTTGTAAATCTCCGTGTATTCGCCCAACTGGTCGCCCAGACCAATTTCCTGCGCTTCTTCCAGCATGGGTTTCAACTCCACGCGTGCCCAATAAGCATCGTAGTCTTCGGGAGTGACGAACTGCCAGTCCATCTCTGCGCCAGCATAAACGTCCACCGCTTCCGGGTCGGCAAAGGGGTAAACCACGGTGCTACCCTCAACCACGCCCCACACGCCATTCATCGTGACCGTGTTGGCAGAGTTTTTTCCATAAATGGTGTCCTGGTCCACAATCTTGATGCGGTAGAGGTTGTCACCCTGCGGCAGGATTTGCCACAGCGTGTGGCCTTGGTCGTTGCAATCCACATAGGCATTGGTGGCATCCGTCACATAAATCTCATGGAACCCACTGTTGGATTGGGCGTTCAGCATGTTCAGCTTCCAACCTTCGCCCTTCACCTTCACCGGTGTGTTATACAAAGGCGGACGTTCCTCGCCCCACTCCATGGTAACCATTTGTCCGGTCTCGCCCACGCTCAACTGGGTGCCGTATTGGTTCCCATTGGTCAGGAACTTCCCCGTAGCCGGATGATAGATGTAGAACTGCTGCGTCCCCTCATGTTGCTCCAAGTTCGGACTGGAGATTTTCACGACAGGATCAGCCCACTCGGTCTGCGCCCACACAGGAGCCGTGGCCGAAGTCACACAGCATAAAGCCATGACTGCTAGTAATCTGTTTTTCATTCTGCCAGAAATTAAGTTAATTAAACAACAAATGCTCACTTTGTTAATGTAGCAGCAAAAGTACACTTATTTTCCGAACAAAGAAACAAATCAGCGAAAAAAAATCATCGGGAAACGCGATTTTAACGTTTCCGCCCTCCCCATACCCGCTTTTTTTCATAACTTCGCCCCCGCTAATCAGTATAATATAATAGGAATATGGTCATAGCTATCGACTTCGACGGCACCATCGTGGAGCACCGTTACCCTGAAATAGGCCGCGAAAAGCCTTTTGCCATCGAGACCCTGAAACAACTCATCAAGGACCGCCACCAACTCATCCTGTGGACCGTGCGCGAAGGACGCCTCCTGGACGAGGCGGTGGAATGGTGCCGCCAGCGCGGCGTGGAGTTTTATGCCGTGAACAAGGACTTCCCGGAGGAGGACACGGAGAAAAACCGCCACTACAGCCGCAAGCTGAAGGCGGACCTCTTCATCGATGACCGCAACCTGGGCGGCCTTCCGGACTGGGGCACGATTTACCGCATCATCAACGAGCGGAAGTCGCTTGCGCAAATCTTGGAGGAGGAAATGGAAGAACAGGACTCCCGCACCCCCAGAAAACGGTGGTGGCCGTTCTGACAGGGGGCGTAACGACCCTTTCGTCCGCCATGCGGATAGGATGCTGCGGGGGATTTGCAATCCCACGCAATTGAGTATCAGGATTTGCAATCCGAAAAAATTCCTATGCATGCAGGAAACGATGCTTCACGAGGGTAAGCCCTGGCGGGCTTGCGGATTCGGAAATCCGCAACTCAGTTGCAACGGATTGCAAATCCGTCGCAGCGAATGCTGCTGCGAGGGAGAAGTTACTCTCGTGCATGGGAAACCCCTCCGGCCCTGCGGGCCACCTCCCCTACCAGGCGGAGGAGTTTTGCAGATTCTGCAACCCACCCCTGAAGCTAGCAAAGCAAGAAAACAAAAGGCGGAAAGGAGGGGCATAAACGCTTTTTTGTTAATTTTGCATCCTGAACGCACTAAAACATCAAGGAATGACGACACATCGCGCCCCTTCCATCTTACTGATTTACACCGGCGGCACCATCGGCATGATTGAAAACCCCGAAACAGGGGCTTTAGAAAGCTTCAACTTCGACCACCTGCTGACGTTCGTGCCCGAACTGAAACGCTTCAACTGCCACATCAACACCTATTCCTTCGACCCGCCCATTGACTCGTCGGACATGGAGCCTTACCATTGGGCACGGCTGGTGCGCATCGTGGAACGGAATTATGACCAATACGACGGCTTCGTCATCCTCCACGGCACGGACACCATGGCCTACACGGCCTCGGCCATGAGCTTCATGCTCGAGAACCTGGGCAAACCGGTCATCCTCACCGGCTCGCAACTCCCCATGGGCATGCTCCGCACGGACGGGAAGGAGAACCTCATCACGGCCATCGAAATCGCAGCCGCAAAGGATGCCGACGGCCGCGCCGCCGTGCCCGAAGTGTGCATCTATTTCGAAAGGGACCTGATGCGCGGCAACCGCACCACCAAAATCAACGCGGAGAAGTTCAACGCCTTCAAGTCGTTCAACTACCCCTGCCTGGGACATAGCGCCATCGACATCCAGTTCAAACCGGAACGCATCCGCCGTCCCGACCCATCGCGGCCGCTCAAGGCGCACTACCTGTTCGACACGAACGTCGTGGTGCTCACCCTCTTCCCGGGCATCCAGGAAGGCATCATCTCCTCGGTGTTCCGCACCCCCGGGCTAAAGGCCGTGGTCATGAAGACTTTCGGCTCGGGCAACGCCCCGCAGAAGCCATGGCTCATCCAACTCATCAAGGAGGCGACACGGCGCGGCGTGGTCATCATCAACATCACACAATGCCAGTCGGGCAGCGTGGAGATGGAACGCTACGAGACGGGGCGTCAGCTCCTTGAAACCGGTGTCATCAGCGGCTATGACAGCACCCCCGAGTGCGCACTCACCAAACTGATGTTCCTCCTCGGACACCAACTGACACCAGAAGAGGTGCGGCGGCTCATGGCTACCAACCTGGCCGGGGAAATCACCCTCTAAAAAGCCGCCCGCAAGCCGTAACGCGGCCACTTTGTTCGTCATACAAACGGCCACAAAAAAACTGTCCCGCCTGAAAGGGGGACGAGCCGCGAAGCGGCGGGCGGGGGTCTCACATCCACGGAGGCACCCACGAAGGAACATAGGCACGGGAACTGCATGATGCTGAAAGAATAAGTTACTCTCGTGCATGGGAAACCCCTCCGGCCCTGCGGGCCACCTCCCCTACCAGGCGGAGGAGTTTTGCAAAGCCTGCTACACCATGAAAAAACTGTCCCGCCTGAAAGGGGGACGAGCCGCGAAGCGGCAGGCGGGGGTCTCACATCCACGGAGGCACCCACGAAGGAACATAGGCACGGGAACTGCATGATGCTGAAAGAATAAGTTACTCTTGTGCATGAGAAACCCCTCCGGCCCTGCGGGCCACCTCCCCTACGAGGCGGAGGAGTTTTCTGATTCTCCGCATAAAGTCAGCCTTGCAGCTAATTGACCACGCGGATTCCTTCCACGAAATCACCCACCTTCAAGTTCAGGTCTTCCAGGCAGGTTGCCCGCCGTCCGCCGATGACCACGTTCTCGAACGTCACGTCGCGCACCATGCCTTCGGGCGAATAACCTTGCACGACCGACGGGTTCTCGTTGCCTCCGGCATAGGAGATGTTGCGGAACGTGATGTGTTCCACGTGGCGGCCAGGGCCGGTGCAGTAACGTGGCAGGTTCATCACCCGCAAGTGGAAAAGCTGGCCTTCCTGAATGTGTTCCACCCTTATGCTGTCGAACGTCACGTGGCGCACCAGGTTATGGTCGCCCGCGTTGATGGTCATCACCCCTTGGTAGTCGCGGTCATCCTCGTCGTGTTCCAACACGTCGATGTTGCGGAACGTCACGTGCTCGATGGTCTCGCCCTCGGTCGCCGTGTTGCCATGCGTCCCGATGTTGATGGCATGCGCGATATCCGCCCACAGCGTGGAATTGGTCACCAGGATGCTGTCCGTGTCACCATAGAAATCCCAACGGTGGGAATAGATGGCGATGCAATCGTCGGAATTGCGCAGGAACACATCGTCCACCCGCACATTGCGGCAACAATAGAAATCAAGCCCGTCGCCCCAACCTTGGTAGCTGAACGACTTCAGGCCACGCACCGTCACGCCCTCGGCCACCGCCGCCGTCATGGTGTTGTAGCGGGGATTCACCACGGCAATGTCTTCCACCGTCAAATCCTTCACCCAATTGGCCGACACGCCATTGGAAGCTTCCAATATCATGCCTCGCCCGCAGATGCGCACCCCTTCCGTGCTGTCGCAGTTCAACGCCCCGCGCAAGACGGCACCCGGTGCCAGATAGACCGTAGTGTGGGACGGCACACGGAATGTCCGTGTCGCCGCATCCGTAGGCTCATGCATGCCCGGCCCGAAATACATCACGCCGGGGTCGCCCTCCTTTGGGACATCCGTTTCCAAGGCGTTGGCAAACAGGTGCAGGTTATGCAGGCGGTCGCCATTGCACTCCACCGACAGTTTCTGCGGTTTGTCCAGGCGGAACGTCAGGCTGTTGCCTTCCACCTGCGGACGTATGCCGCGCGAAAGCGGGCGCACCACGGCCTCGCGCAGCGTACCGTTGTTCAGCTGCACACAGACCTCCACCTCGCCGGAGAAATCAAACTGCACCATCGTGGCCTCGGAATTGGTGTCCATATCGACCTTCACCTTATATTCATACAAGTCCGTCCACTCCTTTCCCCCGACGGGACGCACACGCACGGTGAAATCATCGTTGTGGTACCTGTAATACATTTCCTTGGGCACGGAAGCCGTCACGATCTTCGCCTCCGCCTTTTTTTCCTCCACGTGCATACACGACGAAAGCCCCAGCAACCCCCCGCACAAGCACAACATTCCAAAAAATCTTCCTTGCATAATTCCGTTATTTGTTTTTCTAGAATACGCGCCAAAAGGCGGCTTCCGTCTTGGCATTAGTTTTTTTTAAGGAAATTGGAAGGGGAAGCCCATTGGCCCAATTGTCCATTGCCGAATTGGCTGTTTCCCGCTTTTTTTGTATCTTAGCCTGGCAAATGACAAACTGACACAACCATGAACGGACTGACGATAGGCCTGCTGTTACCTCTTGCAGGCACGACGCTAGGTGCAGCCTGCGTGTTCCTGATGAAACGGCAGATACCTGCCTTGGTACAGAAAATCCTGCTGGGCTTCGCTTCGGGAGTCATGGTGGCCGCCTCCGTATGGTCGCTGCTCATCCCCGCCATGGAGATGGGCGGGACAGACACGGAAACCGCACGGGTCATTCCCGCCGTGTGCGGTTTCCTGGCCGGCATCGGCTTCCTGCTCCTGATGGACCACGTGATTCCCCACCTCCACTTGGGCAGCTCTTCTCCCGAAGGGCCGCACAGCCGCCTCTCGCGCACCGGCATGATGGCATTGGCCGTCACCCTGCACAACCTGCCCGAAGGCATGGCCGTGGGCGTGGCCCTGGCCGCAGCGGCAGGCGAAGGCGGTGTCCTCTCCATGGCGGGTGCCATCGCCCTCTCGTTGGGCATCGCCATCCAAAATTTCCCGGAAGGTGCCATCGTGTCGATGCCCCTCAGGGCCGAAGGCAACAGCCGCCTCCGCGCTTTTGCCATCGGGACGTTGAGCGGCATCGTGGAACCCGTAGGGGCCGTGCTGACCATCCTGCTGGCTTCGTATGTGACGCCCATCCTGCCCTACTTGTTGGCCTTCTCCGCAGGGGCGATGATTTATGTCGTCGTGGAAGAACTGATTCCCGAAGCCTCGCAAGGGAAGCATTCCAACCTGGGCACCATCGGCTTTGCCGCAGGGTTCGCGCTGATGATGGTGCTCGACGTGGTGTTAGGTTAAGGGGGGCGTAACGCCCCTTTCGTTCGCCATGCGGGCGGTTCCGCTGCTCCGCTGCGACAGAGGGTGTAGCAAAACCAGCGAGAAGCAACTGCTCCGCCGTGTAGGGGAGCTGGCCCAACGGGCCTGAGGGGTTTCACACCCACGGACGCACACATAAAGTATGCCTTTATGGACGTGAGACCCCTCCGGCGCTTCGCGCCACCTCCCCTACAAGGCGGAGGAGTTTATTTTGATACACCCGCAGCAAAAATCCCCCGCAGCAAAAATGGCCGTTTTGTGCGCCATGCGGAAGGGCACAATCAGGTTGACCGCTTGGCGCGGAACTCCTTCGGCCCCATGCCGAAGTGTTTCTTCACATACTTGCCGAAGAAAGAAAGCGAAGGGAAATCCATCTCCACCATAATCTCCTTGATGCTCTTGTCCGAATACGACAAGAGGTCGGCGATTTCCTTCGTCACGGCCTTGTGTATCAAATCCGAAGCGGTGTAGCCGGACGCATTCTTGCACACGGCAGACAGGTATTTGGGCGTGACATTCAGCTTTTCCGCATAAAACGTCACGGTACGGGGCTTGGGATGAGTGGAAGCAAGCATGTCGAGAAACCGCTTGAACAAGTTCGTCCCCTGCGAGTAGCGCACACTTCCTTGCGACGGCATGAAGCGGGCAATGACATTGGAAAAGTCATAAAGGAAAGCCTTCAGCAGGCACCGCATGGATTCTTTGTAGAACGCCTCGTCCTGGTGTTTCAGCTTGTCGGACATAAGGGAGTAGAACAAAGAAAAACGGGCGTATTCCTCTTCCGAAAGGCTGAACACCGGATGCGTGGCCAAGAAAGCCATCACGTCCCAATTATACATGGAAAAAGGCAACGCCTCTTCCAACATCTTCCGGGAGATGCAGAGGCTGTCCATCAGTAAATCGGCCGACCGTTCCCTGTCCCACAATACCGTTCCGGGCAAAGCCAAAAGCATGTCATAGGCATGCAAGGCGCATTCTTCCCCGTTGATGGCACAAATGGCACTTCCGCTGGAGAGGACACACACCACCACCCATTCCATCTTGCGCGGCTTGGACGTTTCCGAACGTGCATCGGACGGCAACGACTTCACCATCAAAAAACCATCGTCAACAAGCACCTTATGCTCGCGCGACACGCCAAAGTCTCCATTGATCAACCATACGTCTTCTTTCATTCTTTTCACCTCAACAGTTTAGGAAATGCAAAGTAAGCAAGTTTGCGCATACGAACTGACCTGATTCTTCATAAAGGCTTTCCAAAAACTCATGGAAAGTGTTCGAATTAGACAAAATACCTATTAGGACTATCAAACCAAATACCCCATTTTTTCTTAACTTTGCACCCGCAAACTTTGGAAAGGACATGATTTATCCACAAAACTTCGAACAGAAAATCGGATTCGACGAAATCCGCACCATATTGGGCGGGCACTGCCTCAGCCCTCTCGGACGGGAACGCGTGGAACAAATGCGCTTCCTCACCGACATCGCCCCCCTGCGCGAACTGCAGGAACACACACGGGAGTTCCTGCGCATCATGGACAGCGGGCAGGATTTCCCCGAACAGGACTTCTACGACGTGCGCCCGGCCATCCGGCGCATCCGCATCGAAGGCACTTACCTGGACGAAACGGAACTGTTCGACCTGAAACGCTCCCTGACGACCATCATCGACATCATCAGTTTCCTGGACAAGGAAAAAGACGAAGAAGAGGCTGGGGATGAAACGGAAGCATACCGGGGCGAATACCCTGCCCTGCACCGGCTGGCCGAAGGGGTGGCGACCTTCCCCCAACTCGTGCGGCGCATCGACACGATACTTGACAAGTACGGGAAAATCAAAGACTCCGCCTCGCCGGAGCTGGCCCGCATCCGCCAGGAACTGGCCGCCACGGAAAGCAGCATCTCGCGCACGTTGCACAGCATCCTGCGCAATGCCCAACAGAGCGGGGTGGTAGATAAGGACGTGGCACCCACCATGCGCGACGGACGGCTGGTCATCCCCGTCGCCCCGGCCCTGAAACGGAAAATCAAAGGCATCGTACACGACGAGTCGGCCACGGGCCGCACCGTGTTCATCGAACCCACGGAAGTGGTGGAGGCCAACAACCGCGTGCGGGAACTGGAAGGCGAGGAACGGCGGGAAATCATCCGCATCCTGCAGGTGTTCACGGCCGAGGTGCGCCCCTCTTACGAGGAAATCCTGCAATCCTACGAGTTCCTGGCCGAAATAGACTTCATCCGTGCCAAAGCCTGCCTGGCCCGGCAGTTCAACGCCATCCCCCCCGACATCAAAGGCAAGCCGCTCATCGACTGGACCATGGCCTGCCACCCGCTGCTGCAACTCTCGCTGGCGCGCCACGGCAAGAAAGTGGTGCCGCTCGACATCGAGCTGGACAGCCGCCGGCGCATCCTCGTCATCTCTGGCCCGAACGCGGGCGGAAAGTCCGTGTGCCTGAAGACTGTGGGCCTCATCCAATACATGCTCCAATGCGGGCTGCCCGTCCCCGTCGGCGAAAACTCGCGCACGGGCATCTTCGGCAGCATCTTCATCGACATCGGCGACGAACAAAGCATCGAAGACGACCTGAGCACCTACTCCAGCCACCTGCTGAACATGAAGAACATGATGAAGTCGTGCGGCGGCAACAGCCTGCTGCTTATCGACGAGTTCGGCGGCGGCACGGAACCGCAAATCGGCGGCGCCATCGCCGAGGCCGTGCTGAAACGCTTCAACCAGAAAAAGGCGTTCGGCATCATCACGACCCACTACCAGAACCTGAAGCATTTTGCCGAAGACCACGAAGGGGTGGTCAACGGTGCCATGCTCTACGACCGGCAGCACATGCAGGCCCTCTTCCAACTGCAAATCGGCAACCCCGGCAGCTCCTTCGCCGTGGAAATCGCCCGCAAGATAGGGCTGCCTGAAGACGTGATTGCCGACGCCTCGGACATCGTGGGCAAGGAATACATCAACGCGGACAAATACCTGCAGGACATCGTGCGCGACAAACGCTACTGGGAAACCAAACGGCAGACCATCCACCAGCGGGAAAAGGAAATGGAGAAGATCATTGCCCGCTATGAAACGGAAATCAACGAGCTGCAACGCGAACGGAAAGAAATCCTGCAAAAGGCAAAAGAAGAGGCCGAACAACTGCTGAAAGCCTCGAACGCCAAAATCGAACATACCATCCAGGCCATCCGCGAAGCACAGGCCGAAAAAGAAAAGACGCGAGGCGCAAGGCGGGAACTGGAGGATTTCAAGACCTCCGTGGAAGAGTTTGACAAGGCGCAGGAGGACGAGAAAATCGCCCGCAAGATGCAACAGTTGGAGGAACGCCGGAAAAGGCAGGCCGAACGCAAGGAGAAAAAGGCCGCACAACAAAAAGGGAAAACCGACCCGCTGGCCGAAGGCGCCCGCGCGGCACGACAGGCCGAACAGCCCCTGCAGGCGGGCGACACGGTGCGGCTCAAAGGGCAAACGACAGTGGGACGGATAGAAGAGATAAATGGGACAAACGCCATCGTCACCTTCGGCATGATGCGCACCAACGTGAAGACCGAACGGCTGGAACGTGCCGCCGCACCCGAACCCAAGGCGCAGATACAAACCGCCACGTATCTCAGCAAGCAAACCCAGGATGCCGTGTATGACAAAAAGCTGAACTTCAAACAGGACATCGACGTGCGGGGGATGCGGGGCGACGAGGCCATCAACGCCGTGACTTACTTCATCGACGATGCCATCCTGCTGGGCATACCGCGTGTGCGCATCCTGCACGGCACGGGCTCCGGCATCCTGCGCACCCTCATCCGGCAATACCTGCAAACCGTCCCCGGCGTGAAAAGTTGTCGCGACGAACACGTGCAGTTCGGCGGGGCGGGCATCACGGTGGTGAACCTCGAATGAAAGTTCCCGCTGCGACGGATTTCCGAATCCGTCGCAACCCAAGCCGCGGATTTCCGAATCCGCAAGCCCGCAAGGGCTTTCCCATGGCGCGAGCAAATGCAAATAGGAACTATTTTTGCGGATTACAAATCCTGATACTACATGGCGGGGGATTGCAAATCCCCCGCAGCAGACAGCCATAATGGCCGTTTTGTTCTCCATGCGGAGGGTCGTAACGACCCTTTCATGCGCCATGCGGATGTCACGCTGCGACGGATTTCCGAATCCGGCGCAACCCAAGACGCGGATTTCCGAATCCGCAAGCCCGCAAGGGCTTTCCCATGGCGCGAGTAAATGCAAATTGGATTTATTTTTGCGGATTACAAATCCTGATATTCAAAAGCGGGGGATTTGAAATCCCCCGCAGCAGATGGTATCACCGCAGCAGAAAATTTGCAAGCCGCACAAGCAAATTAAGTAGCCTCGCTTGCATTTTTCCCCGCCCCGCGAGCCAAAATAAGACATTATTTACTACCTTTGTACCCAATTAAGTGCAAAGCGTAACTTTGCAGGCTTTTAAGACAAGGATTATGTTGGAGAAATTTCTTAGTCAAACTACTTTTACGTCGCAAGAAGACTTCGTGAAGCACTTCCACATAAAAGTGCCGGAAAATTTCAATTTCGGATATGACGTGGTGGACGCTTGGGCAGCCGAAGCACCAAACAAAATCGCACTTTGCTGGACCAACGACCACGGCGTACACCACGACTTCACCTTCGCCGAACTCAAAGACTACACCGACCGCACCGCCTCCTATTTCCAATCGTTGGGCATCGGCCACGGCGACATGGTGATGCTCATCCTGAAACGGCGGTATGAATTCTGGTTTTCCATCATCGCCCTGCATAAAATCGGTGCCGTGGCCATCCCTGCCACCCATCTGCTGACGGGCAAGGACATCGTCTATCGGAACAACGCGGCCGACATCAAGGCCATCGTCTGCGCCGGGGAAGAAGTCATCCTCAAACACGTGAAAGACGCGCTCCCCTACTCCCCGTCCATCAAGCACCTGATTTCCGCAGGCCCCATCGTGCCCAACGGATTCGAGGATTTCCAAAAAGGCGTGTTGGGAGCCGAGCCGTTTGTGCGCCCGGAACATCCGAACTCAAACGATGACATCTCACTGATGTACTTCACCTCGGGAACTACCGGCGAGCCCAAAATGGTGGCCCACGACTTCACTTACCCGCTGGGGCACATCGTCACGGGATGCTATTGGCACAACCTGCACAAAGACAGCCTCCACCTGACCGTGGCCGACACGGGATGGGGGAAAGCCGTGTGGGGCAAGCTCTACGGGCAATGGATAGCCGGCGCGACGGTGTTCGTCTATGACTTCGAGAAATTCCACGCGGCGGACATCCTGAAGATGATACAGGACTACCACATCACTTCACTCTGCGGACCGCCCACCATCTTCCGCTTCATCATCCACGAAGACTTGTCGCAATTCGACCTCTCTTCGCTGCAATACTGCACCATCGCGGGCGAAGCCCTCAACCCCTCGGTGTTTGACACCTTTTATAAACTGACGGGAATCAAGCTCATGGAAGGTTTCGGGCAGACGGAGACGACACTGACCATCGCCACCTTCCCGTGGATGGAGCCGAAACCCGGCTCGATGGGTGTGCCCAACCCCGAATATGAGGTGGATTTGCTGAAAAACGACGGGACTCCCGCCGCACCGAACGAGCAAGGCCAAATCGTCATCCGCACGTCGAAAGGCAAGCCGCTGGGACTGTTCAAGGAATACTACCGCAACCCGGGACTGACCCGCGAAGTGTGGCACGACGGCATTTATCACACGGGCGACGTGGCCTGGCGCGACGAAGACGGATACTACTGGTTCGTCGGTCGTGTGGACGACGTAATCAAAAGTTCGGGCTACCGCATTGGTCCCTTCGAGGTGGAAAGCGCGCTGATGACCCATCCCGCCGTGCTGGAATGCGCCATCACCGGTGTGCCGGACGAAATCCGCGGGCAGGTGGTGAAAGCCACCATCGTGCTGGCCAAAGACTACCGGGACGTGGACAAGGAAAACCTGGCCAAGACCCTGCAAAACCACGTGAAGCAAGTGACCGCCCCCTACAAATACCCCCGCGTCATAGAGTTTGTGGACGAGCTGCCCAAAACCATCAGCGGGAAAATCCGGAGGGTGGAAATCCGCGAAAAAGACAATACGCAAAAATAACATTATTTCTATTTTTTAATGATACACAAAATGAAACAAAAAGTCCTTTTGCTGGCTTTGCTTTTCATCAGCCTTGTGGGCTACGCACAGCCCATAGACTGGAACAAAAAGCTTCCGGCAGACCCCAACGTCCATGTGGGGAAACTCCCTAACGGGATTACCTATTATTTACGCCACAACGAAGAGCCCAAGGATCGCGCCAGCTTCTTCATCATCCGCAATGCCGGTGCGCTGCTCGAGAACGACGACCAAGACGGCCTGGCCCACTTCCTGGAACACATGGCCTTCAACGGCAGTAAGAACTTCCCGGGCAACAGCATGATTTCCACGCTGGAACGCCACGGTGTCTCCTTCGGCGGCAACCTGAACGCCTACACCACGCAGAACGAGACGGTGTATAACATCAGCGACGTGCCCATGGCCGACGAGACGCTGACCGACACCTGCCTGCTCATCCTGCACGACTGGTCGTATTACCTGACCCTCGACCCCAAGGACATTGACTCGGAACGCGGCGTAATCACCGAAGAATGGCGCAGCCGCGACAAGAGCTCCACCCGCCTGTACAACCAACAGGCCGCCGTGCTCTACAAGGGTTCCATGTATGCCGAACGCGACGTGATCGGCGACACGGCCGTCATCCGCACGTTCAAGCCCGAGACACTGCGCAACTTCTACCACCAGTGGTACCGCACGGACTTGGAAGCCATCGTCGTGGTGGGCGACTTCGACATCAAGAAGATGGAACAGAAAATCAAAGACGTGTTCTCGTCCATCCCCGCCGTAGAAAATCCCACGCCGCGTCCTTTCTTCGACATTCCCTCGCACGAAGAGACCTACTTCTGCCTGGCCACGGACAAGGAAGCCACCTCGTCCAACGTGCAGGTCGTGCGCATCTTCCGTGAGAAGGAATACGACGGCAAGGGCTACACCACTTACGAGGACATCAAGAACAGCCTCTTGATCAGCTTCTACAAGAGCATGATTTCCGCCCGCATCGGCGAACTCGTGCAAAGCGGCAAAGCACCCTACGTGAGCGCGTCCGTCGGACTCTATGGCGTGGCACGCGGGTATTATGGCTACTACATCATGGCCACGGCCAAACCCAACGAGGAAGCTGCAGCCCTGCGCGGCGCACTGGAAGCCCACGAACAAGTCTATCAGCACGGCTTCACCGACTCGGAACTGGAACGGGTGAAGACCAACTTCCTGACCATGCTGGAATCGGCCGTGAAGGACAAAGACAAGACCAGCAACGACTCGTATGCCAAGGAAATGCAGTCGCACTTCCTTGAAAACGAAGGCATCGTTGACATCACGGACTACGCCACAGCCGTGAAAGAAATCCTCCCGACCATCACGGCGGAAGAAGTGGCCGCACAGGCACGGAGATGGTGGAAGGCCGACAACCGCACCATCATCGTCAGCGGGCCGAGCGAAGGCACCACGCATCTGACAGAACAGGAAGCACGGGCCATCGTGGACGAAATGGAGAAAACGACAGTGGCCGCCTACGAGGACAACCACGTGGAAGGCAAGCTCATTGAAAACGAACCGCAAGGCGGAAGCATCACTGCCGTGAAGGAACTCCCGCAGTTCGGAGCCGAAGAATGGACCCTGAGCAACGGGGCAAAAGTGATTTATCGCAAAGCCGACTTCGAAAAGGATGCCGTATCCCTCATGGCCTACAGCCCGGGCGGCACATCGCTCTACACCGACATCGACTTCCTGCCCGCCGCATCCTCGGCCGGCGACTTCGCGTCCAGCTATGGCCTGGGGGACTACAGCGACGTACAGCTGGACAAGCTGCTCACCGGCAAGAGGGCCAGCTGCAAGGTGGACATCAGCACCCTGTATGAAACCGTCGGCGGAAGCTCCACACCCAAGGACTTCGAGACGATGATGCAACTGCTCTACCTCCGTTTCACGGCTCCGCGTTTCGACACGCTGACCCACAAGGTGCTCATCGAGCGTAACCACATCTATGCCAAACTGCTCGCCGGGCAACCGCAGACCGTCATCCGCGACTCCATGTCGCGCATCGTGTCGAACTACAGTCCACGCCAGCAGCTGTTCAACGACGAATATGTGGACAAGCTGACCATCGACCGCATCGAAAAGGCATACCGCGACCGCATCTGCGACGCCAGCGACTTCACCTTCTTCATCGTGGGCAACATCGGGAAGGACACGGCCAAGGCCATGACAGAGAAATACATCGGAGCCATCCCGTCGCTCTACCGACATGAGAAATGGGTGGACCGCAACGTGCGCGGCCCCAAAGGACGGACGGAGAAGGTCATCGACGTGCCGATGGAAACGCCCAAGAGCACCGTGGCGGTCATCTTCAACAAGGAAATGAAGTATGACCTGAAGGATGCCTACACCATCAGCATCCTCGGCAACATCCTCACCACGCGTTACACCAAGACCATACGCGAGGAAGCAGGAGGCACATACGGCGTGGGCGTGAGCGGCAGTGCTTCGCGCGAGCCGTATAACAGCTACAGCATGTACATGACGTTTGAATGCGACCCCGAAAAGGCTACCGAACTGAAGCCGCTCCTTTACAAGGAGGTGGACAACATCCTCGAAGAAGGCGTGACGCAGGAGGAACTGGACAAAGTGGTCAAGAACACCTTGAAGGAGCTTGAACAGAGCAAGCCGCATAACAGTTACTGGATGACGGTGCTCTACAACTACTACCGGACTGGTGTGGATTCCAACGACCCGAAGAACCGCGAGAACCTCATCTCGTCCATCACCACGAAGGACGTGCAAGCGTTCGCCAAGAAATTCTTCAAAAAGGCTGATGTCATCGACCTGATTTTTGCCGGATGCAAAAAGGAAGAGCAAACAAAATAAACAAATCAAAATTGAAATCCCCGGAAGCCGCCCTGACTTCCGGGGATTTTTCGGTTATAATAACCGTTTGTGCGCCATGAAAAAACTGTCCCGCCTCGCAGGGGGACGAGCCGCGAAGCGGCGGAGGGGGTCTCACGCCCACGGGAACAACACCGGACGCATCCACGGACAACATAAACGGGTCGGAAAAAGGGGAGAAGTCACTCTTGTGCATGGGAAACTCTTGTAGTCCGTCCTCCGTCGCAGCGGATATGCTGCGGGGGATTTGAAATCCCACGCAATGGAGTATCAGGATTTGAAATCCGAAAAAACATACCTATTAAGTATAGTTGTTGTATTGCGTTTTCAGAAAGCCCTTTCGGGCTTGCGAATTCGGAAATCCGCATCCTCGGTTTGCGCCGGATTGCAAATCCGTCGCAGCGGATATGCTGCGGGGGATTTGAAATCCCACGCAATGGAGTATCAGGATTTGTAATCCGAAAAA